>NZ_CP173721.1:2147881-2454721 GCF_045181065.1 Microbacterium sp. M | reverse complement strand
ACCTCGGTCAGGATGCGCTGTACCTCCGCGAGTACGCCCGGGTCCTCGCCGAGGCGGCGCGGCTCGCGCCGACGTCGGGGGAGCAGGCGTTCTGGGCAGACGGTGCGCACGGCTCGATCGTCGGCGAGCTCGAACTGCATGCGTCGTGGTTGACGCCGGAGCACGGCGTGACGTCCGGCACGTTCCGTGCCGAGCCGTCCGCGACGACGACCGCGTATCTGGACCATCTGCGCTCGACCGCGTTCGGCGGCGACTACGCCGAGCTGATCGCCGCGATCCTGCCGTGCTTCTGGCTGTACACGGATCTGGGCAGGCGCCTGCACGCGGGGGAGTTCGGCGAATACGCGCGCGACCCGCGGCATCCGTACGCCTCCTGGCTCACGACGTACGCGGATCCCGCCTTCGAGGAGGCGACGGCGCGGGCGATCGCGTACGTCACGCAGGCGGCCGCGGCAGCGGACGGCGGCACGAGACGGCGGATGTTCCGCGCGTTCGAGCGATCCAGCGCCCTGGAGCTCGCCTTCTTCGCGGCTCCTCTGGAGGATGCCGCGAGCATGCTCCAGCCCGGGTGATCGCCTGCCTCATTCCACGGAGAGGCGTCGAGCGAGACGTTCTCGCAGACGCAGAACCGTGGGGATGACCGTCGCGGATGCCGTCAGCACGAGTCCGAACACGACCAGGGCGGCGGCGGCGCTGACGTCGAAGACCGGAACGGCCGGGATGAAGCGGTTCAGCGCCGCCCCGCTGATCAGGGCGGTGCCGACGATGACCAGGCTCGCGAGCAACGCGGCCGTCACGACGTGGATCGCGGCCTGCCACAGCGCGGCCGCGACCACGACGCCGCGCGTCGCACCGCTGGCGCGCAGCAGCGATTGCTCGGCTCCCTGGGTCCGGTTGCTCATGAACAGCACGACGGCGGCGCCCACCGCGCCGAGTGCCACCGGTCCGCCGATCAGGAGCATCACCTGCAGGATGCCGAGGTCGAAGTTCCCCGGCAGCCCTGCCGCCGACATGGCAGTCCCGGTCGTCGCCGCCATCGTCATCATGCCGCCGAGCAGCGCCGCTCCGACGAAGAGCGGGGTGACCGAGGCCGTGCTGCGTCCGAGGTGATAGCGCGCCTGATTCCGGGCGAGGAACCAGGTGGTCGAGCTGCGCGGCGGGATCAGCGATGTCCACGCGCGCAGGATCATGGGTGACAGCACCGGTCCGATGGCGGCGATGATGGCGGTGAGGTAGGCGGGCAGCAACGGGAACTGCGAGATCGCGGTGCTGCGGTCGTCCGCACGGAAGGGCGCCAGCGCACCGCCGACTCCGGCCGCGAGCAGAACCGCAGCGAACACCAGCCAACGCCACCACCGCATCCGCTGGGATTCGACGTCGGGTTCGCGCAGCGCACTGAGCGGAGGCGTCCGGCCGGCGGACAGGGCCGCACGCACGCCGCCGAGCATCGTGACCGCGACGGTCAGCGGCACCACGATCGCGGCGGTGGGCGCTCCAGGACGAATCGTCGCACTCGACCACCAGCTGGAATCGTGCGCGAAGACGGCATGCAGGAAGGCCGGTGCGAACGGGATCGAGATCGCGAAGCCGAGGCCGCCGGCAAGCGCGGCGGCACAGGCGAGCTGCACGAGGATGACGACGGATGTCTGCCGCGGACTGACGCCGGAGAGCTGCCAGCGCGCGTATGTCGCGCGGTGCAGGTCGACGGCGAGCCGCGCGACGGCGGCGACCACGATCGCGCCGGCGGGGATGTCGAGGAGCAGCAGGATCGAGAGGAAGCTGATCGACGCCTCCAGGATCTCACCGCCGACGTCCAGGCCGGTCTCCAGCATCGCGATCGCGACGGCGAACGAGAGCGCTGCGATCGTCGCGACCAGGACGAGCCCGATCCACGTGGTCCACCCCCGGCTCAGTTCGGCGCGCAGCAGCCGGATCACGCGGCCGCTCCGCTCGTCGTCGCGTGCAGCACATCGAGAATGCCGGCAGCGGTGGGGCTGACCAGCTCGGTGACGACCGCGCCGTCCCGGAGCACCAGCGTCCGATCGGCGCGTGCCGCGGCATCCAGATCGTGAGTGACGACGACGACGCCGCGGCCGTCCGCGGCATGCGCGCGCAGAAGGTCCAGGACCTGAGCGCCGGTCGTCGTGTCGAGAGCGCCGGTCGGCTCGTCGGCGAACACCAGGTCGGGTCGCGCGGCGAGGACCCGAGCGATCGCGACACGCTGCTGCTGTCCGCCCGACAGCTCGCCCGGCCGTTTGCCCGCGTGCCCGGTGAGACCGACGGCGGCGAGCGCGCCTTCGACATCGGGTGCGCGGTGCCTCGCCAGTCGGGCGGGAAGAGCGACATTCTCGCCCGCGTTCAGCGACGGGATCAGGTTGTAACTCTGGAAGACGAAGCCGAGGCGGTCCCGACGCAGCTTCGCCAGCCGGCTCTGCGAGAGCGAGTCGATGCGTGTGCCGCCGAGAGCGATCTCACCGATATCCGCCCGCTCGAGACCCGCGAGGCAGTAGAGCAGCGTGGACTTCCCCGATCCGCTCGGGCCGACGATGCTGACCATCTCGCCGGGGAGGACGTCGACATCGATGCCGCGCAGCACCGTGACGGGTGAGGACTTTCGAACGGCATAGGTCTTCGCGATACCGCGCGCGGTGAGCAGAGGGGCGACGGGACGGTCGTCTTGCGGAGGGATCATGACGTCAGTCCATCGCCGATGACGTCCTGGCGCACCAGACCGGACGCGGCACCGAAGGTAGACCTGACGCTACTTTCCTGCGGCAGTCGATCAGGTCCGCGGTGCACCTGCATAGGCTGAGCGAGTGCGCATCGAGACGATCTGGCAGGGGCTGATGCTGTCGCCGCCCCGGTTCCTCCTCTCGCGCTGGCCCCCTCTCGCGTTGGGCTCGGTCGTGATCACGGCTGTCCTCGGCATCGTCCTGATCCTTCCCGTCGCGGCCACCCTGGTGATCCTTCCCCTCTGGGGGATCCTGTTCGGCATCATCGAACGTCGGCGCCTGCGCATGATCGGTACCCCTGTCCGGGGGAGCGGACACGTGCGAGTCCCGCGGGAGGAACGGCACAACTGGCTCGGAGTGCGGCTCACCGAACCGACGACGTGGCGAGAAGTGGTCGCGCTGCTGCTCGGCATCCTGCTCGGGCTGCTCGCGTTCTGCCTGCTCCTGGCGCAGGCGATCGCGGTCGCCCTGCCCGTCGCGCTGGCATACACCGGCCTGACTCGGCCACCGGCCGAGGTGAACCTCTTCTTCGACGTCCGCATGACGGTCGGGGCCGACAACTGGTGGCACCCCCCGCTCTGGCTGCCGGTCGTCCTCGTCGTCGTCGCCTATGTCAATGCAGCTTTCTCCGCGCTCCACGGCGGCGTCATCGGCTGGCTCATCGCACCGCGCACGGCAGAGATCGACCGGCGCGTGGCGCAGCTGACGCGCTCCCGCGCGGCGATCGTCTCGGCGCACGAGACGGAGCGGCAGCGGATCGAACGCGATCTGCACGACGGCGTGCAGCAGGAACTGGTCGGCATCGCCGCGCGCCTCGGCATCCTCGAACTGGAGCTCGCGAGCGGCGATGCCAAGTCGGCGGAGGATGCGCTCCGCGCGGCACAGGATCAGACCGAGCGCGCCCTGGCGTCGCTGCGCTCGACCGTGCGAGGCATCCACCCCGCTGTTCTGACAGACCACGGTCTGGTGGCTGCGGTGAGCGAGCTGGCTGGGCGGAGCAGCCTGCCGATGCGCGTCCGCGATCACGGCCTTCCTCGCCTCGAGCGCGCGGCGGAGGCCGCCGGGTACTTCCTCGTGACCGAGGCGTCGACCAACGCCGCCAAGCACACCTCGGCATCGAGCATTCAGGTCGATCTGGGTATGGATCACGACGTCGCATATGTCGCCGTGTCCGATGACGGGCACGGCGGAGCGGATCCGGAGCGCGGCAGCGGGCTCCAGGGGCTCGCCGGCCGCGCCGAAGCGCTCGGCGGCACGCTGTCGATATCGAGCCCGGCAGGCGGACCGACAGTGCTCCGCATGGAGCTGCCCTGCCAGACCGCACGCGCAGACGACGCAGGAACGCGGTGACGATGCGCATTCTGCTCGCCGATGATGCGACTCTGCTGCGCGAGGCGCTCAGCGCCCTGCTCCAGCGACTCGGCCACGAGATCGTCGCCACCGCAGCCGACGCGATCGAACTGCGGACCGTGTACGCGACGCTGACCGTGCCACCGGACATCGTCGTCACCGACGTCCGCATGCCACCGGATGCAACCGACGACGGCCTGCGCGCGGCGCTGCACATCCGGAAGCTGGCACCGACGCAGCCCGTACTGGTCCTGTCGCAGTACGTGGCAGAGCGCTATGCGCGGGATCTACTCCTTCTCCCTGAGGCCGCGGTCGGATACCTGCTGAAGGAGCGGGTCAATCGCGTGAGCGATTTCGACCGTGCGCTCGCCGCGGTCGCCGCGGGCGGTACGGTCATCGATCCGGAGGTCACCAGGCAACTCCTGCGCAGCGAGGTCGCCGGTCCCCTCGATGCATTGACGCCGCGTGAGCGCGAGGTTCTCGAACTCATGGCCGAAGGCGCATCGAACACCGACATCGCCGCTCGGCTGTTCCTCAGCGACGCGGCGATCCGCAAGCACATCGGGAACATCTTCGCCGGGCTCGGGCTCAGCCCTGCCGACGAGAATCGCAGAGTGCGGGCGATCCTCGTGTTCCTGGAAGCGCGCCGGCACGGATGACGTGTGACGCCCCGGATTTGCGCCGTCCGCGCCGCGCGCGCTATCGTCGCGGCATGCCTTCGGTCGCACCCGCTTCGCTGACGCTCGTTCCGAGCGTCGCTCCGGTGCGCCGACGCCGCGGCGGCCGCCGACTCTAGGCGACCCTCGCGCTGCTGCCTGCACGGGTACGGCTGTGAGCGTCGCCGCCTCCGTCGACGACCACCCAGACCGTTAAGGTAGAACCATGACGTATACCGTCGCCGTCTCCGGCGCATCCGGCTACGCGGGCGGCGAGATCCTGCGCTTGCTGGCCGATCATCCAGACATCGATATCCGCACCGTCACCGCGCATTCCAACGCGGGTCAGCCGCTGATCCAGCACCAGCCGCACCTGCGCTCGCTCGCTCACCTCGAACTCCAGGACACGACGCCCGAGATCCTCGCAGGGCACGACATCGTGTTCCTCGCGCTGCCGCACGGGCAGTCCGGTCAGTACACGGATGCCCTCGGCGCGGTCCCGCTCGTCATCGACGCCGGTGCCGACCACCGCCTCACATCGAAGAGCTCCTGGGATGCCTTCTACGGCGGCGCCTTCCACGACGCGTGGACGTACGGCGTCCCCGAGCTTCTGATCGATGGCGTGAAGCAGCGCGAGCACCTCCGCGGCGCGACCCGCATCGCAGCCCCGGGGTGCAATGCGTCGACTGTGAGCCTGAGCCTGGTCCCTGGTGTCGCCGCCGGTGTCATCGACCCGACCGACATCGTGTCGGTCCTGGCCGTCGGCCCGTCCGGTGCCGGCAAGAGCCTGAAGACCAATCTGCTCGGCAGCGAGATCCTCGGCACCGCGAACCCGTACGCCGTCGGCGGGACGCACCGGCACATCCCCGAGATCCAGCAGGCGCTCATCGCCGCGGGCGCGGCGGACCCGCGGATCTCCTTCACGCCGGTGCTGGTGCCGATGTCCCGCGGCATCCTCGCGACCTCGACGGCTCCGATCGCAGACGGCGTCACGGACGCGCAGATCCGGGATGCCTGGCAGAGCGCATACGGCGATGAGACATTCGTGCAGCTGCTGCCCGAAGGGCAGTTCCCACGGACCGCCGATGTCCTCGGCGCCAACACTGCTCTGATCGGACTCGCGATCGACCGCGCGGCGAACAGAGTGACCGTCGTGACCGCGGTCGACAATCTCGTCAAGGGCACCGCCGGTGCCGCCATCCAGTCCATGAACATCGCGCTCGGACTCCCCGAAGCCCGCGCCCTCACCGTGAATGGAGTCGCACCGTGAGCGTCACCGCACCCGCAGGATTCGAGGCGGCCGGAGTCGCCGCAGGACTGAAGTCCACCGGCAAGCCGGACGTCGCCGTCGTCGTCAACCGCGGCCCGCGCAAGGTCGGCGCTGCCGTCTTCACGAGCAACCGCGCCAAGGCCAACCCGATCATCTGGTCGCAGCAGGTCATCCAGGACCGCATCGTCGAGGCCGTGGTCCTCAACTCCGGCGGGGCGAACTGCTTCACCGGCGCGTTCGGGTTCCAGACCACGCACCAGACCGCGGAGAAGGCGGCCGAGCTTCTCGACATCGGGGCGGGGGATGTCCTGGTGTGCTCCACCGGACTCATCGGCACCGGCGACGAGGAGTTCCGCGCCAAGGTGCTCGCCGGCACCGAACAGGCGATCGCCGAGCTCTCGGCAGACGGCGGAGATGCCGCGGCCCACGCGATCATGACGACAGACACGGTCGCGAAGACCGCTGTGGTCTCCCGCGGCGGCTGGACGATCGGCGGCATGGCGAAGGGCGCAGGCATGCTCGCGCCCGGGCTGGCCACGATGCTGGTCGTGATCACCACGGATGCCGACCTGGAGGCGCTCGAGGCCGACACCGCGCTGCGCAGCGCCACAGGGACGACGTTCGACCGGCTCGATTCGGACGGCTGCATGTCGACCAACGACCAGGTCACGCTCCTCGCCAACGGCGCGAGCGGAGTCAAGCCCGACCTCGAGGAGTTCGCCGCCGCGCTGCGCGAGCTCTGCCAGGACCTCGCCGTCAAGCTGCAGGGCGATGCCGAGGGCGCGAGCCACGACATCACGATCCGCGTGACCAACGCGGTCAGCGAGCAGGATGCCGTCGACGTCGGACGCTCGGTGGCGCGCAACAACCTCTTCAAGGCCGCGATCTTCGGCAATGACCCGAATTGGGGCCGCGTGCTCGCGGCGATCGGCACGACGAGCGCGCAGTTCGACCCGTACGACGTCGACGTGTGGATGAACGGCGTGCGCGTGTGCACGGAAGGCGGCCCCGACCGGCCCCGTGAGGACGTCGACCTCGCGCCGCGCGCGACGGACGTGCTCATCGACCTCAAGGTCGGCGACGCCGAGGCGACGATCCTCACCAACGACCTCACGCACGACTACGTCCACGAGAACAGCGCGTACTCCTCATGACGGACATACAGGACACCACACCGGACATCGCGGCAGAGAAGGCATCGACTCTCATCGAATCGCTGCCGTGGCTGAAGAAGTTCCGCGACCAGATCGTCGTCGTCAAGTACGGCGGCAACGCCATGGTCTCCGACGAGCTGCAGGATGCCTTCGCGCAGGACATCGCCTACCTCCGCTACGTCGGCGTGCTGCCGGTCGTGGTGCACGGCGGCGGACCGCAGATCTCTCACATGCTGGACCGGCTCGAGATCCCGAGCGAGTTCAAGGGCGGCTACCGGGTCACGAACACCGAGGCGATCAGTGTCGTCCGGATGGTGCTGACCGGTCAGGTGAACCCGCAGCTGGTGGGCAGGATCAATTCGCACGGTCCGATCGCGACCGGCCTGAGCGGCGAAGACGCCGGTCTCTTCGGCGGACGGCGCCGCGGGGTCGTCATCGACGGCGAGGAGGTGGATCTCGGCCGGGTCGGCGATGTCGTCCAGGTCGACCCGACTCCCGTGCTCGATCACCTGGCAGCCGGGCGTGTCCCCGTGGTCTCGAGCATCGCGCCGGACCTCGATCATCCGGGTCAGTCGCTGAACGTCAATGCGGATGCCGCGGCATCCGCCCTCGCGACAGCACTCGGAGCGCGCAAGCTGGTCATCCTCACGGACGTGCCCGGGCTGTACGCCGATTGGCCGAACCGGGACTCGCTGGTGTCGCACATCACCTCGGCGGATCTCATCGACATGCTGCCGACGCTGGAATCCGGCATGATCCCGAAGATGCGGGCCTGTCTGGACGCCGTGGAGAACGGCGTGGACGCCGCGGCCATCATCGACGGACGGGTGCCGCACTCGGTGCTCGTCGAACTTTTCACAAGCAAGGGCATCGGGACCGAAGTGGTCGCCGGAGAGAGGACGAAGGCATGACCGTCTGGCAGGAGAACGCCGCACGCGATCTGGTGCTCAACGCGGGGGACCGGCTGGCGCTGCTCACTCGCGGCGAGGGCTCGTACCTGTACGACGGCGACGAGAAGCGATACCTCGATTTCCTCGCCGGCATCGCCGTGACATCGCTCGGCCATGCGCACCCGGTGTTCGTCGAGGCCGTGTCGCGCCAGGCCGCGACGCTCGCACACGTGTCGAACTACTTCGCGACTCCGCCTCAACTGGCGCTCGCCGCCCGCCTGAAGCGCCTCGCCGGAGCAGGAATCGACGGTCGCGTGTTCTTCTCGAACTCCGGTGCCGAGGCGAACGAAGCCGCGTTCAAGCTCGCCCGCCTGCACGGCGGTGCCGAGCGCCCGCGGATCATCGCGCTCGAGAACGCCTTCCACGGACGCACCATGGGGTCGCTGGCGATGACAGCGAAGGCGGCCATGCGCGCTCCTTTCGAGCCGATGCCCGGTGGCGTGGAGCACATCCCTGCCACGATCGAGGCGCTCGAAGCCGCGATCGACGACCGGGTCGCGGCCGTCATCGTCGAGCCGATCCAGGGCGAGGCCGGCGTCGTCGAGCTCCCGGACGGGTACCTCGCGGCCGCCCGCGCGCTGACGCTGAAGCACGGCGCTCTGCTGATCGTTGACGAGATCCAGACCGGAGCCGGCCGCACCGGCGCCTGGTTCGGGTTCAGCCACGAGGGCATCACCCCCGACGCCATCACGCTCGCCAAGGGCATCGGCGGCGGCTTCCCGATCGGAGCGCTCGTGACGTTCGGTGCCGCGAGCTCGCTCTTCACCCCCGGATCCCACGGCTCGACGTTCGGCGGCAATCCGCTGGCAACCGCCGTGGCGGATGCCGTGCTCGCCGAGATCGAGCGCGCCGGGCTCGTCGACAACGCCGCGGCACGCGGCGCGCAGCTGCGCACGGCCATCGACGCGATCGATTCGCCGCTGGTCGCCGGCACCCGCGGCAAGGGCCTGCTGATCGGCGTCGCGCTGAGCGCGCCGCTCGCCGGAGCCGTCGTCGCGGCGGCGCAGGAGCGTGGGCTGATCATCAACGCCGCGAACCCCGAGACCGTCCGCATCGCCCCGGCGCTGACGATCGGGGATGCTGAGATCGAGGAATTCCAGACGCTGTTCGCAGCCTCGCTCGCCGATGTGCAGGCGTCGCTCGCGGCATCCGAGACCGAAGGTGCTTCCGCATGACCCGCCACCTGCTGCGCGATGATGACCTGACCCCGGCTGAGCAGGCCGAGATCCTCGATCTCGCCGTCGAGTTGAAGAAGGACCGCTGGGCCGACAAGTCCCTCGCCGGTCCGCAGACCGTGGCCGTGATCTTCGACAAGTCGTCCACCCGCACGCGCGTGTCGTTCGCGGTCGGCATCGCCGATCTCGGGGGATCGCCGCTGATCATCACGACCGCCAGCAGCCAGCTCGGCGGCAAGGAGACCCCGTCGGACACCGCACGGGTGCTCGAGCGCCAGGTGGCGGCGATCGTGTGGCGCACCTACGCGCAGGCGGGGCTGGAGGAGATGGCTGCCGGCACGCGCGTGCCGGTCGTCAACGCCCTCTCCGACGACTTCCACCCGTGTCAGCTGCTGGCCGACCTCCTCACGATCCGCGAGCACAAGGGCGAGCTGAAGGGGCTGACGCTGACGTTCTTCGGCGACGGACAGAGCAACATGGCGCACTCCTACGCGCTGGCCTGCGTCACGGCCGGAATGCACGTGCGCATCGCGTCTCCCGCCGAGTACGCTCCCCGGGCCGATGTCATCGAGGCCGCTGATCGGCGCGCCGCGGAGACCGGCGGCTCGATCGCGCTCTACACCGACCCCGACGAGGCAGCGGCCGGCGCGGATGTCGTCGTCACCGACACCTGGGTGTCGATGGGCAAAGAGGAGGAGAAGCTCGCGCGCATCCGCGACCTCGGCGGATACAAGGTCACCACCGAGACGATGCAGATCGCGGATCCGAATGCGATCTTCATCCACTGCCTCCCGGCCGACCGCGGCTACGAAGTGGACTCCGAAGTGATCGACGGCCCGCAGAGCGTCGTGTGGGATGAAGCCGAGAATCGGCTCCATGCCCAGAAGGCGCTGCTGGTCTGGCTGCTGCGTCAGGGCTGAGCCGATGGCGTCCGGGCTGGCAGGCCGCTGGCTGCGGCTGAACGGCCCGGCGCGCATCGGCGGCGTCGATCTCGCGCGCGGACTGGCCGTGATCGGCATGTTCGCGGCGCACCTGCTCGTCACCGCCGACCACTGGGACTGGAGCGATCCGTCGACCTGGCTCTTCATCGTCGACGGGCGCTCGTCCATCCTGTTCGCCACTCTCGCCGGGGTCTCGGTCGGGCTGGTGACCGGCGGTGCGGTCCCGCTCACCGGGGACCGCATGCGCACGGCGCGCGGCCGGTTGGCGGTGCGTGCCGGGATGCTGTGGCTGGTCGGCATCCTGCTCATCCTCACCGGCGTGCCCGTGTACGTGATCCTGCCCGCGTATGCTCTCCTCTTCCTGCTGGTCCTTCCGTTCACAGCGCTGACAGCGAGTGCCGTGCTGTGGGCCGCCGCCGGAATCGGGGCCGTGATGGCGTTCGTGCAGCCGCTGCTGAACGAGCTGCCGCTCTGGCACGGTCCGTTCGGGGAGGAGATCTCGGCGGCGCTGGGCTGGAACTACCCGTTCCCGGTCTGGATCGCCTTCGTGCTCGCCGGGCTCGGCATCGCGAGGGCGGATGTGCGTCGCCTGCGCACGCAGCTCTGGATGCTGGGCGCGGGGTCCGTGCTCGCCGTCGTCGGGTACACCGTTTCCACGGCACCGCCGGAGTCGCTGTACCTGCAGTACGTGCTCACTGCGGAGCCGCACTCGTCCGGGCTGTTCGAGGTGTTCGGCACCGGTGGTTTCGCGATCGGCGTGATCGGGGCGTGCCTGCTCCTCTGCAGACTCGATGCGATCCGGATGCTGGTGCTGCCGCTGCGCGCCGTGGGCGCCATGCCGCTCACGGCGTACACGGCGCAGCTGCTCATCTGGGCGGTGGTCGCCCTCGCGACGATCGGCGACACCGGGGACCTCCTGGCGTTCCGAGCGCTGGAGCCGTTCTGGCCGCTCACGATCGGCACCGTCATCGGATGCACAGCATGGGCGCTGCTGATCGGCCGCGGCCCGCTGGAGTGGCTGCTCGACCGCACGGCGAAGATCGTGGTTCCGGCGCGGCCCCGCATGGTCGATAGGCTGAATCCATGAGCGAGGCGAAGCACGACGGAACGAACGAAGGCGCGCTCTGGGGCGCACGATTCGCGAGCGGACCGTCACCGGAACTGGTGGAGCTGAGCCGCTCCACGCACTTCGACTGGATCCTCGCCCCCTACGACATCGCTGGTTCGCATGCGCACGCCGCGGCGCTCGAGGCCGCGGGCTATCTCGAGCCGGACGAAGCGCGTCGCATGCACGACGGGCTGGATGCCGTGGCCCGCAAGGTCGCGGACGGAACGATCGTCGCGCAGCCGACGGACGAGGACGTGCACGGCGCGCTCGAGCAGGCGCTGATCGCCGAGCTCGGCCCTGAACTGGGCGGGCGGCTGCGTGCGGGGCGAAGCCGCAACGACCAGATCGCGACACTCGTGCGCATGTACCTGATCGACCACGCCAAGGTCATCGCCCGCGATCTGCTGCGCGTGATCGATGCGCTGGTCGCCCAGGCCGAGGCGCATCCGGACGCGATCCTTCCCGGCCGCACCCACCTCCAGCACGCGCAGCCCGTGCTCCTCGCGCACCATCTGCAGGCTCACGCGTGGCCGCTGGTGCGCGAACTGGAGCGACTGGTCGACTGGCGCGTCCGCGCCGGAGTCTCGCCGTACGGCGGGGGAGCGCTGGCGGGTTCGACGCTCGGGCTCGATCCGGCACTGGTCGCGCGCGAACTCGGCCTCGATCGTCCAGCTGAGAACTCGTTGGATGGCACCGCCGCCCGTGACGTCGTCGCGGAGTTCGCCTTCGTCGCGGCGATGACCGGCGTCGATCTGTCGCGCCTCTCGGAGGAGATCATCCTCTGGAACACGCGCGAGTTCGGCTTCGTCACGCTGCACGACAGCTACTCGACGGGCTCCAGCATCATGCCGCAGAAGAAGAACCCGGACATCGCCGAGCTCGCCCGCGGCAAGTCCGGGCGGCTGATCGGCAACCTGTCCGGCCTTCTGGCGACTCTCAAGGGCCTCCCACTCGCCTACAACCGCGACCTGCAGGAGGACAAGGAGCCGGTGTTCGACTCGGTGCAGACGCTCGAGGTGGTCCTGCCGGCGTTCGCCGGGATGATCGCGACGCTGCGCTTCGACACCGAGCGGATGGCCGAGCTCGCCCCGCAGGGCTTCTCGCTGGCCACCGACGTGGCCGAGTGGCTCGTGAAGCGCCGGGTGCCGTTCCGGGACGCGCATGAGATCTCGGGTGCGCTGGTGCGCGCATGCGAGGAACAGGGGATCGGGCTGGAGGATGCCTCGGACGAGCTGCTGCTCTCGGTCTCGCCGCATCTCGTGCCCGAAGTGCGCGAGGTGCTGTCCATCCAGGGGTCGGTCGCGTCACGGACGGGTGCCGGCGGCACGGCAGGGGTGCGCGTCGCCGAACAGCGCGCCGAGCTGATCGCCCGCGCCCAGAACGCGGCGCACGCGCTGGGGTTCTGACCCCCGCATCGCCCGGCGGTCAGTGCAGGGACTCGTCGGCCTCCGAGCGGGTCCACCGGGTGAATCGCACGACGAGTCCTGAGCGCGTCGGCGCCGCCAGAAACGGTCCGGCGGTCGCCGTGGCAGCCGGATCGAACGGCGCCACCCGTACGAGGCGCCATTCTCCGTCGTCCGCCTTCGCACGGACGATGACCGCGTCCGGCCAGCGACTCACGCGCACGGTGATCTCGGCATCCTGCCACTCGTCGACGAAGCCGACCGACCAGTCCGAGCGGACGTCCGTGACGACGGCGCCGAGGCCGAGGTGGTGGTCGGCGAATTCGACGCCGGCCTTGATCCAGTGCTCGTCGTCGATGCGGACGAAGACGCCGGCCTGGTCGAACTGTCCGTCCCAGGGCGCGCGGAAAGCGACCTCCATCGCCTCGCCGACGGCGAGCGGAGCGGTGAGGGCGTGTTCGCTGTCGTGGATGAATCCGTACGCCGTGCGCCGCCAGGCGTCGCTTCCCTCGACGGCGGTGACGTCGAGATGGCCGTCCTCGACGGTCGACGCGGGAAGATGGGTCCAGGTGCCCTGTCGCCAGGGGATGCTCGTATAGGGCATGTTCTTGATCAATAGCCAATCAGTGCATGTTTCTGAATTATGCGTGTTATGGTTATCGCATGGTCATCGCCGTGATCGCCGACATCGTCGGCTCCCGCAGCCTCAAGGATCGAGCATCCGCACAGCGGGTGCTCGATGAGACCATCACGCGCGTCGAAGCGGATCTCCCGCTCGCGACGCAGCCGCTGACGCCCACCGTAGGGGACGAGCAGCAGGCCGTCTACGCGCGACTCGGCGATGCGCTGACATCGCTGCTCATGCTCCAGCTCGCCCTCCCGGACGGCATCTCCTTCCGATTCGGCATCGGGGTGGGCGCGATCCGAGCGATCGACTCGGTGCACGGCGACCTCTCGGACGGGCCGGGGTGGTACGCCGCGCGCGACGCGATCGAGACGGTCCACGCGCGCGAGCAGCGCGCCGTGCCGCGCATGCGCACCTGGATCGTCGGTGCCCAGGGGCAGGATGAGGTCATGGAGTCCGTGATCGCCGCATCCAACGCGTACCTGCTCGCCCGTGACGAACTGGTCGGCGCGATGAGCGAGCGCGAGCGCCGGCTCACCTATGGGCGCCTGATCGGCACGCCCCAGGCAGAGCTCGCTCGAACCGAGGGCATCACGCAGCCCAGCGTGTCCAAGTCGCTGCGCAGCGCAGGAGCTGCAGCACTCATCGAAGGAGTCGCGCAGATGAGAGGAGCGGCCTCATGATCCTCGCCGGATTCCTGCTGCTCGCGGTCGGCGCGGTCGATCTCGTGCGACAGTTCGTGCCGCGGCAGTGGATCGGCTATCTGGCGACCCTCATCGTGCTGCTCGTACTCGGCAGCGTCTCGGACGCGCTGCTGCCCATGATCCTGGCGATCGCGGCTGGTGCGGCCTGGGTGTGGGTCATGCCCAGAGACCGCGACTCGAGGGCCGGCTTCTGGCCGGCGGTCGCGCTGGCCTTCGCCGCCGCGCTCTCGGTCGTGTGGGCCGGCGCACGCCCGGATGCCGGGATCATCGGCCTGTCCTGGAATATGGGTTCCCCATTCGGACCGATCCCCTTCGACCTGGCGGTCCTCGTCGTCGGCGTGGTGGCGTTCCTGTTGGAATCCGCCAATCTCGTGGTCAGGGCAGCGCTCTCGGGCGAGCACACCTGGCGGCCGGACGACGCCGGGATCGCGTCGCAGGCCACCGTGGCCGAGGTGCCAGACGCCCCGACGGATGGCGGGGACGACGCGGATGACGAGCGCCGGAAGACGGCGGTCGAAGCAGCGCCGTCGCAGCGGGGCGGATTCAAGGGTGGGCGCTTGATCGGGCCGCTCGAGCGCGTGATCGTGTTCATGCTCACTCTCACCGCTGCGTACCCGATCCTCGCGGCGATGCTGGCGGCGAAGGGCATCGTGCGGTTCCCCGAGATCTCCAAGGACGGCGAGACGGGAGCCCGTGCCGAGTACTTCCTGGTCGGCAGCCTCGTCAGCTGGGTGATCGCGCTCGGGGCGGCATTCCTGGTGTGGTGGGGCGTGCACGCCTGACCGGAGCGAGCGCGCCGCGCTGATAGCCTGGATCGCGTGTCGAATACCGATCTGACGACTGCTCCGCAGGCGATCGACCCCGCGTTCGAGAACGTGTGGGACGAGATCGTCTGGCGTGGCCTCGTCCACGTGTCCACCGATCAGGAGGCGCTGCGCGCCCTTCTCGCCGGAGACCCGATCACGTATTACTGCGGGTTCGACCCGACAGCTCCCAGCCTTCACCTCGGCAACCTCGTGCAGCTGCTGACGTTGCGACGACTGCAGCTGGCCGGCCACAAGCCGCTCGGCCTCGTCGGGGGTTCAACGGGTCTCGTCGGCGACCCGGGCGGTCGCGACACCGAACGCGTGCTCAACCCGGTCGAGACCGTCGAAGAGTGGGTCGGGAAACTGCGCGCCCAGGTCGAGCGTTTCCTGAGCTTCGAGGGCGACAACGCCGCGCGTATCGTCAACAACCTCGACTGGACTGCACCGCTCAGCGCGATCGACTTCCTGCGGGGCATCGGCAAGCATTTCCGCGTCGGCACGATGATCAAGAAGGATGCCGTTTCTGCGCGGCTGAACTCCGAGGCAGGAATCTCGTACACCGAGTTCAGTTACCAGATCTTGCAGGGCCTGGACTACCTCGAGCTCTACCGCCGTTACGGCTGCGTGCTGCAGACCGGTGGGTCGGACCAGTGGGGAAACCTCACCAGCGGTACCGACCTCATCCACCGGGTCGAGGGTGTCTCGGTGCACGCGATCGGTACGCCACTGATCACGAACAGCGACGGCACGAAGTTCGGCAAGAGCGCGGGCAATGCGATCTGGCTCGACCCCGAGATGTGCAGCCCGTACCGGATGTACCAGTTCTGGCTCAACACCGACGACGCCGATGTGGTCACGCGTCTCAAGGTCTTCACCTTCCTCACCAAGGCCGAGATCGACGAGTACGCGCGGCTGGTCGAGACCGAGCCGTTCCGTCGTGCCGCGCAGAAGCGGCTCGCACTCGAGGTCGTCGCCACGGTGCACGGCATCGATGCGACGGCGGCGGTGATCGCGGCATCCGAGGCGCTGTTCGGTCAGGGCGACCTGACGACGCTGGATGCCGGGACGCTGCGCTCGGCGCTGACGGAGCTGACCAACGCGACGGTGCCCGCGGGCACGTCGGTGGTGGACGCTCTCGTCGCGACGGAACTGGTCTCGAGTCTCTCCGAGGCGCGGCGCGCCATCTCCCAGGGCGGCGTGAAGCTGGACGGTGTCCGCGTCGAGGACGAGTCGGTCTCGGTGCAGGGAACTCTGCCCGGCGGGGTCTCCGTGCTTCGTCGAGGCAAGAAGACGCTCGCGGGCGTGTTCATCGGCTGATCCGTGCCGTTCACGCCGAGTCATGCCGTCGTGGCGCTGCCGTTCGTGCGGACGCCTCTGATCCCCTCGGCGATCGCGATCGGCGCGATGACGCCGGATCTTCCGTTGTTCGTCCGCGGCACCGGCCTGGGGTACGGGTTCACTCACACCTGGACGAATCTCATCTGGACCGGTCTGATCGCCTTCGTGCTGTTCCTCGTCTGGCGGGTGCTGCTGCGACCATCGGTCGCAGAGCTCTCGCCGACGTGGGCGGCCGCTCGCCTTCCCCGCGAGTGGAACCAGCGTCCGTGGGCTGCGACTCGACAGGCTGTCGGCGCGGGCGAGAACCGCTGGTATCCGCTGCTGCTCGCCGCATCCCTGCTGATCGGTGTGGCATCCCACATCCTGTGGGACCTGTTCACGCACGAAGAGCGCTGGGGGAGCCAGCTGCTTCCGATCCTCGATGCCCAGTGGGGCCCGCTGCAGGGATTCAAGTGGCTTCAGCACGGCTCGAGTGTGCTCGGCCTGATCATCATCGGGATCTGGATGCTGGTGTGGCTGCGGCATCGGATGCCGCGCGCCGCCGTCGAGCGGCTGCTGCCTGGCTGGGTCCGTGTCGCCTGGTGGCTTTCGCTGCCGGCGGTGCTCGTGATCGCGTGGGTGGCGGGCATACTCGCGTTCGGCCCGTTCACCGAGGATTTCACCGTGCAGCACCTGGCGTATCGGGTGCTCCCGCCCGCGTGTGCGGTCTGGGGTGTTCTCACGGCTGCGCTGTGCGTCCTGATCGGGATCCGGCGCAGCACGCGCTGATCACCACATCGCCGGGTCGCGTCCCCACGGCCGAGGAGCGTTGAAAGACAGTCCGGGGATCGCCGAGCGCACGGTGACGAGATCATGGCCGTCGACGCGGAAGCGCTCGGTGTGCGCGGCGGGATCGATCGACGCTTCGGGCCCGGGGTCGTCGGTGCGCGGCATCCCGAGCAGCTCGGCGGCGATCCGGCGCAGCGAGGTGCGCACAGCCAGGGCAGTGCCGTCTTCGTCGCGGCGGTGCACGGCATCGCAGACGGCGGCGGTCAGGAGGTAGCCGGCGGAGTGATCCAATGCCTGGGCGGGGAGGGCGCCCGGTCGTTCGCCATCGGGCGACTCGATCATGGCTATCCCGGATTCGGCCTGGACGAGACTGTCGAACCCGCGGCGGTCGGGGTGCTCGTGTCCCCAGGCGCTGAGTTCGGCGACGATGAGGCCGGGGTGCCGTTCGGCGAGAGCCGCGCGGGACAGGCCGAGTCGAGCGAGAGCGGATGGGCGATACCCGAGCACGACGACGTCGGCGCGGGCGAGCAGCTCTTCGAATCGTTCAGAGCTCGCATCGAGGATCGCCGAACGCTTCCCGTGACCGGTGTCGAGATGCTGCCACCCCGGCTCGGTGAGGCCGGGCGGATCGATGCGCAGCACGTCCGCTCCGAGAAGAGCGAGGGTCCGTGTGCACACCGGCCCGGCGATGACGCGGGTGAGATCCAGAATGCGGATGCCGTCGAGGCCCGCACCCGTGGGCGAACGACGGCGGGTGGCCCGCCCGAGGGGAATGGATTCCACCAGCGGAATGGTGCGGAGTGCGCGATCCGCGGCCGGGTTCTCCGGGAGGACGGGGACGGCGAGTCCGCCCGCGTCCGTGATCTTCCGGACGGCTTCGGTCGGGGAGCGCTCGGCGAGTGCGGACGAGAGAGCGTCGGCGCCGGCATCCATGCCCAGACCGAATGCGCGCCTGAGTGCCTGAGCATGGCGCGGGTAGTTGCCGTGGGTGCGGACCCACCCGTCGGCCACGCGCCAGAACCCCGACAGGGGAGACCAGACATCGGGTGAGCGAGCATCGATCGTGAGGTGGCGATCGCTCCGGTACGCCATGGCGATGCGATCGAGGTCGAGAAGCGAGATGTCGACGGCAGGATGTCGTGCGGCCCGGCACACGGCCGAGACGCTCGCTCGGGCGAGAGCGTCGACCGAGAGGCGAGAGGGGAGGGCCGGCATGGGCCGATCGTACGACTCGTGAGGGAAGATCGCGAGCCGTGAACACGGGCGACACGCCCGGGAGTCGGCCAGGATTTGCCCGACCCCCGGATCCCACGTAAGTTATTACCTGTTCGCCCCACAGGGTTGAGAGAGACCAGAAGGTCAGCTCCCCTCAAGTGGCTAACCACCTCCCAAAACAGTTCGAGCACTTCGGCGCGAGATCGGTCACGGGAAGCCTTGCGGTCCTCGGATCGCGGGTCGAGTTCGCTCGGCTCGCCGATTTGACAAACGGATCAAGCGAGGTAAGATAGAGAAGTTGCCCTTCGGGCCTGGTCGTGAGGCTGGGTCGGGGGAGCGTCTGATCCTTGAGAACTCAACAGCGTGCACTTGTCAAATGCCAAATTATCCTCGTCTCCATTTCGGTGGGGGTGAGAATTCCTTTGGATCAAAGACCAACCTTCTTTGTTGGGGGTTGGCATTCGGATGAAGTCAGTTGATTTTGTCTCTTTGGTCAGTTTCAAACTCGCTGCTGTCGCGGTTTTCCCCGTGGTGGTATGCATTTCTTTTTTACGGAGAGTTTGATCCTGGCTCAGGATGAACGCTGGCGGCGTGCTTAACACATGCAAGTCGAACGGTGAAGCAGGAGCTTGCTCTTGTGGATCAGTGGCGAACGGGTGAGTAACACGTGAGCAACCTGCCCCGGACTCTGGGATAAGCGCTGGAAACGGCGTCTAATACTGGATATGAGACGTGACCGCATGGTCAACGTTTGGAAAGATTTTTCGGTCTGGGATGGGCTCGCGGCCTATCAGCTTGTTGGTGAGGTAATGGCTCACCAAGGCGTCGACGGGTAGCCGGCCTGAGAGGGTGACCGGCCACACTGGGACTGAGACACGGCCCAGACTCCTACGGGAGGCAGCAGTGGGGAATATTGCACAATGGGCGAAAGCCTGATGCAGCAACGCCGCGTGAGGGATGACGGCCTTCGGGTTGTAAACCTCTTTTAGCAGGGAAGAAGCGAGAGTGACGGTACCTGCAGAAAAAGCGCCGGCTAACTACGTGCCAGCAGCCGCGGTAATACGTAGGGCGCAAGCGTTATCCGGAATTATTGGGCGTAAAGAGCTCGTAGGCGGTCTGTCGCGTCTGCTGTGAAATCTGGAGGC
Source organism: Microbacterium sp. M (assembly GCF_045181065.1). Lineage (GTDB taxonomy): Bacteria > Actinomycetota > Actinomycetes > Actinomycetales > Microbacteriaceae > Microbacterium. The sequence continues at coordinate 2,435,381 of NZ_CP173721.1, read as the reverse complement.
TCAACCTCCAGCCTGCAGTGGGTACGGGCAGACTAGAGTGCGGTAGGGGAGATTGGAATTCCTGGTGTAGCGGTGGAATGCGCAGATATCAGGAGGAACACCGATGGCGAAGGCAGATCTCTGGGCCGTAACTGACGCTGAGGAGCGAAAGGGTGGGGAGCAAACAGGCTTAGATACCCTGGTAGTCCACCCCGTAAACGTTGGGAACTAGTTGTGGGGTCCTTTCCACGGATTCCGTGACGCAGCTAACGCATTAAGTTCCCCGCCTGGGGAGTACGGCCGCAAGGCTAAAACTCAAAGGAATTGACGGGGACCCGCACAAGCGGCGGAGCATGCGGATTAATTCGATGCAACGCGAAGAACCTTACCAAGGCTTGACATACACGAGAACGGGCCAGAAATGGTCAACTCTTTGGACACTCGTGAACAGGTGGTGCATGGTTGTCGTCAGCTCGTGTCGTGAGATGTTGGGTTAAGTCCCGCAACGAGCGCAACCCTCGTTCTATGTTGCCAGCACGTAATGGTGGGAACTCATGGGATACTGCCGGGGTCAACTCGGAGGAAGGTGGGGATGACGTCAAATCATCATGCCCCTTATGTCTTGGGCTTCACGCATGCTACAATGGCCGGTACAAAGGGCTGCGATACCGTAAGGTGGAGCGAATCCCAAAAAGCCGGTCCCAGTTCGGATTGAGGTCTGCAACTCGACCTCATGAAGTCGGAGTCGCTAGTAATCGCAGATCAGCAACGCTGCGGTGAATACGTTCCCGGGTCTTGTACACACCGCCCGTCAAGTCATGAAAGTCGGTAACACCTGAAGCCGGTGGCCTAACCCCTTGTGGGAGGGAGCTGTCGAAGGTGGGATCGGTAATTAGGACTAAGTCGTAACAAGGTAGCCGTACCGGAAGGTGCGGCTGGATCACCTCCTTTCTAAGGAGCATCTGACACCTCTTCGGGGGTGTCCAGAACCCAGTTCGAAGGCATACGTTCTTCGCTGGGAGCTCATGGGTGGAACATTTGACATGACATCGGAACCAAGGGTTCTGCTGAGTACACTGCTTCGGCGGTAGGAAAGGTGGGGCCGGCGGGTCTGGTGTCTGCACGCTGTTGGGTCCTGAGGGGCCAGACGTTTTGTCTGAATCCTCTGGGCCTCTTGTCGTTTCCCCTTGTGGGGGGTTGCGTGAGGGGTACCGCCCGTACTTTGAGAACTACACAGTGGACGCGAGCATCTTTGGACCGATCCTTCGGGGTTGGTTCATGAAGATGATCTTAAAGATCATTAGTCAATTTTTTGACGATTCGAACTCAATGTGATTTCAAGTCTTTAAGAGCAAACGGTGGATGCCTTGGCATCTGGAGCCGAAGAAGGACGTAGCAATCTGCGATAAGCCTCGGGGAACTGATAAGCAAGTTTTGATCCGAGGGTGTCCGAATGGGGAAACCCCGCTGGGCGGCGTGCCGACCTAGTGACTCCCGTCTGAATATATAGGGCGGGTAGAGGGAACGTGGGGAAGTGAAACATCTCAGTACCCACAGGAAGAGAAAACAACATGTGATTCCGTGAGTAGTGGCGAGCGAAAGCGGATGAGGCTAAACCGAGTGTGTGTGATATCCGGCAGGAGTTGCATGTTCGGGGTTGTGGGACTTTCCTACCAGTTCTGCCGAATTGGTGGCGTTACAGAAGCGTGTAGACGAACCGTCTTGAAAGGCGGGCCGTAGTGGGTGCCAGCCCCGTAGTCGAAACATGTGTTCTGGCGTGGAGAGGATCCCAAGTAGCACGGGGCCCGTGAAATCCCGTGTGAATCTGTCAGGACCACCTGATAAGCCTAAATACTCCCAGATGACCGATAGCGGACAAGTACCGTGAGGGAAAGGTGAAAAGTACCCCGGGAGGGGAGTGAAATAGTACCTGAAACCGTTTGCTTACAAACCGTTGGAGCCTCCTTAGTAGGGGTGACAGCGTGCCTTTTGAAGAATGAGCCTGCGAGTTAGCGATATGTGGCGAGGTTAACCCGTGTGGGGTAGCCGTAGCGAAAGCGAGTCTGAATAGGGCGATTCAGTCGCATGTCCTAGACCCGAAGCGAAGTGATCTATCCATGGCCAGGTTGAAGCGACGGTAAGACGTCGTGGAGGACCGAACCCACTTAGGTTGAAAACTGAGGGGATGAGCTGTGGATAGGGGTGAAAGGCCAATCAAACTTCGTGATAGCTGGTTCTCTCCGAAATGCATTTAGGTGCAGCGTTGCGTGTTTCTTGCCGGAGGTAGAGCTACTGGATGGCCGATGGGCCCTACAAGGTTACTGACGTCAGCCAAACTCCGAATGCCGGTAAGTGAGAGCGCAGCAGTGAGACTGTGGGGGATAAGCTTCATAGTCGAGAGGGAAACAACCCAGACCACCATCTAAGGTCCCTAAGCGCGTGCTAAGTGGGAAAGGATGTGGAGTTGCTTAGACAACCAGGAGGTTGGCTTAGAAGCAGCCACCCTTGAAAGAGTGCGTAATAGCTCACTGGTCAAGTGATTCCGCGCCGACAATGTAACGGGGCTCAAGCACGCCACCGAAGTTGTGGCATTGATATTTTTGGTAGGCCTTCGTGGTCCAGCCGTATTGATGGGTAGGAGAGCGTCGTGTGGCCAGCGAAGCGGCGGTGTGAACCAGCCGTGGAGGCTACACGAGTGAGAATGCAGGCATGAGTAGCGAATGACGTGTGAGAAACACGTCCTCCGAAAGACCAAGGGTTCCAGGGTCAAGCTAATCTTCCCTGGGTAAGTCGGGACCTAAGGCGAGGCCGACAGGCGTAGTCGATGGACAACGGGTTGATATTCCCGTACCGGCGAAGAACCGCCCAAGCTAATCCAGTAGTGCTAAGTATCTGAATCCCAGTGACTGATCCCTTCGGGGTGACGCTCTGGGCCTAGCGTACGAACCCGTTCTGGTGCGGCTAGCGTATTAACAGGTGTGACGCAGGAAGGTAGTCCAAGCCAGGCGATGGTTGTCCTGGTGCAAGTGCGTAGGCCGAGAGATAGGCAAATCCGTCTCTCATACAGGCTGAGACACGATGCGGATAAAAAGTGGATGATCCTATGCTGCCAAGAAAAGCATCGACGCGAGGTTCTAGCCGCCCGTACCCCAAACCGACTCAGGTGGTCAGGTAGAGAATACCAAGGAGATCGAGAGAATCGTGGTTAAGGAACTCGGCAAAATGCCCCCGTAACTTCGGGAGAAGGGGGGCCTTCGACGTATTAGGACTTGCTCCGAAAGCGTTTGGAGGCCGCAGAGACTAGTGGGTAGCGACTGTTTATTAAAAACACAGGTCCGTGCTAAGTCGCAAGACGATGTATACGGACTGACGCCTGCCCGGTGCTGGAAGGTTAAGAGGACCGGTTAGCCGCAAGGCGAAGCTGAGAATTTAAGCCCCAGTAAACGGCGGTGGTAACTATAACCATCCTAAGGTAGCGAAATTCCTTGTCGGGTAAGTTCCGACCTGCACGAATGGCGTAACGACTTCCCAACTGTCTCAACCGCGAACTCGGCGAAATTGCATTACGAGTAAAGATGCTCGTTACGCGCAGCAGGACGGAAAGACCCCGTGACCTTTACTATAGCTTTGTATTGGTGTTCGGTGTGGCTTGTGTAGGATAGGTGGGAGACTTTGAAGCGTGGACGCCAGTTCATGTGGAGTCATTGTTGAAATACCACTCTGGTCACTCTGGATATCTAACTTCGGACCGTAATCCGGTTCAGGGACAGTGCATGGTGGGTAGTTTAACTGGGGCGGTTGCCTCCCAAAAAGTAACGGAGGCGCCCAAAGGTTCCCTCAACCTGGTTGGCAATCAGGTGTCGAGTGTAAGTGCACAAGGGAGCTTGACTGTGAGACTGACAGGTCGAGCAGGGACGAAAGTCGGGACTAGTGATCCGGCAGTGGCTTGTGGAAGCGCTGTCGCTCAACGGATAAAAGGTACCTCGGGGATAACAGGCTGATCTTGCCCAAGAGTCCATATCGACGGCATGGTTTGGCACCTCGATGTCGGCTCGTCGCATCCTGGGGCTGGAGTAGGTCCCAAGGGTTGGGCTGTTCGCCCATTAAAGCGGTACGCGAGCTGGGTTTAGAACGTCGTGAGACAGTTCGGTCCCTATCCGCTGCGCGCGTAGGAAGTTTGAGAGGATCTGACCCTAGTACGAGAGGACCGGGTTGGACGAACCTCTGGTGTGTCAGTTGTTCCGCCAGGAGCACCGCTGATTAGCTACGTTCGGGATGGATAACCGCTGAAAGCATCTAAGCGGGAAGCCGGCCTCAAGATGAGACTTCCATACCTTCGGGTGAGAGGCTCCCAGCCAGACTACTGGGTTGATAGGCCAGATGTGGAAGTGCGGCAACGCATGCAGCTGACTGGTACTAATAAGCCGATGACTTGATAACACTTCGAATCAACGATTGATTGATTTGCTACGCGTCCACTTTGTGGTTCTCGATGTACGGTCGAGAACCCTACAGGCACCACGTGTGTCTTTAGGTTTTTGTTGAAACATCAATAGTGTTTCGGCGGCCATAGCGTGAGGGAAACGCCCGGTTACATTCCGAACCCGGAAGCTAAGCCTCACAGCGCCGATGGTACTGCAGGGGGGACCCTGTGGGAGAGTAGGACACCGCCGGACTTCTTCTGTGAAATGGCCACCCAAGGTTGGGTGGCCATTTTGCGTTAACAGGAAGTTGGAGAGAGCATAGATCATGCCGGATGAGGAAGAGCGTCGACCGCGACGCGACAACGACGACCGTTCCAAGAACTCAGGGGACGGCCGCAAGGATCATCCGCGCGCAGATCGCTCTGCTTCACGACCGACTTATCGCGATGGTGGCAGCTCGCCCCGCGACGGTGGCTATCAGCGGCGTGACGCCGCGCCTCGTCGTGATGGTGATCGGCCGAGCAGCGGCTACCAGCGTCGTGACAGTGACCGTCCGACCGGTGGACAGAACCGTGAGGGTGGCTACCAGCGTCGGGACAGTGCTCCGCGTCGTGATGGTGACCGCCCAACCGGTGGGTACCAGCGTCGTGACAGCGCTCCCCGTCGTGACGGCGATCGTCCGTCCGGTGGACAGAACCGAGAGAGTGGTTATCAGCGTCGCGACAGTGCGTCTCGTCGTGACGGCGACCGTCCGTCCGGTGGCTACCAGCGTCGAGACAATGCTCCGCGTCGTGACGGCGATCGTGCGTCCGGTGGGTACCAGCGTCGGGACAGTGCCCCGCGTCGTGATGGCGATCGCCCCACCGGTGGCTACCAGAACCGTGACGGTGCTCCGCGTCGTGACGGCGATCGTGCGTCCGGTGGGTACCAGCGTCGGGACAGTGCCCCGCGTCGTGATGGCGATCGCCCTGCCGGTGGCTACCAGAACCGTGACGGTGCTCCGCGCCGTGACGGCGATCGTGCGTCCGGTGGCTATCAGCGTCGGGACAATGCTCCGCGCCGTGATGGCGATCGCCCGGCCGGTGGTTACCAGCGCCGTGACGGCGATCGCCCGACCGGCGGACAGAACCGCGAAGGCGGCTACCAGCGTCGAGACAGTGCCCCGCGCCGTGACGGCGATCGCCCGTCCGGCGGCTACCAGCGTCGTGATGGCGACCGCGCCGGTGGCTACCAGAAGCGTGACGGCGGCTCGGACCGGCGCGACGATCGTGGCCGCAGCTCCCACGCGCAGCGCGGCGGTGCAGAGCGTCCGCGTAACGATCGTCCCTACGATGACCGTCCGCGTCCCGAGCGCGGTCCGGACATTCCGGATGAGATCACTGCCCGCGATCTGCCGGCCTCTGCTCGCAACGAACTGAAGACCCTCAGCAAGGAGAACGCCGACCAGGTCGCGCGTCACCTCGCCGTGGTCGTTCAACTGATCGACGAGGATCCTGCGCTGGCGCATGAGCATGCTCTCGCGGCATCCCGTCGGGCCGGTCGCATCGCAATCGTCCGAGAGACGCTGGGAATCACCGCGTACGCGACGGGCGATTTCGCTCTGGCGTTGCGCGAGCTGCGCACCTACCGACGGATCTCCGGCAAGGAGGACCAGATCGCGCTCATGGTCGACAGCGAGCGCGGCGTCGGACGACCGGACCGCGCGCTCGAGACAGGACGCTCGGTCGACCGGTCAGCGCTCCCCATCGACGTGCGTGTCGCTCTGGCGATCGCGATGTCGGGTGCGCGGCTGGACCTGGGGGAGACCGAGCTCGCGCTCGGGGAACTCGAGATCCCCGAACTCGACCCCGATCGCGCTTTCAGCTGGAGCCCTGCGCTGTTCGCTGCACGCGCCGCCGTCCTCGAGGACCTCGGCCGCAACGAGGAGTCCGAATTCTGGGCGCAGCGCGCCGAGGTCGCGCTCGAAGCGCTCGGCCTCGATGAGGAAGGCGATGAGGAACTCATCGTCGAGGACAGCCTGATCGAGGGCGAGTCCATGGACGACGTGCGCGCTGTGGATGCGGTGGACGCTGTCGCGCCCGAGCAGGATGCGACATCTGACATCGAGGCTGAGGCTGAGGCTGAGGCTGATGTCGAGACTTCGGCAGACGCTGGGTCCGACGCCGAACTCGAGTCCGACTCGGCCTCGCCGGCTCCCGCGCGCTCCGAACGCGACGAGATCGAACAGGAAGTCGCCGAGCTCCTCGGCGAAGACGGCGACACGGACGACAAGCCTGCCGACGAAAAGAACGCCGAGGAAGCCGCCGAGGACGAGGCCTGATGGGCCTTTTCGCCAAGAAGCGGCCGACCCCCCTCGACGGAATGGACGTCGTTCTGGCCGACCTCGATGGTGTCGTGTACGCCGGTCCTGGAGCGCTTCCGCACGCGGTCGACAGCCTGAACGCCGTCGCCCGTGAGCGGCGACTCGGCTACATCACGAACAACGCATCCCGAACGGATGCCTCGGTCGCCGAGCACCTGACCGAGCTGGGACTGACCGTCGCCGCGCATGAGGTGGTCACCAGCCCGCAGGCGGCGATGCGCCTGCTCGCGACAATGGTTCCTGCGCCCGCGACGCTTCTGATCGTCGGCGGCGAGGGCCTCGTCGTCGAGGCCGAGAAGGCCGGCTACACCGTCACGCGCAGTGCTGAGGACGCACCTGACGCCGTCGTGCAGGGCTTCGCGCCCGACGTCGCCTGGACCGACCTCGCCGAAGCCGCCTTCGCCCTCAAACTCCCCGAGGACGAGGGCGGGATCCCGTGGATCGCGACGAACAACGACTGGACGATCCCGCGCGAACGCGGCGTCGCACCGGGCAACGGCACCCTGGTCTCGGCAGTCCACACGGCGATCGGTCGTCTGGCCACCGTCGCAGGCAAGCCGGAGGTCCCGATCTTCGAAGAGGCGATCGCACGTTTCGGCGGGCAGCGCACCCTCTTCATCGGCGACCGGCTCGACACGGACATCCTCGGTGCCAACCGCGCCGGTATCGATTCGGTTCTCGTGCTCACCGGCATCGATCGGCCCAAGCACGTGCTGGCGGCACCCGAAGACTCGCGCCCGACGTTCGTGCTTTCCGATCTGCGCGAACTCCACGAACCGTACCCGCAGGCCGTCCGCAAGGACGGCGCCGTGACGGTCGCGGATGCGACCGTCCGCGTCGACGGCGGCGACGTCGAGATCCTCGCCGAAGGCACCAGGCAGATCGATCTGCTCCGTGCTGGTGCGCTGGCGATCTGGGAGTCCGGGACACCGATCTTCGTGCTGCGAGTGCCAGAGCGCCTCTACGAGGATCCGTTCCATCGGCCGTAGGCTGGTGGGGTGAGCGACGACAGCACGAACGGTCCGACCGACGGACTCTGGAGCCGCCTGCGCCTGATCGAGGGCCAGCCGCTCGCGGCACGCGCCGATGCCTACTCGAGCCTGCACGACGAGTTGTCCCGGCGGCTCGAATCGGGCGCGCGGCTCGATCAGCGAGAGAAGTCGTCGGAGCGGTGACCCGACTCGACGCCGCTCTCGCGGCACGCGGCCTCGCCCGATCGCGTACGCACGCCGCGACGATGATCGCGGATGGACTCGTGCAGGTCGGCGGACGCACGGTGATCAAGGCATCCACTCCTGTCGAGGAGGCGACCGAGATCACTGTCGCGGGTTCTGATCACTACGTCAGCCGTGCCGCCCACAAGCTGATCGCCGCCCTCGACGGCTTCGAGGTCCCCGTCGAGGGCCGCATCGCGCTCGACATGGGCGCGTCGACCGGCGGGTTCACCCAGGTGCTGCGCGAGCGCGGCGCTGAGCGCGTGCTCGCCGTCGATGTCGGTCACGACCAGCTCGCGCCGGCGATCGCCGCCGACCCGGGCGTCACGGCCGTCGAGGGGTACAACGTCCGCCACATGACCTCGGAGAACCTCGCGGCGGCCACCGGGGAGCCCCGTGCCCCCGAGCTGATCGTCGGAGACCTGTCGTTCATCTCGCTCGAGCTCGTCTTCGCAGCGGTCGCGCAGGTCGCGGCACCCGGTGCCGATGTCGTGCTGCTCGTCAAACCGCAGTTCGAGGTCGGCCGCACCGCTGTCCGGGGCGGACTCGTCACGAATCCCGTCATCCGGGCGGATGCGGTGTCGCGGACACTCTGGAGCGCATGGGACGCCGGGTTCGGGATGTTCGGCATCCTGCCCTCGCCGATCCTCGGAACCCACGGCAATGCCGAGTACCTTGTCCACATGGCACCCGGCCGGGGGAGCTCTCCGGCAGAATGGACGAAGCGGATCGACGAACTGGCAGGAGGACGATGAACGAGCGCTACATCCTGGTCGTCGCCCACGCCGGCCGGGACGACACCGTCGCAGCAGCTCGCCGAGTCGTCGAATCGCTGCGCAGCGCGGGTGCCCGTCCGGTGCTGGCGGTGGAGGATCGTGCCGAGCTGGCCGCAGTCGACGAGATCTTCGCGGACGTGGACGTCCTCGGCGACGCGATCCAGGTCGGCGAGCTCGAACTCGCCATCGTGCTCGGCGGGGACGGCACGATCCTGCGTGCGGCCGAGCTCGTCCGGGACAGCGGCGCCCCGGTGCTCGGCATCAACATGGGCCACGTCGGCTTCCTCGCCGAGATCGAGCGCGACGACATGGACGCCGCCGTCCGACGGGTCATCGAACGCGACTACGAGGTCGAGGAGCGCCTGGCGCTGGCCGTCCGCGTGAAGGATGCCGCCGGCGAGGTCGTCTACGAGACCTGGGCGCTCAACGAGGCGACCGTCGAGAAGGCGAGCCGGGAGCGGATGATCGAAGTGGTCGTCGAGATCGACGGCCGCCCCCTCACCAGCTACGGCTGCGACGGCATGGTCGTGTCGACGCCCACCGGTTCCACCGCATACAACTTCTCGGCTGGCGGACCGGTGATCTGGCCGGGCGTCGAGGCGATCGCCGTCGTGCCGCTCTCCGCGCACGCCCTGTTCGCCAAGCCACTCGTCGTCAGCCCGCACGCATCCGTCGCGATCGAGATGCTGGAGAGCACCAGCGGCACCGGCATCCTGTGGTGCGACGGCCGACGTTCGCACGATCTCCCGCCCGGTGCACGCGTCGTGGTGCGACGGTCCTCGCGACCGGTGCGTCTCGCACGTCTGCACCCCGCCGCGTTCACCGATCGGCTGGTGCGCAAGTTCCGTCTTCCGGTCGCCGGCTGGCGCGGCAACGGGACGGAGGCACCGGCGTGATCGAGGAGATCCGGATGCAGCACCTCGGCGTGATCGCCGACGCCGTGCTGCCGCTCGGCAAGGGCTTCACCGCGATCACCGGCGAGACCGGCGCCGGCAAGACCATGGTCGTCACCGGCCTCGGGCTGCTGCTGGGCCAGCGCGCCGATTCAGGCGCCGTCCGCGCCGGCGCGGCGCAGGCGTCCGTGGCCGGCGTCTGGGTCGTGCCGGAACAAGGGCCGATCGCCGACATCGTGACGGATGCCGGGGGAGAACTGGAACCCGCCGGCGCTGGTCGGTCCGAACTCTACGTCTCCCGCACGCTCAGCGCCGAGGGACGCAGCCGCGCGAGTGTCGGCGGACGCGCGGCGCCGGCCGGCGTCCTCGCCGCCCTCGCCGAACAGCTCGTCGTGGTGCACGGTCAGTCCGAGCAGTTGAGGCTGAAGTCCGCGGCGGCGCAGCGCGACGCACTCGACCGTTTCGGTGGCGAACCGGTATCCGCCGCGCTTCGCGCCTACGAGGAGACGTGGGAGCACTGGCGCACGCTCGATGCCGAGCTGCGCGAGCTCACCGAGAACCGCGACCGTCGCGCCGACGAGGCGGCCCGGTTGCGGGAGGCACTGGCGCTGATCGAAGCCACGGCGCCGGAGGCGGGGGAGGACGAGGTCCTCACCGAGCGGGCAGAGCGGCTCGCGAACGCCGAGGAGCTGCGCCAGGCCGCAGCACTCGCGCACAGCGCGCTCTCCAACGAGGATGACGACCCCGATGCCTCAGCGCTGGTCGCCGACGCACGGCGCCTCCTGGAACGCGTGTCCGACCCTGCTCTGGCCGGCATCGCCGAGGCACTGGCCGATGTGGGCTATCGCCTGGCGGACCTCGCGGGTCAACTGGCGGGCTATCTCGCCGACCTGGACGAGGCAGGGCCGCACGAGCTCGCGGCCGTGGAGGAGCGCCGCGCAGCGCTGAACACCCTGGTGCGCGCCCACGGCTCGCTGGATGAGGCCCTCACGGTCTGGGAGACCGGATCGGCGCGGCTGGCAGAACTGGACGACGACAGCGACCGGGTCGAACGGCTCGAGGCCGAGCGTTCGACGGCGCGTGACGTGCTCGATGCGGCTGCCGACGCGCTCACCGCCGCACGCACGGAAGCCGCCGGGCGCCTGGGGACCGCGGTCTCCGAAGAGCTGCACGCGTTGGCGATGCCCGACGCGCGTCTGGAGGTCGCCGTGACCGCCGGGTCGGAGAGCGCGCACGGCCGCGATGACGTCGCGATCCTGCTCGCGCCGCACCCCGGTGCCGAACCGCGCCCCGTCGCGCGCGGGGCGTCCGGCGGCGAGCTGTCCCGTGTGATGCTGGCGATCGAGGTCGTCATCGCCGGTACCGATCCGGTACCGACCTTCGTCTTCGACGAAGTGGATGCCGGCATCGGAGGTGCTGCGGCGATCGAAGTCGGGCGGCGACTCGCCCGACTCGCCGAACGTTCTCAGGTGATCGCGGTCACGCATCTCGCCCAGGTCGCAGCCTTCGCCGGCAATCATCTCTCCGTCGTGAAAGCCAGCGACGGAGCCGTCACCGCCTCGAGTGTGCGGCGCCTGGAGGGCGCCGACCGCGAGGCCGAGATGGCCAGACTCCTGTCCGGATTGACCGATTCGGATGCCGCACTCACCCACGCCCGAGAACTTCTCGGTCTCGGCACCGCCGCTGCCTGTTAGGATAGAAGCCCGTGATGAACTCTTCTTCTGCGGGGCCCAAGAACGACACCACCAAGCACATCTTCGTGACCGGCGGTGTCGTTTCGTCTTTGGGCAAGGGGCTCACTGCCGCGAGCCTCGGTAACCTTCTCACCGCCCGCGGACTGCGGGTCGTCATGCAGAAGCTCGACCCGTATCTCAACGTGGATCCGGGCACGATGAACCCGTTCCAGCACGGCGAGGTCTTCGTGACCGATGACGGTGCGGAGACCGACCTCGACATCGGCCACTACGAGCGCTTCCTCGACATCAACCTGTCCGAGGCCGCCAACGTCACGACCGGCCAGATCTACTCGCAGGTGATCGCCCGCGAGCGCCGCGGCGAGTACCTCGGCGACACCGTGCAGGTCATCCCGCACATCACCGACGAGATCAAGCGCCGCATGCGTCTGCAGGCCGACGAGACGCCCAAGCCCGACGTGATCATCACCGAGGTCGGCGGCACAGTAGGCGACATCGAGTCCCAGCCCTTCCTGGAGTCCGCGCGTCAGCTGCGGCACGAGCTGGGCCGTGACAGCGTGTTCTTCGTGCACGTCTCGCTCGTGCCGTTCATGGGTGCATCCGGTGAGCAGAAGACCAAGCCGACGCAGCACTCGGTCGCAGCCCTCCGCCAGGTCGGAATCCAGCCGGACGCGCTCGTGCTGCGCAGCGACCGCCCGGTGAGCGAGTCCAACCGCAACAAGATCGCGCTGATGTGCGACGTGGACGCCGAGGGCGTCATCAACACGGTCGACCTGCCGAGCATCTACGACATCCCGTCCACGCTCAACGAGCAGGGTCTGGATTCGTACATCGTCCGCCGTCTCGGACTCGACCAGAAGGCCGCCGATGTCGACTGGACGCGCTGGAGCAAGGTCCTGCACGCCGTGCACAATCCCAAGCACGAGGTCACGATCGGTCTGGTCGGCAAGTACATCGACCTGCCGGATGCCTACCTGTCCGTGACCGAGGCGCTCAAGGCCGGCGGGTTCGCGCAGGAGACCAAGGTCAACATCCGCTGGATCCCGTCCGACCTGTGCGAGACGCCGGAGGGCGCCAAGGAGCAGCTCGGTGCCCTCGACGGCATCTGCGTGCCCGGTGGCTTCGGCATCCGCGGCATCGAAGGCAAGCTCGGCGCACTGAAGTTCGCCCGCGAGCAGGGCATCCCGACCCTCGGCCTGTGCCTCGGACTGCAGTGCATGGTCATCGAGTACTCGCGCAACGTCGCGGGTATCGAGGGTGCTTCCTCGAGCGAGTTCGACCCCGAGACGCTGGCACCCGTCATCGCGACGATGGCCGAGCAGGTCGACATCCTCGACCACGGCGACCTGGGCGGCACGATGCGCCTGGGCCTGTACCCCGCTCGTCTGGCGGAGGGCTCCATCGCGGCAGAGGTCTACGGATCCACCGAGGTCGAGGAGCGCCACCGGCACCGCTACGAGGTGAACAACGCCTTCCGCGACCAGATCGCCGAGGCCGGGATGGTGTTCTCGGGTCTGAACCCCGAGCTGGATCTCGTCGAGTTCGTCGAGCTGCCCCGTGACGTGCACCCGTACTACATCGCCACGCAGGCCCACCCCGAGCTGCGTTCGCGTCCGACCGCCCCGCACCCGCTGTTCCGCGGTCTCGTCGGCGCCGCGATCGAGCGGCACCGCGCGAGCGAGCTGTTCGACGTCGAATCCGATGCGTGACGTGCACGACGCGTCCCTGCTGACGGACGAGCCGTTCGAGCCGGAGGTGCTCCAGAGCGATCTCGTCCACAAGGGCTGGGTGTGGGATGTCCGCTCGGATCGCGTCGCCTACGGCGACGGCGAGATCATCCGCGAGTACGTCGCCCACACCGGTGCGGTGGCCGTCGTAGCGATCGATGACGACGGCCGGGTGCTGCTGATCCAGCAGTACCGGCATCCGATCCGGCATCGGGACTGGGAGCTGCCGGCGGGCCTCCTCGATGTCGTCGGCGAGGAGCCCCTCCTCGCCGCGCAGCGCGAACTCGCCGAGGAAGCCGACCTGGTCGCGGCGAACTGGGAACCACTGGTCTCGGTCTGGACGACCCCTGGCGGCAACGACGAGATGATCCACGTGTTCCTCGCGACGGGTGTCTCGTCGACGGCGCAGGCGCACGAGCGCGAAGACGAGGAAGCCGACATCCGGGTCGAGTGGGTTCCGCTGTCGGATGCCGTGGAAGCCGTCCTGGCCGGTCGCATGCACAACGGCATCCTCTCCATCGGCGTGCTCGCGGCCGAGCGGCGGCTTCGGAGCGCGAGCGCCGGGCAGTAACGTGCTCGTCGCGCGCGCGGTCGACGCCTACCTCAGGCACGTCACGATCGAGCGCGGCCTGTCGGCGCACACGGTCGCGGCGTACCAGCGGGATCTCGAGATCTATGCGCAGTGGCTCGCGGATGCCGGCATCGACGACACCTCGGCGATCACGGGGTCGATCGTGAGCCGCTTCATCGCCGATCGCTCGGCGGTCGTCCCGGCGCCGGCGGCGACGAGTCTCGCGCGGCTGCAGTCCTCGGTGCGGGGACTGCACCGCTACCTGGTGCGCGAGGGGGTCGAGCCGGAAGACCCGACCGGGCGGCTGCGGCCACCCAAGACGCCGCTGCGCCTGCCCAAGGCCCTCACGATCGACCAGGTGGAGCGTCTGCTCGCCGCCCCGTCAGCGGATGATCCGCTGGGCATCAGGGATCGTGCGCTGCTGGAGCTGCTGTACGCCACCGGCGCCCGCGTATCCGAGGCGGTCGGCCTCGACGTCGACGACCTCGCATACGGCGAGGTGCTGAGGCTGCGCGGCAAGGGGTCCAAGGAGCGGATCGTCCCGGTCGGGTCCTATGCGCGCGCCGCCGTCGATGCGTATCTGACGCGGGTCCGCCCCGGCCTCGCTGCGAAGGGCCGCGCTACGGCGAAGCTGTTCCTCGGCGCGCGGGGAGCGCCGCTGTCGAGGCAGAGCGCGTGGCTGGTCATCCGGTCCGCGGCCGAGACCGCCCGGATCACGGCCGAGGTGTCGCCGCACACGCTGCGCCATTCGTTCGCGACGCACCTGCTGCAGGGCGGCGCCGACGTCCGCGTGGTGCAGGAGCTGCTGGGGCATGCCTCCGTCGCCACGACGCAGATCTACACCCACGTCTCCGTCGACGCGCTGCGCGACATCTACGCCACATCGCATCCTCGAGCGCGTTAGGACCGCGGGCGGCCCGATTCGGCGGGATCGCCGGGGTCGGGCGGCGTGTTCGGGTCGGTGATGACTAGAATCGAGCGAGCACAAGGGAGCAGGAGAACCGGTGGCTGACAAAGCGGCGAAGTCCAAGGGTAAGACGTCGAAGGCGGACGAGACCCCGATGGGACCCACCGGTCGTCCCTATCACGGCTTCGCGACACCCGCTCCGCTCGAATCGCACGGACCGGCGCGCATCATCGCGCTGTGCAACCAGAAGGGCGGCGTCGGCAAGACGACCACCTCGATCAACCTCGCGGCGGCTCTGGCGGAGTACGGCCGGAAGGTGCTGGCCGTCGACTTCGATCCGCAGGGTGCGCTCTCGGCCGGCCTCGGCATCAACACGCACGACATGCTGACCGTCTACGACCTGCTGCTGGACACCAAGCGCGACGCGCACGACGCGATCGTCCCCTCGTCGGTCGAGAACCTCGACGTCATCCCCGCGAACATCGACCTCTCGGCCGCCGAGGTGCACCTCGTCAACGAGGTCGCGCGGGAGACGATCCTGTCGCGCGTGCTGCGCCAGGTCGCCGACGAGTACGACGTCATCCTGATCGACTGCCAGCCCTCGCTCGGTCTGCTGACCGTCAACGCGCTCACCGCGAGCCACGGCGTCCTGATCCCGCTCGAGTGCGAATTCTTCGCGCTCCGCGGCGTCGCCCTGCTGATCGAGACGATCGACAAGGTGCGCGACCGCCTCAACCCCGCCATCGAGCTCGACGGCCTGCTCGCCACGATGTACGACCCTCGCACCCTGCACTCCCGAGAGGTGCTCGAGCGCGTCGTCGAGGCGTTCGGCGACGACGTGCTCGAGACCGTGATCGGTCGGACCGTGAAGTTCCCGGATGCCTCGGTGTCCGGCGTCCCCATCACCGAGTTCGCGCCGGAGCACGCCGCCGCCCAGGCGTACCTGCGGCTGGCGCGGGAGCTGGTCGCCCGTGGCGCCGTCGCCTGAGACCGGTTCGTCCGAGGACTCCGGCTTCCGGGTCTCCCTGGGGAACTTCGACGGCCCGTTCGACCTGCTGCTGAATCTCATCTCCAAGCACGAGCTCGACATCACCGAAGTCTCGCTGAGCAGGGTCACCGACGAGTTCATCGCGTATCTGAAGGATCTCGGCCCCGAGGAGGAGCTGGACCAGGCATCCGAGTTCCTCGTCGTCGCCGTCACGCTCCTCGATATGAAGGTGGCAGGGCTCCTGCCGCAGGGCGAGCTCGTCGATGCGGAGTCGGTCGCTCTGCTCGAGGCGCGCGACCTCCTGTTCGCCCGTCTGCTGCAGTACCGCGCGTTCAAAGAGGTCTCGGCCTGGTTCGCGCGGAGCCTGCAGCGCGAGGACCGCAGGCATGTCCGCGCCGTCCGGCTGGACGAGAAGCACCGTCGGCAGACGCCCGAGCTCGTCTGGAGCCTCAGCGTCGACGACTTCGCAGCCCTCGCGCTGCTCGCGTTCGCACCGAAGGAGATCCCGCACGTCGGGCTCGATCACCTGCACGCGCCGCTGGTGAGCATCCGCGAGCAGGCCGCGATCGTCGTGACGCTGCTGCGCAACACCGAATCGTTGACCTTCCGCGAGCTGGTCACCGGCGTGAACGAGCCGGGCATCGTCGTGGCGCGGTTCATCTCCGTGCTGGAGCTGTACCGGCACGCGGCGCTGTCCTTCGAACAACTGGAACCGCTCGGCGAGCTGACGCTGCGCTGGGCAGCCGACACCTGGTCGGACGAGATGCTGGCGACCCTGGGGGCCGACTATGACCGATGACGTGACCGAACCCGGATCGCTCCCCGAGCCTGTCGATGGGCATGAAGCCCCGCTGACCGAGAAGCTCGAGGCGATCCTCCTCGTCCTCGAGGAGCCGCTGGGACTCGTCGCCCTGGCTGCCGCCGTCGGCGCACCGGTGCCTGCCGTCCGGCAGGCGATCGAGACCCTCGTCGACGATTACGACGGTCGCGGCAACGGGCCGCGGCGCGGCTTCGAGCTCCGAGAGGTCGGCGGCGGCTGGCGGCTGTACGTCCGCGACGACCACGACGGCCTCGTCGCGGAGTTCGTCGGAGGACAGGCGCCGGCGCGGCTGTCCCAGGCAGCGCTCGAGACCCTCGCGGTCATCGCCTACAAGCAGCCGGTCACACGCGGGCAGGTCGCATCGATCCGAGCCGTGAACGTCGATTCGGTCGTCCGCACACTGCTGGCCCGCGGCCTGATCACCGAGCTGTTCGCCGACTCCGAGACCGGCGCGATCAATTACGGCACCACCGATGCCCTGCTGCAGAACCTCGGCATCAACTCCCTCGACGAACTCCCGCCGATCTCCCCGTTGCTCGATGACGGGTCGAACGGCTTCGAAGAAAGCAGTATCCGATGACTTCCCTGACAGACCCCGCCGCCGACGGCATCCGACTGCAGAAGGTGCTCGCGAACGCGGGTGTCGCCTCCCGCCGCGTGATCGAGGACTACATCGTCGAGGGACGCATCCTCGTGAACGGCGAGGTCGTCACCGAGCTGGGTCGGCGGATCCACCCCGAGACGGACCTGGTCGACGTCGACGGCACGGCCGTGCAGCTCGACGTCTCCAAGCGCTACGTGATGCTGAACAAGCCCATCGGCGTCGTCAGCACCATGCGCGACGAGAACGGCCGCCCTGATCTGCGCCGGTTCACCGAGGACTACGAGGAGCGCCTCTACAACGTCGGACGCCTGGATGCCGAGACCAGCGGCCTGCTGATCCTCACGAACGACGGCGCACTGGCCCACGTGCTCGCGCACCCGTCGTTCGGCGTGACCAAGGTGTACATCGCCAAGGTCGAGGGCATCGTCACCGCGCAGACGATCGCCACGCTGACCAAGGGCATCGAGCTCGAGGACGGGCCGATCGCCGCCGACAAGGCGCGGCTGCTGGACACGTCGACGAGCTCGGCGAGCGGCAAGGAGTCGAGCCTGGTCGAGCTCACACTGCACTCTGGCCGCAATCGGATCGTCCGGCGGATGATGTCAGCGGTCGGCCATCCGGTCACGGAACTCGTCCGCCGCCAGTTCGGCCCGCTGCACCTGGGAACACTCCCGGCTGGGAAGTCGCGGGAACTGAGTAAAATCGAACTCGGTGCGCTGTTGACTCTCGCGCGCCGTGATGCCCCTGCGGATGCGACGCCGGGAGACGTGCAGGAGAAGCAGTGAGCGAACAGGTCCGTGGTGCCGTGGTGCCCCCACGGCTGTCGGGGACCGTTCGCGTCGTCGGCTCCGGCCTGCTCGGCGCGAGCATCGGCCACGCACTGCGCGCCAAGGGCGTCGATGTCGTGCTCGCCGACGCCTCTCCCGCACAGCTGCGGCTCGCCATCGACTACGGGGCCGGTCGCGCCGCACGCGATGACGATCGACCGGTGCTCATCGTCGTGGCCGTTCCGCCCGACGTCACGGCCGACGTCATCCAGTCCGAGCTCGATCGGTACCCCGATGCCGTCGTCACCGACGTCGCGAGTGTGAAGCTCGAGCCGTTCCGCGCGCTGCAGGAGCGCGGCGTCGACCTGACCCGCTACATCGGTTCGCACCCGCTCGCGGGCCGTGAGCGCGGCGGAGCCATCTCGGCCAGGGCGGACCTCTTCGTCGGACGGCCCTGGGTGGTGTGCCGCGACGATCAGACGCGCCCTGCCGATCTCGCTCTCGTCGAAGCGCTGGCGCTGGACGTCGGCGCGATGCCGCTGGAGATGACGCCGGAGGAGCACGACCGCTCCGTGGCGCTGACCTCTCATGTCCCGCAGGTCGTGGCGAGCCTGCTCGCCGGCCGCTTCACCTCCGCCGATGAGGATGCCCTCCGGCTCGCAGGTCAGGGTGTGCGCGACACCACGCGCATCGCGGCATCCGCACCGGAGCTGTGGGTCCAGATCCTGGGTGCCAACGCGCAGCCCGTGGTCGAGATCCTCGATGCGCTGGCCGACGATCTGCGTGAGGTCTCGGACGCATTGCGCGATCCGGCTGCACCGGGCGCACGCCGAGCGGTCGCCGACGCGATCCGGCAGGGCAACGAGGGCGTCGAGCGCCTCCCGGGCAAGCACGGTCAGAACCGACGCTTCGAGCAGCTGGTCGTCATGGTCGACGACACTGCAGGTCAGCTCGGACGACTCTTCGGCGAGCTCGGCGAGCTCGGCGTGAACGTGGAGGACCTGCGCCTGGAGCACTCGCCGGGCGCACAGTTCGGTCTCGCCGAGATCAGTGTGGCTCCGGCCGCGCTGCACGGCGCGATCACCGGATTGCAGGAACGCGGGTGGCGGATTGCAGGGACGACCAATGACTGAGGCTCGCAAGTTCATCGCGATCGACGGACCGGCAGGCTCCGGAAAGTCCAGTGTCTCCAAGGCGGTCGCCCGCACGCGCGGCTACGGGTACCTCGACACCGGTGCGGCCTATCGTGCGCTGGCGTGGCACGTGCTCGATCGTGGTGCGGACACGTCGGATGCCGAAGCGGTGCGTGCCGCGGCATCCGATTTCGATCTGCGCATCGGGCTCGACCCCGACGACCGATCCGTGCGCGTCGGCGAAGCCGATGTGACTGACGCGATCCGCGAGTCGCGCGTCTCCGGCGCCGTGAGCGGAGTCGCGCGCGTCCCCGAGGTGCGCGCCCAGGTCAACGAACTGTTCCGCTCCCTCGTGGCGGATGCCGCGTTCGACGCCGTCGTCGTCGAAGGCCGTGACATCACCACGGTGGTCGCCCCTGACGCACCGGTGCGGATCCTGCTCACCGCTGCTCCCGAGGTCCGCGCCGCGCGCCGGGCCGGTGAGCTCGCGGACGAGAACGCCGCCGCCGTCGCTGCGGCGCTGCACCGTCGTGACGCCGCGGACAGCACGGTCGTCGATTTCCTCAACGCCGCGGACGGCGTCGAGGTCGTCGATTCGACCGCACTCGATTTCCCCCAGACCATCGACGCCGTGCTCGCGGTGATCGACCGAAAGCAAGGAGCGGAACATGCCCGCTGAAGAAGAGTACGAGGGCGGCCCTGACCGCCTCGAAGAGAAGATGAACGACCTCGACGAGGTGCTCGCGGAACAGCGAGCAGAGGCGCTGCGCGCCGGACTCGCCGAGTACGACCTCGACGAGGACGATGCCGCGCTGCTGGCGGGCCTCGCCGGCGAAGAGGGCGGCATCGAGTTCCTGCCGGCCCTCCCCGTCGTGGCGATCGTCGGCCGCCCGAACGTGGGCAAGTCCGCGCTCGTGAACCGCATCCTCGGCCGCCGCGAGGCCGTCGTCGAGGACACCCCCGGTGTCACCCGCGACCGCGTGACCTACAAGGCCGAGTGGCAGGACCGTCGTTTCTCGGTCGTGGACACCGGTGGGTGGGAGCCGGATGCCAAGGGCATCGACCGCTCGGTCGCCGCGCAGGCGGAGGTCGCGATCGACCTCTGCGACGTGGTGATGTTCGTCGTGGACGCGAAGGTCGGTGCCACATCGACCGATGAGCACGTCGTGAAACTGCTGCGCAAGAGCGGCAAGCCGGTCTTCCTCGTCGCGAACAAGATCGACGACGCCCGCCAGGAGCCGGAGGCCGCGGTGCTGTGGAACCTGGGTCTCGGCGAGCCGTACCCGGTCTCGGCGATCCACGGTCGTGGCGTCGCCGACCTGCTGGATGCCGTCATGAAGAAGCTCCCGAGCGTCTCCGCGGTCGCGAAGGCCGAGATCGGCGGACCGCGCCGCGTGGCCATCCTCGGCCGTCCGAACGTCGGCAAGTCCTCGCTGCTGAACAAGGCGGCGGGGGAGGAGCGCGTGGTCGTCAACGACCTCGCCGGCACGACCCGCGACCCGGTGGATGAGGTCGTCGAACTGGGTGGCAAGCTGTGGCGTCTGGTCGACACCGCCGGCATCCGTCGTCGGGTGCACCTGCAGCAGGGCGCGGACTTCTACGCGTCGCTGCGGACGTCGGCCGCGCTCGAGAAGGCCGAGGTCGCGGTCGTGGTGCTCGACGTCTCCGAGTCGATCAGCGAGCAGGATATCCGCATCATCGATCTCGTGCTCGAGTCCGGACGTTCGCTCGTGCTGGCGTTCAACAAGTGGGACCGCCTGAACGACGACGACATGGAGAATCAGGACCGTCGCCGGTACCTGGAGCGAGAGATCGAGAAGGACCTCGCCCACGTGGCGTGGGCGCCGCGGGTGAACATCTCGGCCAAGACCGGTCGTCACCTCGACAAGCTCGTGCCGGCGCTCGAGACCGCGCTGGAGAACTGGGATCGTCGTATTCCGACGGGCAAGTTCAACGCGTTCCTGTCCGAGCTCGTCGCCGAGCACCCGCACCCGCTGCGCGGTGGCAAGCAGCCGCGCATCCTGTTCGGGACGCAGGCGTCGACGCGTCCGCCGACGTTCGTGCTCTTCACGACCGGGTTCCTCGACCCGGGCTACCGGCGCTTCATCCAGCGTCGCCTGCGTGAGATCTACGAGTTCGAGGGAACGCCGATCGTCATCAACATGCGCGTGAGGGAGCGCCGCCAGCGCTGACGCTCCGGCGGTACCATGGGAGGTGGATGCCGCAACGCCGTGGCATCCACCGAGCACGCCCACAAGGCCCGCCGAAAGAGGATGCGATGACGCACACCCTGCCCCTGCCCGATTTCTCCCACGAACGCGTGGAGGTGATCACGGGACGGCGCAGCGGTCTGTTCATCGCCGTCGCGCTGCACTCCTCCGTGCTCGGCTCCGCTCTCGGCGGCGCTCGTCTGTGGACGTACCCGCACTGGAGCGATGCTCTCGGCGATGCCCTGCGCCTGTCGGCGGCGATGACGCTCAAGAACGCCGCGGCCGGTCTCGACGCCGGCGGCGGCAAGTCGGTCATCGGACTGGCCGAGGGGACGGTCCTCGACTCCGAGCGTCGACGTGCGGCGTTCCTCGACCTCGGCGACGCCGTCGAATCGCTCGGCGGCCTCTACCGCACGGCCGAGGACGTCGGCTCCACGACCGAGGACATGCTCACCGTCAGCGAGCGCACCTCGCATGTCGTCGGACTTCCGGATGCCGTCGGCGGCTCCGGTGAGCCGGCCGGCCCGACGAGCCTGGGCGTCTACGAGTCGCTGCGCACGGTCCTCGAGCGTCTGACCGGATCGCCGGAGGTGGCAGGGCGCCGCATCACGATCTCCGGTCTCGGTCAGGTCGGCGGACGCCTCGCCGTTCGGCTGTCCGCCGAAGGAGCCGTCCTCACCGCGACCGATGTCAACCCCGCGCGTCGCCAGTTGGCGGCTGACCTCGGCATGACCTGGGTCGAACCGGGTACCGAGCATCTGGTCCCCGCTGACGTGTTCGTTCCGGCTGGCATCGGCGGGCTGCTGACGGATGACGTGATCGATGCGCTGGATGTGCGCGCGGTGTGCGGGCCGGCGAACAACCCGCTGGCCGCGCACGATGGCGCGCAGCGACTCGCCGACCGTGGCATCCTGTACGCGCCCGACTTCGTCGTCAACGCCGGTGGCGTCATCTACCTGGATCTCGAGGCGAAGCACGGCGGCACGCGGGCCGCGATAATGGAGCGCGTGTCCGGCATCGGAGACACGGTCCGCGGCATCCTCGATGATGCGGCCGAGCGCGGCATCACGCCGCTGCAGGCGGCAGAGGAACTCGCCGAAGCGCGGCTCCGTGCGGCGCGGGCGTCGCAGAGCGTGCTGTCGTAGACCGCTGCCGGGTCAGGCGTCGAGTTCGGCCTCCAGTCGCGCCCAGAGGTCGCGGCTGCAGGCTGCCACGGTGGCCTCCCACGTCTGGTTCGCGCCGTCCTGGGCGGTGTCGGACACGGCCTTCCAGATCCGGATCGGAACATCGAACTGCTCGGCGACCCACGTGTAGACGTAGGCCTCCATGTCGACCAGACGTCCGCCGAGTGCGCGGATCGCGCGTACGGTGTCGGCGTCGTCGACGAAGCTGTCGCCGGTCGCGATGATCACGTCACCGCCGCCGAGGCTCAGGCGCTGCGGCATCGACACGTGGTGGCCGGCGACGCCGTTGTCGTCGATGACGTCGTACTGGAACACCGTGTCGACGACGTGGATCCCGGGGGCGATGTCCGGGTCGATCGCGCCGGCGGTTCCGACGACGAGGACTTCTTCGTAGTCGCCGTTGTCGAGGGCGCGCGTGAGGGCGTACGCGGCCTTGATCTTGCCGGGGCCGGTGACCAGCCGGTCATAGCCGGGCACCTCTGCGGGGAAGGCGGAGAGTTCGGATTCGAGGGCGGCGACGAGGAGCTTCACGAGTCAATCTTCGCAGAGCCGTTACGCCGCTGGTCGCGCCTGGTGCTCGGCCGCGGTTGCTGTGACAGGCTGGAAGGGTGACGATCGTTCCTCCGAGCCCTGGTGAGCCGCGTCGACCCGAGGGTCCGCGCGACCCTGGGGACGCCTGGGTCGTCGCGCCGACGGGCGAGCGGTACTGGGGGCGCTTCGGCGCCGCCGGGCTGCTCGCGGTGGATCCCCGACGCGGAGTGCTGCTGCAGCACCGGGTCTCCTGGAGTCATTTCGGCGGGACGTGGGGTCTGCCCGGCGGCGCCCTGCACGAGGGGGAATCCGCGATCGACGGCGCGCAGCGCGAGGCGGCCGAGGAAGCAGGAGTGCCCCAAGGCGCCTTGGATCCGCGCTTCACCAGCGTGCTGGACCTCGATATCTGGGCCTACACGACGCTCGTGGCCGACGTGGTCGCGCCGTTCGATCCGGTGATCAGCGACCCCGAGAGCGTCGCGCTGGAATGGGTGGCGATCGACGACGTCGACGATCGGCCGCTGCATCCCGGGTTCGGGGATGCCTGGCCCCGATTGCGCGCACTGCTGGAGGTGCAGCCCGCGCTCGTCGTGGACGCCGCGAACGTCGTCGGCAGCGTGCCGGACGGGTGGTGGCGCGATCGGGCGGGAGCCGCGGCGCGGCTGCACGCCTCGCTGGCAGGACTGGCCGTTCCGGCTGCCGACCTGGATCTCGAAGGGGACATCTGGTTCCCTTCCGTCAGCTTCGTCGTGGAAGGCCAGGCCAAGGCGATCGAAGCGGATGCCGATGACGACGCGGTCCGCATCGTGCGTGCGCCGGGGGAGGGCGACGATGCCATCGTCGCCGAGGCGACGCACTTGATGGACACGGGGCGCACCGTGACGGTCGTGACGAGCGATCGCGGACTCCGCGCCCGGGTCGAGGATGCCGGGGCTCGCGTGCAGGGCGCCGGATGGCTCCGTGGGCTGATCGGCTGACGCCGCAGGCGCTCAGTCGTCGCGACCGCGGAGGCGATCGATGTCGCGCCGTTCGCGCTTCGTCGGACGCCCTGCCCCTCGGTCGCGGACCCCGAGTGCGGCGACCGGGTCGCGTGGAGGCGTTCGATCCTCGTATGCGAGCGCTGCCACTGGCGCGCCGACGCGCTTGACGAGCGTCTGCCGCACGACGAGGATGCGGTCGAAGCCGCTGATGCGCACCCGGAGCTCATCACCGGGTTTCACCGTCTGCGCGGCCTTCACCTTGTCGCCGTTGACGCGCACGTGACCCGCGCGGCAGGCGGTCGTGGCGGCGGAGCGGGTCTTGTAGACGCGGATCGCCCACAGCCAGCTGTCCACGCGGACCGGTTTGGTGTGCGCCGGGTTCGCGGGATGGGGGGAGTCGACAGTATCCGTCATCGCTGAATCTTCCCTTCGCGGAGGGTCGCGAGAGCACCCGCGACGATGAGTCCCTGGCCGAGCGTGTAGGTCGCCATGACGGCGGGGCTGGTCCAGTCCGGCATCGCGTCGGGGACGAACAGTCGGAACGCGAGGATCGTGTCGCTGACGAGGAAGAAGATGCCGCCGTACATGACCAGCGGATGGCAGCGGGTCGCCAGGGCGGCCGT
This sequence comes from Microbacterium sp. M, assembly GCF_045181065.1. Taxonomy (GTDB): domain Bacteria; phylum Actinomycetota; class Actinomycetes; order Actinomycetales; family Microbacteriaceae; genus Microbacterium. Next base: position 2,410,994 of record NZ_CP173721.1, on the reverse strand, counting down.
GGCGCCGAGCACCAGGCCGTAGGCGCCGACGGCGATCAGCAGGTTCCCGGTGTGCGGCCCGAGGAAGACGATCATGGCGACCCACCAGGCGGCGTAGACGAGCGCCCACCACGGCATCCGCTGCCGGCGCAGGACGCGCAGGAACAGCACGATGTACGCGATGTGCGCGAGACCGAAGAAGCCGAGCATGAGCGGGAGCTCGGGAGCCGAGGGGAACAGGGCTCCCGCGCCGTCGCCGAGCCAGGAGAACAGCAGCGCGGCCAGCAGCAGGACGATCGCCAGGGTCGGCTTCAGGCGTGCTGAGACCAGTACTGGAATCGCGAGCAGCGGCATGAGCCAGAGCTTCGTCGGAGGTGCGAGGTCGCTGCCGACCGCGAGCGCGCCGACGTGCAGGACCGACATCAGCGCGTAAGGGACGAACATCCACCAGATGGCGGGACGACCGAAGACGCTTCGTTGCATCCTTCCATCGTATGTTCGAGCGCCCTCGATCGTGCGTCTCTCGGAGGTTCGTCTTCAGAGGTCGAGAGCGACGAGCGGATGGCCGGGTCTGGCTTCCGCCGACGCGGTGAACCCGGCCGCGAGGAAGGTCGACAGAGCCCCATGGTAGAGACGATTCGGGTGGCTCCGTCCGTTCGACGTGTCAATCGGGTATGCCTCGATCACCCGGGCGCCGGCTCCGCGGGCGAGGTCGACGGCCGCTCGGAGCAGCTCGGCGTTCAGCCCGAGTCCGCGGTGCTCCTTGCGCACGACGAAGCAGGTGATCGCCCAGACCGATTCGTCGTCGAGGGGCTCGGGCGTGCTGGTGACGATCGCGCGGGTGCGGGCGATGCGTCGCTGGACGGTGCGCGGGCCGACACGGACCCAGCCGGCGGCTTCACCGTCGACGTAGGCGACGAGCCCCGGGGGAGGGGAGGCCTCGACTTCGCCCTGCAACAGGTCGCGGCGTTCATCGACGGTGGTCTGGTTGAATTCAGCATTGGTGAGGGTGAACCAGGCGCACTGGCAGCTGCGTCCGTCGCCTCCGCCGGAGAGGGCGTGCTGCACATCTTCCCAGCGTTCGGCCGTGGCGGGTTCGGTGGTGATTGCGGGCATGACGGCAACGTACGCCTGACCTCCGACACGGGCAAGGGATGTCGGTTCGCGAACGCGAGATCGTGCGGCTAAGATAGTGGAGTTGCCTGCGCGAAAGCGGAGGCGACGGGCTGTGGCGCAGCTTGGTAGCGCACTTGACTGGGGGTCAAGGGGTCGCAGGTTCAAATCCTGTCAGCCCGACAGAATGAGGCTCGGAATCACGCGGAAGTCGCGAGGTTCCGAGCCTCTGTCGTACCGCCGCCGTGCGGGACCGGCCCATAGGCTGGGCGCATGCCTGCGTTCTTGTATCCCGCATTGCCGGACCGCGGGGATGAGGCGCGGTTGGGTGGTGCTCCGCCATCGGTGATCGAGACGCATCCGCTTCTGGAGACGCATCGGTATCTGCTGACTCTCGGCGCGGGCTGCGCGTCGTGGACGGGCGGCCGCGAGGTGTCGGTGGTGTTGCGTGCCGGCTTCGGCATCGAAGACGAGGATGTCGTGTATCCGGACATGGCGATGCGGGCGATCGTCCATGACCCCTCGCCGCGTGGCGGGCGGAACGACCTGGGGTGGCCGGGTCTGCGCTCGACAGCGCTGATCCCACGATCGGACGCCGCGTCCACACCGCCACTGGTGCGGATCGATGACGAACCCGTCTTGATTCAGAGCGAGCCTGCGTTCGCTGATGCCGTGCGCGCCGATGGGCATCGATTCCTCTTTCAGATTGATGAGGAGGGGTGGCCTGTGGAGGGCGAGCTCGAAGACCTCATCGCGGAGTACCTATGGGGATACGGCTCCGTGTACTTCTACGGCACCCCGGGCGCAGACGGAATCGTGCGCGACGTCGTCGCAGGCTTCCTCGACTTCTAGCCGAACGCGACAACACCGCTGGCAGCTCGCAGCCCTCGAAGCGCAATCGATAAACTGCCAGGGTGAGCACCGTCGAATATGAGGTCGTGACGCCCGGCGGCGCCGCAGACCCGATCCCGGTGGGGGCCTCGCGATGACTGTTCCCTCCGGAAGCGACGGCGTGCCGAATGGGCGGCTCACGTTCCGCACGGTGTGGGGTGGGCCGTCGCCGCAGGCGGGCTTCATCGAGGAGGTTGCACGGATCAAGCAGCACTTTCGCGCGGTGGAGTTCTCGTATCATCTGGACCTCTTCTTGACGATCGGGGGCGAGATCACGCCGGTGCCCGGGCCGTCCGGGTTGCGGACACCGCGGGTGTTCCTGTCACGACGCACTGCCACGGGAGAGATCCGGATCAGTAACGACGACGTCCACGACGCCGCTGATCCGGTCGCCTTCCTGCGGCAGACGATCCACCATGCGATCGCCGACCTCCTTGGTCGCATCGCTGCCCGTGACCCTGACTTCGACGCGGACGCGAAGCGAGCGAAGATCGCCTTCCTCATCGACGAAGAGGCCGCACCCGACGCACAGGCAGTTCCGGATGCGACGACGCCTGCTGCCGAGCGGATGAACCCATGAATGAGCCGGTGAAAGCGCCCGCCGATGCCGAGCCGGCGCGCCGGTGGACACCTGATCGGCTGGCTGCGCTGCAGGAGCAGATCCTGGAGCAGTCGCGCATCGTGAAGGGTCCGCATCGGTTCGATACCGACTGGCCGGCGACGGACGAGGGCCTGCTTGACCTGCGCGGCGTGAAGTCGGCGCGGGATGGCCTGCAGTTCCGGTTCGTCACCTTGTCCCGCGTTGATTTCCGCCGCGCACGAGGCCGCCTGCTTTTCTTCGAGTCCGAGCTCTCCGACTGCCTGTTCGATTCCGTGTCGTTGACCGGGCAGCCCCGTTTCGACCGCAGCTTCGTGCGATGCAGTTTCCGTGGCGCATCCGTGAAGGGACTGGCGATCGGCACGCAGATCACCGAGTGCGACTTCTCGGGCGCGAACCTGCGCACGGTGAGATCGTTGCCGAACACTCGATTCGAACGCTGCATCTTCGACGGTGCTGACCTCAGTGGCGCAGACTTCTCAGACACCACCTTCACGGACTGCACGTTCGTCGATGCCACGTTCTCCCCGGGCACGAGCTTCACCCGGTGCACATTCCTGAACACGTCCTTCGCGTTCGGTCTCGCGCGCGTGACACGCTCACACCGCGACGGCGAGCCGCTGCCGGACCAATGGGACGGCGAGGAGCACACCGACGCCGCGCGTGAAGCGTACGCGCAACGTTATGCGCGCGCCGCGGCGGCGGGGCGTGCGGACGATCTGCCCTTGGACCCGGAGGTCGCGGGCTAGGGGCTTAGCGTGGTGTCAGGGATGCTTGCCGGCATCGAACAGCAGTCTCTCGACCACGTCTTTCCATGCTGTCGGCCGCGCGACGATGTACCTCATCAGATCCTCGAAGTGAGAGAACACGGCGACCGCCTCTTCGAACTCCGGCTCCGCTCCGTGGACGACAGCTCCATCGTCGCGCACGGCCAGGTACTCGTAGCCGTTGCGGACGGAAAGCAGGATGGGCACGTGGCGCTTCCAAAAACGGGAGACCGCGGCCGCCTCGTCGTCCGTTGTCGCCGCCTGGATGCTCAGCTGTTCGCACTCGTTCCACGCGAATGCATCCTCCGAGCCGGTCGAGTAGTCGTGGCGGGACAAGAACCACACGGTCTCGTCTGCATTCGACAGTTGTGAAAACGACGACACCCAGTCGACCACCGTTTCGGGTGCCGGCTGCAGCGCGGACGGAACCCCGTCTTCCGTGGACAGCGGCGGCTCGCACGTCCACCCGGCTTCCTGCAAGCATCCGGTGGCACGTCGGAAGAGTTCCGTCATGCGCCCAGGCTACCGAGCAGTCTCCAGCTAGATAGTCACGTGGTCGCCCCGGTGTTGGCCCATTCCAGAGTCGACAGCTTCGCCTCGATCGTCTCGAGCCCGATGCTTCCGCATCCGACCAGGGTGAGCCTGCGCAGTCGGGGGAGCTCGTTGATGGCGGCGATGCCGGTGATCTTCTTGCAGTACTGGATGTTCACGATCTCGAGGTGCTGGAGTGCAGCCAGCTCCGAGATTTCACCGAGAGCGGTGAGGTTCTTCAGCCGCAACGACTCCAACTGGGGGAGCGCACTGATCCCGGTGAGGCTCGTCAGCGTGCGTCCGCCGATCAACCCGAACCGGCGAAGCCCGACCGGTTCGACGAGGCGGAAGATCTCCTCGTCCGTGGGAACGTTCAACAGGTTCAATTCCTCCAGCGGCAGTTCGAGCGCCTGCCGCACGTTGTTGAGAGATCTCTGCGGGTACAGGGAGAGGGAGCGGAGCCGGGGGAAGTGCTCGTTCTTGAAGCGGAAGGGTTCGCCGACGTAGACGGTCTTCAGGTTCGGCACCACCACATCCGGCCAGACCAGGGTCCGATCGCTGATGTGCACCGAGAGCTCTTCCAGACTCTCGGGGAGATCGCCCTGCCGCAATCCGGTGACGATGGTGGTGAGGACCCTCCCCGGCCCGATGCTGAGGGTCTTCAAGCTCGTCATCGCCGTGATGATCTCCGGGAGACGTTCGATGGGCCCGTCAAGCGGAGACCACAGGTGCACATCGGTGACGCGCGACAGCTGCTCGGTGTCGTAGGGCTGGTCGTAGAACACGAGGTCCCTGTCCGGCACGTCGAACTGATCCTGGTGCGCACTGTGCAGCACCATGGTCCGCTTGCTCATGATGTCCTCATCCATTCATCCGTGAGTCCGCGGGCTGTCGTCCCCTCCGCACAATTCAGATTAGCTGTGGGTGCTGTCGTCGTTCCTGCCGCGCGGGGCCGGTTCCGCTCGCACCGCGCACGCGTCACGCTTGTCCTGGTCGTCACGATAATGGAGGGGTGACGTTGACTCAGGAGGTCGTGACCTACGACGGTTTGCCGGCCTCGGCGGGAGGAGCGCACTCGCTTCGCACGAAGAATCCCCGCCCTGCCTACGAGAGCGTGCAGGCCTTCCTCGACGCCGCCGTGGTGACCATCGGTGCGCCGGAGATGTCCTTCCAGCTCTGGGCCGGAGGGCCGCCCGGCGAAACCGACCGTTTCGAATCGTTCGCTGCCGCGCACCTCGGTGGACCGCGGAGCCGGCAGCGCGCACACACCCAGTGGCGGGTTCGCTCAGATGACGTCGATGCCACGCTTGGCGCCCTGAGCGGTGCGGGCTCGGGAGCGGTGAGCGCCCACGGCCACCCGCTGGCCGCCCTGATCTGGAACGCGCCGGTCGCGCTGGTCGACCCTGCGACAGGATCGCCGTACGAGGGGATCGAGGCCGACGCGTTCGGTGGGTTCGCGGTGGATGGTTACGGGCGCCGCCTCGGCGGGTCCGGGGTGCGTGCCACGTTCGGCACGACAGCCTCTTCCCTCTCGCTCTGGCTCGCGTTCCCCGCCGACGACCGGTTGCACAATGCTGCCGCTCACGTGCAGAAGCATCTGCCCTTCCGCCTGTCGGCGAAGCACTGGCGCCGGTGGCGTGCCACGAAGGATGGGCAGTCGTACCGGGCGACCAAGATCACGTCACCGCTGGTGTCATGAGCGCACCGTCGAAGCTCCATCGGCTCTGCGTCTTCCTGACGCCCGCGGATGAAGCACAGTTCAGCGACGCGACACGAACCAGTCTTCCTGCGGTGAGGTTCGTCGACGCATCTCAACAACCCGAGACACTCGCCCCGGCGTTTCGCTTGTCACTGAGCGAATGCGCGGGATCTCACGTCACCCTTGTGGACACGAGCATCATCTCCGAGAGCATGTTCCATCGTGACTATGTGGTGCGTCACCCGTCCGGTCGAGGGTGGGTCTACGCGATCGTGGGCGCCGGCCTCGCGAGCCTCGTGCGGTCACGTTCCGACGACGACGGCCTGCGGAACGGCGAGTTGCGGGCATCCGTGCCGACAGGTGACGCCCGCACCGCCGAGTACGTCCGTGAACTGATGCGTGTGGTGCGCGCTGGCGGGACGGGCGTGTTCGCCGTCGATCCGATCACGAACGACACCGCGCGTCGTGCGGAGAAGAACTTCATCGCGTGGCCGGATGCTGCATCCCGTTTCGGGGCGAAGAATGCGCCGTTGCTCACCAACGGCCCGACGGCCTGGTTCACCGTCGACCCTCAGTGAGGACGGTCCGTCGGGGTCGTCCGGCCTGCGCGGGTCGAGATCCCGACGGCGATCACCGTGGCGACGGCAAAGGCGGCGAGCATCACGACGATGTGGACGGTCAGCCCGACGCTGATGCTGACGAACTGTCGGGGATCGTGCAGCACTCAGGATGCTGCCTCCGACGATGTTCATCACTGTCGTGCGGTTCTGCCGGACCGTGCGGCGTGTGAAGTGTGCCCTGGGGACGCAACCGACCGAGAGGTCCCGGAAACTCAAGGCTTCCGGGACCCTATAGCCGGTGAGAGACGTCCCCCTCAGTCGTCGATGTCCGTACCGACGACGACGAAGTCCGCGCCGAAGTCGATGTCGATCGAGCGGTTGTCCGACGTGAGGACCGAGGCGTCGTACGGGCTCACATCATCGACGTCGACGTCGAGGTCGGTGATCATCCCGTCGGCTTCGGCGAGTGCGGCGTCGACCAGTGCGCGGATCGTCGCGTCGTCCAGGCTCAGGCTGGCGGCGGTGTCGTCGCCGTCACCCGGGTCGGTCGAGATGACCGATGCCGTGAGTCCCTCGTCGACGCGGACCTCGGTCTCATCGCCCGCGGCGTTCGTCAACTGCACCTCCCAGGTGCCGTCGCGTTTCGCGTCGATCGATGTGACATCGCCCTCGGCGGCGTCGCGCGCGGCATCCGCGATCTCGATCAGCTCGTCCGCCGACGCCGTGCCGATACCGGTGACCGGGCCGCCGCCGGTCGAGGACGCACTCCGGTCATCATGGTCGTCGTCGCTGTCACCGTGGTCGCTGTCATCGTGGTCCGTGTCGTGGCGGGTCATGTCGTCGTGGCGCGAACCGTCGGACGCCGATGAACTGTCGTCATCGCCGAACTCGTCTCCGATCGCCGCGCCGACCGCGATGCCGCCGCCGGCGAGCAGCACGGCTGCCGCGATGCCGCCGCCGATGAGGAGCGCTCGCTTTCGTCCGCGCTTCGCCTCGGCCGGAGCGGGAGTCGCTGCGGGGGCCGCCGAATACGGTGCCTCGCCGGGCGCCGGTGTCACGGGACCCGCCGGAGCGCCTGGTGCGGAATCCGGGGTCTGGTGAGGCGTGTTGTCGGGGGTGGGGGTCTTGTCGTCCATGTCTCGATGGTGTCGCAGGGGTGCTGAAGCCTCCCTGAAGCGTCCTGAAGGCTTCTTCAGGAAACGACGATCCAGGCGTCCGATCAGTCGCGGAGGGGGAGCGTGAGCACGAACCGTGCGCCGCCCCAGCGAGAGTCATCGACCACCAGCGTGCCGTGGGCGGACGCTGCGATGCCTCGCGCGATCGCCAGGCCGAGGCCGCTGCCTCCGGCGTCACGGCTGCGCGCCTCGTCGAGTCGGACGAAGCGTTCGAAGATCCGCTCGCGCTCGTCTGCGGGGACGCCGGAGCCGTCGTCCTCGACCGTGACGAACACGTGCCGATCCGAAGGGGTCACGCCGATCGCGACGCGGCCACGGCTGTGGCGGGCGGCGTTGTCGGCGAGGTTGCGCACCAGCTGACCCAGCAGTCGGGGGTCGCCGTGCACCCGCGCGGCTTGGATGCCGGAGCCGTCGACCTCGAGCCCTGCGGCGCGCAGGCGCCGCACCTCGCCGAGCGCGACGTCGTCGAGGTCCATCGCCTCGTCGTGCGTGCCAGCGCCCTCGTCGAGTCGGGCGAGCAGCAGCAGGGATTCGACGATGCCCTGCAGACGCAGCCCCTCCTCAGACACGACCTCTGCCAGCTCGTCGATGCTCGTCACCTCGGGATGGGCCTGCGCGAGCTCTGCGTGCTGACGGATGGTCGCGAGCGGGGAGCGCAGTTCGTGCGACGCGTCGGACACGAACCGCCGCTGCGCGGTGGCGGCGGCATCCAGCCGATCGAGCATGCCGTTCATCGTGATCGCGAGCGATGCGATCTCGTCGGCTGTGTCTGGCACCGGCACGCGCTGATGGAGGCGATCAGCGGTGATGTCATCGACGCGCTCACGGATCCGCTCGACCGGGCGGAGCGCACGGCCGACGACGAGCCAGGTCGTCACCGCGACGAGGAGCAGGAGCAGCGGGACGGCGATGGCCAGCAGGATCGAGACCGTCGCCAGGGTGTCCGCGTCGTCCTCCATCGAGACGGCGGCCACGAGAGTCTGGTCGCCCTCGAGGTCTTCCGAGACGACGAGCATCTGCTCCTCGTCGACGATCAGCGTCTGCGCGTCGTCGGAGAGGGGGAGGGGGTTCGATCCCAGCGCTTCGCGGGCTTCCTCGCTGGCGGCGCGGACGGACCCATCAGGCCCGATGATCTGAACGATCTCATCGTCGACCGCGTTGATCGCGTCTCCGCCGCCAGGGCCGTCGAGGCGTTCCGCGAGCTCTTCGAGGCGCTGCTCGGCCGAGCGTTCCGTGCTGCCATGGATGCTGGTGCTGAGGACGCCGTAGAACGCGAAGGCGCCGACGAGCAAGGCGACCGCGACGACGACAGTTGCTCCGAGCGTCGTCCTGCCTCGCACCGAGCGCCAGCCGCGGTCAGCCACCGTCCGCCGCCAGCCGGTAGCCCGCACCGCGGATGGTCTCGATCGCCCCACGGCCGAACGGCTTGTCGAGCTTGCGGCGCAGGTGCCCGACGTAGACCTCGACGATGTTGGGATCGCCGTCGAAGTCGTCGTCCCAGACGCCGTCGATCAGGGCGCGTTTCGACAGCACCTGACCGCGATGACGCATCAGATACTCCAGGACGGAGAACTCCCGGGCCGTGAGAGCGATGGCGCTCTCACCGCGCCAGACGCGATGCGCGGCGGGGTCGAGCCGCAGATCACCCGCTTCCAGAATCGCCGGACGGGCGACGGCTCCCCGCCGGACCAGCGCGCGCAGTCGGGCCACCAGGATCGCGAACGAGAACGGTTTCGTGACGTAGTCGTCGGCCCCCGTCTCGAGCGCCTCGACCTGATCCCACTCGCCGTCCTTCGCGGTGAGCATCAGCACCGGTGTCCAGTTCTCCTCGGCGCGCAGCGCCTCGCACACCTTCCACCCGCTCATGCCCGGCATCATCAGATCGAGCACGATCGCGTCGTAGCGCGTCTCCCGTGCCCGCCAGAGTCCGTCGACGCCGTTGTGTGCGACATCGACGGCGAACCCCTCGGCCTCGAGGCCGCGGCGCACGCCCTCGGCCAGGCGCACCTCGTCGTCCACCACCAGGATCCGCATTCTTCCAGTGTGGCCGCTCGATCCTGAATCCGGGCTGAAGCGACGGGCCTCGCGGCGCGTCCGCGAAGAGTTTCGAGGGGCAGAACGCTGCGCCCGCCGCACCACGTGAAGGATCCGGCATCCTCATCCCAGACCGGACGGAGAGGACCCGGAGACTCGCAGGAGTCCCCGGGTCCCATGTCTACGTGTGTCAGCCGCGCACGGCCAGTTCGTAGACGCGCGCGATCTTCGCCTCCGTCGTCGAGGCCGAGGGGTTCGTGACCACGAGGCGGATCTGATCGACTCCGCTCACGCCGACCGGGACATCCCGAGCCGCCTGCGTATTGCCCGTGACCGCGGCCACTTGCTGCCAACCAGCGGAGGTGTGGACCTCGATCGTGAAGTCCACGAGCACGACTCCCGTCCCGCCGCTGTAGCCGCTGTAGACGCCGACCGACGAGACATCCTGGGCCGCCGCGAGCGTCACGGTCGCCGTCGGTGTCGTGTCGCCGATCGCCGAGATCCAGCGGCCGGCATCGGTGCAATCGCCGTCGGTGAGGTTGTCGCCCGTGAACGTCTGGTAGACCGAGGACACCTGCACGCTCGCGCCGACGGCGTCGTGCGTCTGGCACGGCGACACGTTCGGTTCGCCGGCGAGCCAGGACTTGATGAACTGACCCTGATACTCGCCGCCCATCAGGTTCCAGTCGTAGTCGAACATCTGCGGCTTCCAGAAGTTGTCGAGGATCCACGCCTGCCATCCGATCCACGGATGCGCGTCCACGTACTCGCGGAACGGAACGCCCCAGTTGGACGTCGTGCCGCGCGTGACGGCGTCGGAGAACTCGCCTTCGGGGTTCCAGCCGAACTCGGTGATCACGACAGGGACCTGATCGGCGGCATCTCCGAACTTCGCGTCGAGCAGCGCCGCGGTCGGCGAGCCCTGGTTGGGGTAGATGTGATAGACGTACGCCAGGTTGTCGTCCTCGACGGGGTTCGTGGTCGCGCCGTTGAGCATGGTGCTCCACTGCGGCGAGCCCATCAGGAGCAGCGTGTCGGGAGCGGCCGTCCGGAGGGAATCCACGACGGGCTGGATGTAGTTCTTCCACGTGTTCCAGTCGGCCGGGTTGATGGGTTCGTTGAACACCTCGAAGATGACGTTCGACGTGCCGCCGTAGATCGGCGCGATGTAATCCCAGAACCGCTTGACCATCGACTGCGGGACCGCACCCGCCGCGTCACCGTAATCCCGCACGAGGTGCAGGTCGATGATGATGTAGATGCCGAGATCGACGGCCTGCTGGACGTACGGCGCGATGTACTGCGCATCGTACGCGGCGAGATCCGTCGTGGAGCTGATCTCGGTGACGGGCAGACGCACCACGTCGGAGTTCCAGCCGGCCCCGGCATCCGCCGCCAGGTCGATGAGCTCAGACGTGGGGCGGGAATTGCAGTACTCGCACACGTCGTTCTGCTCTGGTGCGAGGACGGAGACCCCCTGGAGCGTGACGCCGTTGCCGTTCGCGTCGCGGATCCAATTGCCGTCCACCTGGAGAGCCGGAGCACTCCCGATGGGGGCTGCCGTGGCCGTCGCCGGCACCGCCGCGAGCGCGAGCACCGTCGCGACGAGGCCAGTCAACGCGAACGCGACCCGGCGAGATCGATGTGGTCTGAACATTGTTCTCCCTCTCATCCGTCCGCCGCCTCGTTGCGGCGCACGAGCCCCGGTCTCAGCGGACCGGGACGTCCTGGGCATCCACCGGATCGGGCTTCCAGTGGTGCGTGCGCACCTCTTCCGACCACTGCAGCGTCACGCCGAGACGGTCGGAGAGGAGCCGCCGGTAGTCGTCCCGCAGGTCGGCATCCGCGCGCACGGCACGCGGCGGGCAGCCGCGCTCGAGCGCGAACGACGCGAGCGCCCCCACGGCCTCGCCGATGGCCCACTCCACCGGATGCAGCCGGTAGCAGCCGTTCGTGATGTGCGTCGAGCCGATGTTCTTCGCCGCCGGCAGCAGATTTTCCACCCTTACCGGCAGGAGTGCGCCGAGCGGAATCTGGAACGGGTACGCCTCGATGTCGACGTACGTGCGCCCCGACGTGCTCGGGTGCAGGTCGATGCGGTAGTGACCGATCCCGACACTGTCGGCGAAGATCTCGCTGCCGACTCCGGGGCCGCGCGCCTCGACCCCCACGTGCTGTTCGAGCACGCGGAACTCCGTGATCGCTCGGCGCGCTTCGCGGATGTACGGTGCCTTGGCGAAGCCGTCGTCGGTGCCCGTCACATCACCGCGCAGGCGCAGCCCTCGGTAGCCGGCTCCGCCGTCCTCTCGGGGCGCCTCGGTCTGCATCCAGTAGAGAAAGGATGCCGAGAGTTCACGGCTGGCCGCGAGAGCGCGCGCGGCGGCATCCTCGTCGACGCCGAGGATCGGCGCCTCCCAGTAGTCGATCTGCGGCCAGTTCACGATGGTGACATCCGAGTCGATCGTGCCCTCGCGGAAGTTCTCCGCAGCGAGGATCCGACGGAAGCGCCAGAGATCGAACGGCATGTCGGGGGTCGGGCGCAGGTGGAAGAGCGGGCGCGTGTGCACCCGCAGGCTGATCGGATCCACGTCGGTCCAGGACAGCTGCGGGCCGGGCCAGAACGGAGACACGTGCGTGCGCCAGTGCTCGTAACGCGCCGGGCGATCACCCACGTGGTCCTCTCCTGGGCGATGTTCGAGCGCGAAGCACCAGGAGATCGCCTGTTGATCGAGCGGATTCGCCGTCTCCGGGGCGTGCAGCTCCCCGGTGTCGTCGCGACCCTCCGCGCCGATCACGTGCTCCACGTCGCCGAGCGCCAGCAGATCGCCGAGTTCCGTCGCGTCGACGACGATCGGGGCGGAGAGCTCGCGCTCGGTGCCGTCGGCGCGACGGACGGTCACCGATCGCACGTGGTCTCCGTCCATTTCGACCGCGACAGGACGATATCGCAGAAGCACCTCGAGCCGGCCGGATGCGACCCAGGGCGCCAGCATCTCCTCGATCACCGCGAGGGCGACGCGCGGCTCATGGCACAGCCGGCTCACGACGCCGAGTCCCGGGTTGAGGATGGGGGCCGCCGCGGCCGCGGACGTGAGCGGATAGTTCCGCCGGTAGTAGTCGCGGACGCGGCGCCGGAACTCGGCGTAGCCGGGGCTCGTGGAGGGTTCGTCGATCCACGCATTCTCGTCCGGAGGCACGGCCTGACTCGTCAGCTGGCCGCCGAGCCAGTCGGTCTCCTCCGTCAGGATCACGCGGCGGCCGAGGCGGACGGCGGCGAGAGCGGCGGCGACGCCGCCGATGCCGCCGCCGACGACGAGGAGGTCGGGCGCGACCGGGGTCATCGTTCGTCTCCCTCCGCCGTCGAGGGCGCGACAGCGGTCGGCACCGTGCCGCGCGGCCCGGTGATCGTCTCGCCCGGCATTACCGTGCATGCGACGAGCACGCTCTCCCGCGGGGCATCCGGATCGTCGACCATCTCGATGAGCCGCTCGACCGCGATCCGTCCGATCTCCTTGCGCGGGATGCGCAGGTCGTCCCAGCGCACACCGGCACCGGAGGTGTCCTCGAGGACGGCGACGGACACATCGTCCGGAATCGACAGTCCGCGAGCGACCAGCTGCCCGCGGAGCGTCTCCGCGATCCGTTCGCTCTCCACCACGGCAGCGGTCACGGTGCCGTCGACGAAGCCCTCGATGACGGCATCGGAGAGCCCGCTCTCGTCATAGAGGAACCCGGGGGAGACATCACGGATGCCGAGCTCGGTCACCGCGGTCCGGTAGCCGTCGCGACGGTCCTCATACGGCTCGCCCTCGATCGACTCGCGGATGAAGGCGAAGGACCGGTGCCCGTGGTCGTGCAGCCGACGGACGATCTCGGCGGATGCCCGCCGATAGTCCGGGATGATGCACGGGAACGGGGCCCCGAGCACCTCGCGCCGGCCGATGTGGACGAAGGGGTAGCCCTCGTGCCAGAGCCGCGCGAGCTCGTCGCGATCGGGAGACATGCCGAGCAGCACGCTGCCGTCGGCGATCGTGAGCCGGTTGGTCTCGTCGCGGTAGATCTTCCGCGCACCGCCGCCGTCGCCCGTCGAGCTGAACAGCACGAGGTCGTGACGAGTCTCCTCCGCGCGCTCCTCGATGCCGAGGAGGAACTCGAAGTAGAAGCTCTCGCGGGCGTTGGGGAACAGCGCCTCGAACGTGTGCACGCCGAGCAGCTGCGTGCGCTTTCCGCGGAGGTTCCGCGCGATCGGGTTCGGCACGTAGCCGAGCGTCGCGATGGCATCGAGCACGCGACGGCGCGTCTCCTCGGGGATCCGCGAATCCGCGTCTCCGCTGATCACGCGGGACACCGCCGACTGGGAGACCCCGGCGAGCGCCGCGACATCCGATTGCCTGGCCGCGCGCTGGCGTCCGTTGGTGCTGGTCATCGGGGTTCCTCCGTCAGTTTTCGTGTGATGCGTTCCGTCATCGTGGCGTGGGCGAGTTCATCGGCTCGTCCCTCGTCGTGCAGCCAGCAGTCGGCCCATCGGCCGTCGGCCAGCTGAGCGCGGGGAGGGGGAGTCGTGCGGCACTTCTCCATCGCGAAGGGGCATCGCGGATGGAACCGGCATCCCGGCGGCGGGTCGATGAGACTCGGCGGCTCGCCGAGCTCGTCGGCGGCCCCGAAGATGTCGTCGCGATCCGTGGCCGTGGTCCGGTGCGGATCCGGCGACGACTCGACGAGCAGCTTCGTGTACGGATGCTGCGGATCGGAGATGACGGCATCCTTCGGACCCGCCTCCACCATCTGGCCCGCGTACATCACGACGATGTCGTCGCACAGATAGCGCGCACTCGCGATGTCGTGCGTGATGTACAGGAGCGCGAGGCCGTCCTCGCGTCGCAGCTTGTCGAGCAGATTGAGCATCTCGAGTCGGATGGACACGTCGAGCATCGAAATGGGCTCATCGCCGAGCAGCACGCGCGGTTCGACCGCGAGCGCCCTGGCGATGACGACCCTCTGGCGCTGGCCACCGGAGAGCTCGTGCGGGAACTTGTCGAGGTAGTCGCTCGCCGGCGTGAGGCTCACGCGCTCGAGGAGGCTCGCCAGGCGGCGATCGACCTCCGTCCTGCCGAGGCGACCGTGATGCAGACGCACCGCTCGTTCGAGGTTGTGACGCACCCGGTGGAGCGGGTTGAGGGACCCGAAGGGGTCCTGGAAGATGAGCTGCACCGCCTTCCGGTACGACTTCGGCACCGTCGACCTGCGGATGCCGTCTCCGGCGACGGTCACGCCGTCGAGTCGGATCTGCCCGGAGGTCGGCTCGTAGAAGCGGGCCAGGAGGCGCGCGAGCGTCGTCTTCCCGCTTCCGCTCTCCCCGACGACGGCGGTGATGCGGCCCGGTTCGAGTCGGATGCTGGCGCCCTCCACGGCGCGCACGACGGAGGAGTCGCCGACGGAGTTCGCGACGGCGAAGTGCTTCGCCACGTCGACGGCTTCGAGCACCGGTTCGTTCATCGGACGAGCTCCTCATCGTGGAGATGGCAGGCGGCCGAGCGGTCGCCGCGCGGGGTCAGAAGGGGGAGGTGCTGGTGGCATCGCTCCATCACCGCCGGGCAGCGCGGTGCGAAGGGACACCCCGAGGGGAGGGCCCTGAGATCGGGTGGCGTTCCGGGGATTCCTTCGAGCCGCTCGAGCGGAGCGTGCAACGGGGGGAACGAATCGCGCAGGCCCCGCGTGTACGGGTGCATCGGCGTCCGGTAGAGGTCCTGTGCCGAGGCCAGTTCGACGATCCGTCCGGCATACATCACCGCGATGCGATCGGCGAGTTCGAGCAGCAGCGAGAGATCGTGGGTCACGAACACCACCGCGAAGTCGAACTCTCGACGCAGCCGCAGCACCTGCGCGAGGATCTGCCGCTGCATGACGACGTCGACAGCGGTCGTCGGCTCATCCATGACCACGAGCTCCGGTCGGCATGCCAGAGCGAGCGCGATCGTCGCGCGCTGGCGCATGCCGCCGGAGAGCTCGTGCGGATAGCTCCTGGCGCGGTCCGCGGAGATGCCGACCAGGCCGAGCAGGCGCCTGGCCTCGGCCCATGCGGCCGCGCGGCTCATCGAGCGGTCGTGGACGCGGAGGACGTCGACGAACTGCTCGCCAACGCGCATCACCGGATTGAGTGCGTCCATCGCGCTCTGCAGCACGATCGAGAGACTCGTCCATCGCAGTGACCGCAGCGCGCGCGGCTTGAGCTGCACGAGGTCGATACCAGGCCTGCCGGATTGCGGATGGAACACGATGCGACCACTCGTGGTGACGGCCGGCGGTCGCTGCAACCGCGTCAGCGCCGTGATGAGGGTGGATTTCCCCGAACCCGACTCGCCGACGACACCGAGGATCTCCCCGCGGCGCAGTTGGAAGGTCACGTCGGTGCAGGCGCGGACCGGTGCCCCGGCGCTCGCGTACTCCACCGAGAGCCCGTCGACGTCGAGCACGATGTCGGATGCCGTCGTGACGGCTGTCCCGCCGTCGCGCATCGTCTGGGTGAACGTCATGTCAGACCCCTTCCGGGACGAGGGCGGCGCGCTGCACGGCGGCCGTGCGCTTCGCCACGCGGCGGGATGCCGAGCGGAGCTTCGGGTTCGCGAGCTCATCCACCCCGAAGTTGATGAGGGCCGCTGCCGTGCCGACGAGTGCGATGCACAGCCCAGGCGGGACGAACCACCACCACAGGCCGCGGAGCACGGCGCTCTGCTGCTGGGCGGCCTGGATCATCGTCCCCCAGCTGATCGCGGACGAGTCGGAGACGCCGAGGAACGCGAGCCCCGCCTCGGCCATGACCGCCCCGATCAGCCCGCCGAGGAACATGGACGCGATCCAGCCGTAGAGGTGGGGCATCACCTCGGTGAAGATGAGACGGCGGTCGGATTCGCCGAGCATGCGCATGGCCTGCACGAAGTCGCGGTTGCTCACGCTCATGGCCTGGGCGCGCAGGGTGCGAGCGCCCCCGGCCCAGCCGAACACGCCGATGATGAACGCGATCATGACGAGCCCCGTTCCCTGCAGGTAGCCGGCGAGGACGAAGATGAGCGGCAGCACGGGCATCACGAGGAACAGATTGGTCAGGAAGTTCAGGAAATTCCCCGTGGTGCCGCCGAAGTACCCGGCGGGGACGCCGATCAGTACCGCGATGGTCGTGCCGATGGTCGCACCGAGGAATCCGACGAACATCGAACCCCGTGCGCCCTCGATCACCTGGGCCAGCACGTCCTGACCGAACTGGGTGGTGCCGAGCGGGTGCTCGGCACTCGGCGGAGCGGCGATCGCCGTGATGTCGTTGGCACGCGCATCGAGACCCAGGACGGAGCCGGTGAACCACGGTCCGAACACGGCGAGGAGCACGAAGAACGAGAGCAGGACCACCCCGAAGGCGACCTTGCCGTTGCCGAAGATGTTGTACTTCACGACCTCAGCTCTCCTCTCGGACGCGGGGATCGAGCCAGACGTACACGGAGTCGGCGATGAGGTTCGCGACGAGCACCGTGAAGGTGACGAGCAGGAAGACACCCTGCATGACCGGGTAGTCGCGCTTCTGCAGCGCGGAGAAGAGGAGATACCCGATGCCGGGATAGCTGAACACGATCTCCGTGAGCAGGGCTCCGCCGACCACACCGCCCAGCGCCATCGCGAAACCCGTGAACTGGGGCAGCATCGCGTTGCGGGCGGCGTAGCGCCACCGCACCCTGGCGGGGGAGAGGCCCTTCGCCTGGGCGAGGAGGACGTAGTCCTCTCCGACCGTCGTGACCGTCATGTTGCGCATGCCGAGCATCCAGCCGCCGAAGGCGGAGAACACGATCGTGGCTGCGGGCAGCGCGCCGTACTGCAGGACGCTCGCGATGAATGCAGGGTCGAACGAGATCGGAATGTTGGGGTCGTAGCCGCCCGCGAGCGGGAACCAACCGAGGACGAAGCCGAACGCCCAGAGGGCGAGCAGCGCCACCCAGAAGTACGGGACGGACGAGAGGAAGGTCGTGAGCGGTGTGACGATCGCGTCGAAGCGGGTGCCGGCGCGCCATCCTGCAGCGACGCCGAGGGCTGTTCCGAGGACGAAGGCCGCGACCGTGGTGGTGCCGACCAGCAGCAGCGTCCAGGGGAGGCCCGCCGCCACGAGATCGGCGACGGGCACCGGGAAGTTCACGATGGACACGCCCAGGTCGAAGCGCGCCAGCTGGCCGAGGTACGCCACGTACTGCTCGAACAGGTTGTCGTCCGGGTTGCCGAAGAGACCCTGGATCGAGACGAGCGTGTCCGGCGGCAGCGACTGCCCGCTCACCCGCTCGAGCTGATCGATGATCGCGGCCGACGGGTCGCCGGGCATCAGGCGCGGGATGATGAAGTTGAGCGTGATCGCCGACCACGCGGCCACGAGATAGAAGCCGAGGCGGCGGAACAGGAACCGTCCGCGCTTGCGCTTCCTCGGCGCGCGCGGGGACTCGGCGGGCGCGGTGTCGGCCGCGGCCGCCGAGACCGCGCTGGCGGTGCTCGTCATGATGCGGGCTCGAGCGAGAGCAGCGTCAGGACCGTGTCCGGACCGAGGCTCGGGAACGGCACGGCGGTGAAGTCCTCGGGCGTCGGCCAGCCGGTCCAGTTCGACGCGTTCACATCGACGAACCAGTAGGAGTTGTAGAGCGGCGTGAACGGAACCTCGTCCACGACGATCTTCTGCATATCGAGCGCGAGCGACTTCATCGTCTCCACGTCGGAGGCCTGGGTCATGCCCGTGAGGATCTCGTCGGTCTCCGGATCGTTCCAGCGGCCGATGTTCGTCGCGGCGGACGTGCCGATCGGTTCCGCATAGCGGCTGTCGAGGAAGCTGTAGACGCCGTACACGCCCGCACCGCCGGTCGTCGCGATCGTGAGATCGAACTCTCCTGTCTTCTGCTGGTCGTAGAGCGTCGCCCCTGGGGCGCCGGCCGGCGCCACGGAGATGCCGAGCACCTTCTGCCAGCTGTTGATCATGATGTCCGCGTAGGCGTTCCAGCCGAAGTCCTGATTGAAGGAGAGGCGGGGCGTGAAGGTCTGCCCGTCCTTCACAAGAGCGCCGTCCACCACCTCGTAGCCGCTCGCGGCGAGCGCGGCCTTCGCGGCATCCTCATCGACCTCCTGTACGACCCCGCGGTATTCCGGGGCGATCCACTCCTCGTAGATCTCGTCCACAAGACCGGTCGGTCCTGCCTCGGTGCCGGGGCGGTTGAGGGTCGCGGTGATGTCGGAGCGCGGGATCGACAACGCGAGCGCCTTCCGCAGATTCGCGTCATCGAACGGGGCCTGTGCCGTGTTGTACATCATCGAGTACGCACCGCCGGTGGCGTAGAGCTGATAGAGGTTCGTCTCCGGGTTCTTCGCCACGAACTCCTCCTCGGCGCCCGGCCATCCGGTTGGCGCCCAGTCGACGTCCCCGCGAAGCAGCTGCGCCTTCACGGTCTCGCCGTTGGTGGCGAGGATCTTGAAGTAGGTCATGGGCATCTCGCCTCCCCAGTACCCGTCGCGCGCCTTGAGTGTGACCTGCTGCGCGGCGAAGGCGTCGAGCGTGAACGGCCCGGTGCCGATGGGGTCGGGATTCGTCCAGGTCGTGAGGTCCTGCTCTTCCCAGATGTGCTTCGGCACCATCGGCAGCGAGCTCGACGCGAACTGGTTGAGGGCGGCGAAAGAGGGGGAGTCGAAGGTGACCGCGACGGTGAGGTCGTCGACCTTCTCGACCGAAGTGTAGGTGACTCCTGCGAGGTTGAGTGCGGGGTTCTCGAGCGGGAGCGATAGCGAGTACGCCGCATCGTCGGCGTCGAAGGCGTCGCCGTCCGAGAACGTCACATCATCGCGCAAGGTGATCGTGAGCGTCGTTCCGGCCTCGTCGAAGCCGAGCGATTCCGCGAGCCAGGGCTTCACCAGGGCGCCGTCGCTGTAGTCGACACGGGCGAGGGGCTCGTAGATGAGTTCGGAGTTCGGGGCCTTCTCGGTGGCCGGCCCGAGCACGTTGTAGTTGCGCACGTACGTGGTGCCGCCGTCCGACTTGCCGTAGACGATCGTGTCGGTGCGAGCGCTCGAGGTCGCGGTCTCGGGCGAGCAAGCGCTCAATCCCGTGGCGAGCGCGAGCGCCGTGAGCACGGCGACGGTGCGTGACGTTCTAGACATTCCTGTCTCCCTTGACTGGATGTGCCCGCCGATTTTCCGGGAATGCTCATACGTATGACCGGTCGGGCGTTGAAGAATTCGCATTGCTTCTACGTATGAGCAATACGCTAGCGAGGCCTTGAGGGCGTGTCAAGAGTCGAAATCGGCCGCCCTGGTCGTCAGCCGAGCTCGCGTTCGAGCATCCCCTTCGCGAGTCGCCGCGCCGCCTCGAACGGCTGCGGGAAGGTCTCCATCCCCACGGTGACGATCGCGCCCTCGTAGAGCAGCATCATCGCCTGCGCCGTCGACTCCGCATCGGCGACGCCCGACTCGCGGCACAGCTCGTCGAACAGTTCGAGCAGCCACTTCTTCTGGCGGGAGACCTCGGGGAACACCGGATGCCCGTCGTGACCGTCGCCGATCTCAGCGCGGGCATTGATCGCGCTGCATCCCTTCGGGCTGTTCTCGTCCGACCAGCTGATCGCCGCGTCGAACACCGCGAGCACTCGATCAGGTCCAGGGGTGGGTGCCGCGGCGAGGTGCTCGGCGACGTGCGCGCGCCAGCGGGAATCCCGGTGCTGAAGATACGAGACCACGAGAGCCTCTTTGGATCCGAATCGGTCGTAGAGCGTCTTCTTCGTGACGCCGGCGGCCTCGGCGATGGTGTCGACGCCGACCGCGTGGATGCCGCGCTCGTAGAAGAGCCGCGAGGCGGCGTCGAGTACGCGGGTGGCGCCCGGCGTGAGCGGGGCGAGTTCGGGGACGGTGGCGACCATGGACTTAACTATACCAATCTGTATAGTCGAAATCATGAGTAAACAGATCGGTGTACTTCGGGCGGCGACAACTGCGGCGGCCGCCATAGCCTTCGTCGTGAGCTGGAGTTCCGGGTTCCTCGTTCCGGCGATCGCCACGGAAGACGTCTCGCCGTTGACGCTGCTCGTGTGGCGGTTCGTACCGCTCGCGGTGGTCCTGCTCGTCGTCGTGCTCACCACGGGTGCCGCCCGCGAGGTCGCGCGTGCGGACGTGCGCCGCCAAGCACTCATCGGACACTGCGCGCAGTTCGGCTACTGCACTGCGGTGTACGCGGCGGTCGCGGAAGGCGTCGCCACCGGCACCACGGCACTGATCGATGCCGTGCAACCTCTCGTCGTCGCGATGCTGGTCGGCCCGCTGCTGGGTCTGCGAGTCCGCGGGGCGCAGTGGATCGGGCTCCTCGTCGGGGCGGTCGGGGTTCTGCTGGTCGTGCGCTCCCAGCTCGAAGACTCCACTGCGCACCCCGCCGCCTACCTCTGGCCGGCCCTCGCGATGGCGTGCCTGATCATCGGCACGTTCCTCCAGCGCCGCTCTGCGTCCAGGACCGGGACACTCGTCACCCTGACCATCCACGTGACCGCGACCGCACTGGCGCTGGTGGTTGTCGCGGCAGTCTTCGGAGTGCTTGCGCCCCCGGCATCCACGGCGTTCTGGGCCGCGGCCGGCTTCGCCGCCGCGTTTCCCACGCTCACGGCATACGGATTGTACTGGTGGCTCCTGCGCCGAATCGGCATCACGGCGCTGAATGCGCTGCTGTTCCTCGTCGCTCCGACGACCGCGGCCGCGGGAGCGCTCCTGCTCGGCGAGCCGCTCACGATCGTGACGCTCCTGGGCTTCGCCCTGTGCGGCGCGGGCGTGGCGATCGTGCTGACGAGCGATACGCGCGGCACGCGCGTGCCGGACTCTCCCGTCCCAGCGGCCGGACGCGCACAATAGGAGGACGATGACGTTCGACCTCCTCTCCGTCTCCGTGGTGATCCCGGTGCGGAACGACGCGCGCATGCTGGAGGTGTGCCTTCGCGCCCTGGGCGAGCAGGCTCGCAGACCGGACGAGATCGTCGTGGTCGACAACGGCAGCACCGACGAGACGGCAGCCATAGCCGAACGGTACGGCGCACGCCTCGTCACGGAACCCGTCCCCGGCATTCCCCAGGCCGCATCCGCAGGGTACGACGCGGCCACGGGCGACATCATCGCGAGGCTGGATGCCGATTCCCGACCGGGTCCCGAGTGGATCGAGCGCATCGCTCGGACGTTCGAGGCCCGTGCCGAGCTCGACTTCCTCACGGGCGACCCTCGTTTCTACGGCGCGACGCCACTGGTGCACTGGATGGGCAGGCACCTCTACATCGGCGGCATGTACGCGGTGCTCACGCCGTTCCTCGGCCACGCGCCCCTGTTCGGCTCGAACATGGCGATGCGCTCTCGAGCGTGGCGGATGCTGAGCGAAGAGGTCCACCGCGATGAACCGCACATCCACGATGACTTCGACCTCGCCTTCCATGTGCGTCCCGACATGACGGTGCTGCGCGATCGCGGTCTCGTCGTCGACGTGTCAGCGCGCCCCTTCCAGAACTGGAGCTCGCTCCGTCGTCGACTGAGCTGGGTGCTCCCCACCGTCCGGCTCCACATGCCAGAGGAAGCTCCGCATCGGCGACGCCAGGCGCGTCGTCGAGCAAGCGTCGCATCGCCGCCCGGCCGGTGACTCAGCGGCGGGCTCTGGCGTAGAGTTCGAGCAGATCCGCACTGAGCTGGTGCGGCGTGGTCTCGCTGGGGCTGTGTCCGGTCGGATAGGCGCGGAACTCCGCACCGATGTCGCGCGCGAACTGCTCGTGCGCCGAAAGCGGCCACAGATCACGTGATCCGGCGGCGACGAGCTTGGGCACCGACAGCTCCCGCACGCGGCTGCGCAGATCGGGAGAAGCCATCATCAGTCCGACGATCTCCTCGACACTGCGTCGACTGGTGAGCGCGAACCGCGACCGCACGAACTCGAGACGTCGCGGCGGAACGCGATTCCTGTTGGTCACGATGCCCCAGATCATGAGCGCGGCACCGCGTCGCGCGCTCGCGATCGGCGCGATCGGGCCCAGCACGCGCATGCGTGCGAACACATTGCCCGAGCTCGGCGGCGTGGTCAGCAGCGCGAGCGACAGCAGCAGGTCAGGCCGCCGAACAGCCACGAGCTGAGCGATCGTCCCGGCGAAGGAGTAGCCGAGGAGATGTGCGGGACCGCCTGCTTCGAGGAAGGCGATCAGGTCGTCGATGAAGAGCTGATACGTGTACGCCGATCCTTCGCCGGCTCTGTGGGACTGGTACTGACCTGCCAGGTCGAACGATTGCACGAAGTAACCTGCTTGAGCGATGATCGGCAGCATCAGCGCGAAATCCTCTTTGGATCCCGTCGCACCGGGCACCAGCACCACGCGCGGCTGCGCGGGGTCGCCCAGGGAGACGACCGCCAGCTCGCCACTCGGCGCAGCGAACCGCGAAGGCACGGAACAGGCCGGCGGGATCGCCCAGTCGATGTCCCGGAGCGCTGCATCCAGGGCTGCGGGGGAGCCCGGCGCTCTCCCGCGCCACGATTGCGTCGACACGCTCACAAGGTACCGCTCGAGCCGGTCGCGCAGCCGGATCCGTGCCGGTGGGTCAGGTCTCGTCCTCTTCGACCCGGATCGTCGCCGACGGACAGAGATCCTCGGCCTCTCGGACGGCCGCCCATTCCGACTCGGGAGGGCTCTCATCGAGGATGCTGACGAATCCACCGTCCTCCTCGCGGTTCGCGAAGACCTTCGGCGCCGTGCGACTGCAGTTTCCCGACGCGATGCAGGTGGTCGGATTGATGGTTACCTTCATGGTGCCTCCAATGTCAGCCACGGTACTGGCGAACGAGCGGACACGTATAGGGATCGCGGTTCTTCAGACCCACCTGATTCAGATAGGCGATGATGATGTGGAACGCCTCGCCGAGCGAGGTCTCCGCGTACGGGATGCCGTTGTCCGCGCAGTGCCTCCGGACCAGCCTCTGCAGTGCAGGGAGATTCGGGCGCGGTGCCATGGGGAACAGATGATGCTCCACCTGGTACTCCAGCCCGCCCATGAAGAAGTGGACGAGCGGACCACCGCGCACATTGCGGGACATGTACACCTGTCGTCGCAGGAAGTCGATGTCCGCGTCGTGGGGGACAGTGGGCATTCCGATGTGATTCGGGGAGAACGCCCCGCCGAGCAGGAAACCGAACACGGCCACCTGCACGAGGACGAACGCGATCGCCATGCCGACCGGCAGCACGATGAACAGGAGCGCGAGATAGCCGAACACCCGGATCCCGACGAACAGGATCTCGGCCCACCGATGCGTGACGTGCTTGCCGGTGAGGATGGTCCGGAACGAATCGACGTGCAGGGAGAAACCTTCGAACAACAGCAGCGGCAGGAAATAGTAGCCCTGGTAGCGGGCGAGCTTCGCCGCCCATCCGGTGCGCTGATCGGTGCCCTCCGGAGTGAACGAGAGTACTCCCGGCGCGGCATCCGGGTCCTCGCGCTCCTTGTTCGGGTTCGCGTGGTGGCGACTGTGCTTGTTCACCCACCATCCGTAGCTGAGCCCGGTGAACAGTCCGGCCAGCACTCTCGCCACCCACTCGTTCCAGCGCGGCGAGGCGAAGACCTCCTGGTGGGCCGCTTCATGGCCGAGGAATCCGAGCTGAGCCATCGCGACTCCCAGCAGGGCCGCGAGCACGAGTTGGAACCATGATTCGCCCAATAGGACGACCGCCACCAGAATCGCCGCCGTGGTCAGCGTCCAGAACAGGATCATCGCCCAATAGAACCCATATCGACGACGCATCAGACCTGCGTCGTTGGCCTCTGCGGACAGTTGATGGAAGGCTTCGACGTAGCGATCGACCATATTCGGATGCTAGAAAGCCGGATGCTCGCATCGACAGCCCCTTGACGAACGAATCCGGAATGTCCAGTGATACGTCGGCGACCGGAATGGGGTACCGTCGCCCCATGGGCACACTTCACTACGGCGCGTCCGATGATGCGATCCACATTGAGGATCGCGCCCTCGCGCACCTCAAAGTCGTCATCGCGACGAAGTTGCGTCGGCAGGAATCGTTCACGCTGTCCTGGCAGCACCCGGAGGGAGACGCCGTCGGGCGCTCCACGATCTGGATCCACCCGTCGATCCCGCTGCGGTTCACGTTCGACGAGCCGGAGGCGCCGGAGCTGAACGCGAAGTGGATCGAGGCGCTCATGCACTCGGCGAACTCGACGGGCGGCATCTCTTTGGTGGACGAGGTTCTCGACGCACCGGACGCCTGAGCAGTCACCGCGAGCTCCGCTACGGCAGATCCTCGACCTCGATCGTGTCCTCGTCGGCATCCTCTTCTGCCGGCGAGGTGTCGTCCGGGTCCGGTCGCGCGTCGGTCGTGGGGATGTCGGGGTCCACGCCATCGGCGTTCACGAGACGCTCGTCATCGGGCAGGGCTTGAGGGTCGGACATGGTGTTCTCCCATCGTCATCGCCCTCAGTGTGATGCACCCCGCCGGCGTCGTCGCGCCCGTTGACAGCGAAGCGCTGGACCAGGACAATCCGCGTGCGCAACCCCCTTCATCCGGCGCCGCCTCGTCGAAGATCTGCAGGTCGCGACGGCTCTCACGAGCTGACCGAAGTCGGCGATCCCACTGGCGGACGAGGGATGCTGAGCGTAGCGTTCGGACATGGGCCAGCTGATCTATGACGGCGAAAATCGTCCCATCGTCCTGGACGACCGGACCCTCGCGCATCTGAAGGTCGTCGTGACGACGAAGCTCCGGAGGCACGAGGGCTTCACGATGTCCTGGCGGCACCCCGAGAATCAACCACGGGGAAGGTCCACGATCTGGCTGCACCCGTCGATCCCGCTGCAGTTCATCTTCGACGAGCCCGAGCCGCCGGACCTGAACCCGCAGTGGATTCAGGATCTGATGAACTCGGCGAACTCGTCGGGCGGGATCGCTCTCGTCGATGAAGTCATCGACGGCCCGGACTGACCGGCACCGCGAACGGTCGCCCCGGCATCCAGCACCGCACACGGGCCCGGTAGCCGGCGTACTCCTGACCGAATCGGCTTTCGAGGTCCGCCTCCTCGTGCGGTCGGACGAGCGTGTTCCACACCAGCGATCCGCTGAGCGCGTAGAGGACCACGAGCCAGGAGCCGACAAGCATGCCGACCGCGACGCCCTGCGCGATCCCGGCGACCGCCATGGGGTTGCGCACCCAGCGGTACGGTCCCGCGACGACGAGCCGCCGGGGCATCGCGGAGGGAAGCGGCGTACCCGCGCCGCGCGTCGCCATCGTCAGCGCTGACCAGATGCCCAGCGTGCTCGCGGCGACCAGGAGAACGCCGCCGGCGATCCTGATCGCGGGCATCACCGGAGCCACGAGCCCCCAACGATGCTCCACCGCGACGATCAGAGCGGGGAGGGCGACCAGGAAGACGCCCCAGAACAGGGACAGCTGCCCGACGGTGCGCGCCACGTGCGCGCCCGCCTCCGGCGCTGCACGGAACGCGAACGGTCCCACGATCATCCGCTCGCTCGGCAGGCGGCCGCACAGGACGAGGATGCCCGCCATGACGCTGCCCGCGGCGGCCGCGACCATGAGCAGCGCTCCCCAACCGGCGGTGCCGGTCAGCGTTGCGTACGCCGCCATGCACACCGCGACCAGGCTCGTCCACGGTACGACGATCCACACGGCCCATCGCAGCCCGCACGCGACGAGCGCCGAAGCGATCACGAACAGGGGGATGTCGAGCACGGCCAGGACAAGGGGGTCGAGAGCCCCGAGCGTCGCCGACCGCACAGCAGGGATCAGCCACACGCCGAGCCACCACGCAGCCCCGGCTGCGGTTTGCACGGCGAAGTACAGGCGCCCGGTGCGTGCCGTCAGGGCGAGCGCCCTCACGTCGATGATCCAGACCGGCCTGCCGAGGCCAGCTCCCGCTCGATCAGGGAAAGGACCATGCCCTCATTCTGCCCGGTCGGCGGCAGCGGCGCTCGCCTGCAGTTCGCCGTCGCGTCGGACCGCAGCGCGGTCGCGGCGGATCTGCCGTACGCGCAGCATGATCCACGCGACGATCGCGATCACGACAGCGGCGATGACGAGCTTCTGGAAGATTCCGGCGTACTCCTCGACGATGTGCCAGTTCGCCCCGAGCAGATAGCCGGCCATGACGAAGATGGTGTTCCAGATCGCGCTGCCCGCGGTGGTCAGCAGAGTGAAACGCAGCAGAGGCATCCGCTCGACGCCGGCCGGGATCGAGATCAGGCTTCGGAAGATGGGGATCATCCTGCCGAAGAACACCGCCTTGGAGCCGTGCCGCAGGAACCAGGCCTCGGCACGTTCGACGTCCTCGATCTTGATCAACGGCATCCGCTCGGCGATCGCGAACAGCCGCCGTCGGCCGAGCCATGCACCCAGGCCGTACAGCGCCAGCGCACCGACGATCGATCCGACGGTCGTCCAGATCAGCACCGAGACCAGACTCAGCGAACCCTGGTGCGCGGTGAACCCCGCCAACGGCAGGATGACCTCGCTGGGCAGGGGAGGGAACAGGTTCTCCAGGGCGATCGCGAGACCGGCTCCCGGTCCACCCAGGGTCTCCATGAGGGAGACCGCCCAGGCGGCGATGGCGTTGAGATTCTCGGCGCTCGACGTCATGGCTCCCACGGTAGGCGAGCCAAGCTGAACGATCGCGCAGAGGGTGTGCGGCCGGTCGATAGGATGGCCGCGGCTCGATCGAGCCCGCGACATCCCGACCAGGACGGATCACCTACGAATGAGCAGCGACGCTCGCGCCCGCACCATCCTCTTCTTCGGCGACAGCATCACCGATGCCGGACGACGAGACGACCCTGACCAGCTCGGCGACGGGTACGTCCGCGTGATCGCCGGCCGTCTCGGCGAATCCCATCCGGAGCTGCAGGTCGTCAACCGCGGGATCGGAGGGAACCGGACGGGCGATCTGATCGCCCGTCTCGATGCGGACTGCATCGATGAGCGCCCTGATGTCGTCAGCATCCTGATCGGGATCAACGACGTCTGGCGTCGATACGATGATGACGACGCCACCAGCGCGGAGCAGTTCGAAGCCAACCTGCGCACCATCCTCGCGGCCATCCGGCAGCGCACGGATGCCGCCATCGTCATGCTCGAGCCGTTCCTGCTGCCGGTGACGGACAAGCTGCGATTCCGCGAGGATCTCGACCCGAAGATCGAGATCGAGCGCCGTCTGGCCGACGAGTTCGGTGCGACTTTCGTCGCGCTGGATGCTCCTCTCATCGCGCACGCGCAGGAGAGCAGCCCGGAGGAGATCGCCGGAGACGGCATCCATCCGACGCCGCACGGCCACCGCATCGTCGCAGACCGCTGGTTGGCCGCGACGGCCGATCTGCTGGGCTGAGGTTCACGCAGCCGGCCAGCGCAGGACGGCCAGTGGTTCGCGGGTGGCGCGCTGCTCGCGCTCCTCGTCCGGCTCTTCGAAGTCGTCCTGCTCCACCAGGACGCGCGCGTCGGTGAGCAGGGCGGCCCTGGCCAGTGCATCGGCCGCGGGGATCCGGCCGAGAGAGCCGACACCGAGTCGGTCGCCGTCATCGACCCAGGGGACGTCGGCGAGCGCGTCCAGGGTGCGATCGTCGTCCCAGAGCCGCTCGTCGAGCACGAGCGTGTCGACCGCGGCCTCCTGCAGGGCGGTCATGATCTCTGGGATGCCGTGGGCGCCGCGTCTCCCGTTGGCGGTCTGCGCGCGCTCTCTGGCCGTTGCGACGTCGTCGGTTTTCGATGTGGTCCAGCTCCTCCTCGATCCTCGATTCGAGGGCGCCGTCGTCGGATCCGGCGGCGCGCGTGTGGGCATCGACTTCGACGGCGATCCCACGGCTCTCCTCGGCGAGATCCGCGATCAGGAGCTGCCGGGCACGAACATCCCCGGCGATCGCGATGAAGGCAGGGCGAACCTCGCGGACGGTCCGGTCGACGGCCTCGGCGACCTCGCGCTGATTGAGCTTCCAGATCTGTTCCGACGTGCGCTGGTGCTTGGCGTGCGACCAGCCGCCGGCCTGGACCTTGGGCAGCGCATCGGTGCGGCCCTCGATGTCGAGGGCCGCACCGGATGACCTCCCGGCCCGCTCCCACCGCAGCTGGGCGCCCTCGCGACCCGTCTCGACGACGAGATATTCGACATCGTCGCCCTGATGAGACAGGAGAGGGCGCAGCGGCGGCACCGGACCGTGCGCGGCGATCTCCGCCCCGTGGCGAGCGCCCTCCAACGGCGCATCCAGCACGACCTGACCGTCTTTGGCGATCAGGTATCGCGCCGACGGGGAAGGCAGACCGGTTCCCGAGCGCAGCGCGGATGCGATCGCCTCGGCATCCGCCTCAGGCGCACCGGAATCCTCGTGGCCGCGTCGGACGGCATCCTGCTTCTTCTCTTCGACGACCTGCGGCTCGGCTCCTGGGCCGTCCACGTACGCGGCGGTCCAAGGGCCCCGCTGGCGCAGGAGGTCCGTGATCTCGGAGAGCTCAGTCATGATCGGCATCCGGCTCGTCCTGGGTGAACGCCTGCTCGACCTCGGCGGCGTCCGTGTCATCGGGGAGAGGCTCGGTCTCGCGGAATTCTTCGGCGTGGGGTCGGCCGTGCCCCTGCACCATGCCGCGCGACTCCTGCTCCATCTGATCGTCGAGAGCGGGACCGTGCTTGGTGTTCCCGCGTTCTGCGTCGCTCATGTCTGCTCCCTTCGTCCTGTGCGGCCACCGTACGAGGCAGGAGCGAGATCGCGGACCCGGTTGACGATCGCGGTGCTGCGCGCTGCCCCCTCGCGGATCTCGCCGCGCGGGCGCATCCTGGACTTTTATGGAAGCGAACGCACGGAAGGAGCCTGCGATGCGTGAGCGGAATGAGGAACCGATCGACCAGGAGACGCCTGGACCGGATCGCTGGGAGCAGGAACGCGAACTCCTGGACGATCCGGACGACGTGGAGCAGCCGTTCGGCGATCGGACTCCGGATGCCGCGAGCATCCACGCCGACGTCGCGGACGTGTTCGAGCAGTCGATCGACGTGCCGGACGAGGAACGACGAGAGGATTCGGTCTGACGCCGATTCCGAGTGCGCTCCACAGGCGAAGTTCCTAGAGTGGTCTCATGGACAGAACCCTCGTGCTGGCGGCCTCTGCGCCCATCCCGGTCGGTCACCGCGTCGAGGTCGCCGAACAGCTGGACCTCGTCGGCGGGACGAGCATGGTCGTCGCGATCACGGACCTCGAGACGGGAGTGCGCTACCAGCGTGCCGAGGAACCGTCCGCGGAGCTGTCGGTCTGGCAGGGCCGGGTCCTGACAACGACCGTGACATCGACGGCCGACGGCCCGCGGACGGCCGTCAAGGTCGATGCGGTGCGATCGGCGGCATTCGATGCCGACATCGCGCTGCGCGGGGCGGATGCCGCGGCCGGGGCGGCGAAGGACGAATCCGACCGCTGGGGATCGGACCCGTTGCCCGAGAGGGAACCCGACCGCTTCTGGTGAACTCAGCCGTCAGCCGTCAGCCGTCAGCCGTCAGCCGTCAGCCGTCAGCCGTCAGCCGTCAGCCGTCAGCCGTCAGCCGTCAGCCGTCAGCCGTCAGCCGTCAGCCGTCAGCCGTCAGCCGTCAGCCGTCAGCCGTCAGCGGAAGTCGCGCGAGCGGTGCTGGAGGCCCGTGCGCAGATCCTCGAACGCGTCGGCGAGCACATTCACGACGCCCTCGGTCGAGCGCTCCAGGATGCCGCGGACGATGAGCGCGGGGGAGTCTCTGGCGACCCGTTGATAGCGCCTCCACACTCCGGGTGAGCAGACCACATTGACCAGGCCGTGCTCATCCTCGAGGTTGAGGAACGTGATGCCGGATGCCGTCGCCGGGCGTTGCCGGTGCGTCACGAGGCCCGCGACCTCGATGCGACGGCCCACCTCATGGTCGGCCAGGAGGGCGGAGGCGAGCACACCCCGCTCGTCCAGCTGCGCTCTGAAGTGCGTCAGGGGATGATCGTCGGTCGCGATGCCCGTGGCCCAGAGATCGGCGGACAGCCGTTCGTATCCGGTCTGATCGGGGAACAACGGAGGCTGCACGGCCACGACCGTGCCCGGCAGGAAGCGAGCCTGGTCTTCGGCTGCCGCACCGGCGAGCCAGGCCGCCTCCCGACGATTCATCCCCATGCTCTCGAAGGCACCGGCTGTCGCCAGCGCCTCCACCTGTGCGGCGGTGGCATCCGTGCGGCGGACGAGGTCGTTCAGATCGCGGAAGGGACCGTTCTCGTCCCGCTCGGCGACGATCCGCTCCGCGAACGGCAGCCCGATGCCGCGGACGTCCGAGAGCCCGAGGCGGACGGCGTACGCGCCGTCGCGTCGATGATCGGCCGACTCGTCCGGTTTCGACCGGTCGAAGCGCACAGCGGCATCCGGGTCCCCGTCGAGGAGGCAGGATGCCTGTCCGGTGGCACCGCGGCCGTCTTCGAGCGGGGTGAGCGCAGCCTGCGCCTCCGAGGCATGCAAGTCGGGCCGGTGCACGCGGACGCCATGCCGCCGAGCGTCCGAGGTGAGCGTCGCCGCCGAGTAGAAGCCCATCGGCTGAGAGCGCAGAAGACCGGCGAGGAACGCGGCGGGATAGTGCAGCTTCAGCCAGGAGCTGGCGTAGACGAGCAGCGCGAAGGACAGCGAATGCGACTCGGCGAATCCGAAGTTCGAGAACGCCTGGATCTGCGCATAGATCCGGTTCGAGGTGGCCTCGTCGAGTCCGTGCCGCGCCATGCCGGCGTACAGCTTCTCGCGGATGCGCTCGATCTTCTCCAGCCCTCGCTTGGATCCCATCGCACGGCGCAGCAGGTCGGCCTCGTCGGCGTCGCAGTCGCCGAGCGCCGTTGCCATCTGGATGAGCTGCTCCTGGAACACGGGGATGCCCAGTGTGCGCTCCAGGATCGGCTCCAGCACCGGGTGCGCATAGGTGACGTCCTCCTGCCCGAGCTTGCGGCGTACGAACGGGTGCACGGCCCCGCCCTGGATGGGGCCGGGGCGGATGAGGGCGATCTGGATGACGAGGTCGTAGAACTCCCGCGGCTGCAATCGGGGGAGCAGCCCCATCTGCGCCCGGGATTCGACCTGGAACACCCCGATCGAGTCGGCCCGGCACAGCATGTCGTACACCGCCGGTTCCTCCTTCGGGAGGGACTGCAGCGTCCAGCGCTCTCCGGTGGCCCCGGCGATGAGATCGAAGCAGTGCTGCAGGGCCGCCAGCATCCCCAGCCCCAGCAGGTCGAACTTCACCAGCCCCATCCAGGCCGCGTCGTCCTTGTCCCACTGGATGACCGTGCGGTTCGCCATCCTGGCGTGCTCGACGGGGACCACCTCGCCGACCGGCCTGGCGGTGAGCACCATGCCCCCGGAGTGGATGCCGAGATGCCGTGGCGCCTTCAGTAGATCCCCGGCGTACGCCAGCACCTGCGCCGGGATGTCGTGGCCCTCGGCGGGCTGCAGGTCGGCGCCCCACCCCTCGACCTGCTTGGACCAGGCGTCCTGCTGCCCGGGGGAATGCCCCAGAGCCCTCGCCATGTCCCGGACGGCGTTCTTGGGGCGGTACTGGATGACGTTCGCGACCTGTGCGGCTCGTTCGCGCCCGTACTGCTCGTACACCCACTGGATGATCTCCTCGCGTCGGTCGGAGTCGAAGTCGACGTCGATGTCCGGCTCCTCTTCGCGGGTGGTGGCGAGGAAGCGCTCGAAGGGCAGCCGGTACAGGATCGGGTCCACGGCGGTGATCCCGAGCAGATAGCAGACCGCGCTCGCCGCTGCCGACCCTCGACCCTGGCAGAGGATGCCGCGGCGGCGTGCTTCGGCCACGATGCCGTGCACGATGAGGAAGTACCCGGGGAAGTCCTTCTCCTCGATGACGTTCAGTTCCCGCTCGATGCGGCGACGGCCATCGTCGTTCAGACGGGGATAGATCCGAGGGGCCGCCTCCCAGACCAGCGCACGCAGATGGCTCATCGGGGTCTCCCCGTCCGGGACCTTCATGCGCGGCAGCGCGGGACGCGCCCTGCGCAGTTCGAAGGCGCTGTCGCGGGCGATGGCGAGCCCGTGGCCGATCGCACCGGGGAAGCGACGGAACCGCTCGGTCATCTCGGCTCCGCTGCGCAGATGCGCCGAGCCGTGCACGGGAAGCCACCCGTCCAGTTCGTCCATGCCGCGGGTGGCGCGCACCGCGGCGACCGCTTCGGCCATGCCGACGCGCTCCGGCGCCGCGTAGTGCACATTGTTCGTCGCCACCACGGGCAGCCGCTCGGTGCGGGCGAGATCGGCCAGCGCGTCGTTGCGACGCGAATCCAGCGGGTCGCCGTGGTCGATGAGCTCGACGGCCACCCGATCCCGGCCGAACAGATCGACGAGGCGGCGCAGCGGGGTCGCGGCATCGCCTGCCGCGAGCCCCCTGCGCACGGCGCCCTTGCGGCAGCCGGTGAGGATCGTCCAATGACCGTCCGCGAGCGCTGCGAGCTCGTCGATGTCGTACTGCGGGCGCCCCTTCTCGCCGCCGCGCAGCTGGGCCCGGGTGATCGCGCCGGACAGCCGGTGGTAGCCCTCGATGCCGCCGGCCAGGACCAGCAGATGCTCCCCTGGTGGATCGGGGGAGCCCTTTCGCGGGGCGGTGAGATTCAGCGACAGCTCGGCACCGAACACGGTCTGCACGTCGAACCCGCCGGCATCCGCCGTCTCGGCGAAGCGGGCGGCACCGTAGAAGCCATCGTGGTCGGTGATCGCCAGGGCCGTGAGGCCGAGCCGCTCGGCCTCGAGGAGCATGTCTTCGGGGGAGGAGGCGCCGTCCAGGAACGAGAACGTGGAGTGCGCGTGCAGCTCGGCATAGGGGACGGCATTCTGCGGGCGTGTGACGGAAACAGGCGGTTCGGCCTGTCTCTTCCTGCTGATCGGACCCGGATCGGGGCGGACGGGGACGCCGTCTGCCGGTTCGCGGGCGCTCAGCGTCTCCTCGAGCTCGCGCCAGCTCATACCCGGATGGTTCTGCCAGCCCATCAGACGTACCTCCCTTCAGCCCACCAGCTCTTGTCCTCCCACAGCACGAGCCACGCACGCTGGGCGGCATCGACGATCTGGAACCGATGGGCGCTCTGCGCGGCATCCGGATCCCAGCCGTGCTCGCGCAGAGGCCAGGGGCCGGCCCAGGAGAGCACAGCGGCATCCGCGATGAAGGCGGGTGCGGCGGAGAGCGCGCCCCTGGCATCGACGGTGGGGATGGACCGGTCGGCCGCCGTCACCGCGATCGGCCGTGGGGGTGCGAAGACCTCGGCAGGATGCGGCGCGGGCAGACTCCCCGGCCAGGGCATCGCAGGATCGCGCTCGATCGGAGCGCGATCGCCCCAGGGCTGCAGCTGCTGGCGATCGGCCATACGGCGCCCGCCGACGATCACGGGGGTGACCACCCCTCGGTGACCGAGCAGAGCCTGTACGCGCGAGACCGCGTGATGCAGACGCTCCTCCGGCCCCTGTCCGAAGAGTCCTGGTTGATGGTGTCGGCTGTCGTCCGTGCGGGTGGGGACGATCCGCACGGTCACGATGCCGGCTGGCACCCGATCCGAGGCGTCCGAGTCGGCGGGGCGCAGCGTCTCGAGCTGCCAGCGGACCCGGTCGACGAGGTCTGCGGCTTCGAAGGATGTCGGATGCATCCACACCCTGGTGGAGACCGCGCCGTCATCGTCGGTGAAATCGATGCGGACCTCGGTGCAGACCAGAGACGCCTCGGCCAACCCGGCGAAGACGGAGTCAGCCGTCTGCCGGACGGCGAAGGCCACCTGATCGGCCTGACCGAGCGGCGTCTCGAACGACACTTCGCGGGAGAGCTCGGGGGGAGGGGACCCGGACGGCAACGGGCGGGAGTCGGCGCCGGCGGCCAGCGCGTGCAGACGTGCACCGCGCTCGCCGAAGCGGTCTCGGATCATGTTCTCGCCGAGCCGGGCGAAATCGGCGAGCCGCCTGACTCCGAGCCGATCGAGCAGAGCGGTGATCTCCTCGTCGCCGAGGACCTGGACGGGCAGCGGGGCGAGGAAATCGCCGGCGCCTCCTGGCGGCACGATCAGTGCCGGGTCGCCGAGGCGCGCCGCCTGCTCGGCGGTGAACAGGCCGTCGGCGACGCCTGCCCTGGTGCCCGGGTGCCCGTGTTCCGCGAGCATCTCGATGAGCACGCTCGCCGCTTCGGCTTCGCCGCCGTAATACCGGGAGGGGCCGCGGGCGCGGAGCGCGGCGAGCCCTGGGCGCAGCTGCTGGACGCCGGGCACCTGATCCTCGAGCAGCCGCAGAACGGGGAGGAACGCGGTCTCGTCGCGGAGCGGATCGACGTTCAGCAGTTGCAGCGCGGGGGAGCGGGACTGCGCCAGTCGCCGGCGCTGTCCGCGGCGTACCCCCTGCGCCCTGGCCTCGTCGGAGCAGGCGATGATCGTATTCGCCTGCACGACGGCCACGGGGCCGTACGGCGGCGGGGCGCCGACAGCTGCGCGCACCGGCCAATCCGGCAGCCACAGCACGAGATGGCGAGGGGGCATCATCCGGCCACCGCCCACTGATCCGGAAGAACGGGACGCTCATCCGCCGTGCGGCGCAGCGGTGCGACCGGACGCAGCGGGGCCGGCGCGGCATCCACCCGCCCCAGGGAACCAGGCAGGCGCGCCCGGATGCGCCGCGGCGTCTCCAGCCGGCGGGATGAGCAGCTGATCGTGACCGTGCGATCCGCGAGCAGCCCCCAGCCTTCGCCGAGTCCGTGCCACTCGGTCTCTTCGACACGCAGCGTCGCCTCGCTCTGGGGCCAGCGGGCCGTGACCAGGAGCGTGCAGGCGCGATCGCGCAGCCGTGCGTTCATGCGCTGGATGTCGGCATCCGACGCCCGATTGCGCGGATGCACGGCGATGAGCGGGACGACTTCGGACAGGGCGGAGGCGACGGTGAGCCAGCGGGGACCGGGGTCCGGCACGAGGATGAGGCGCGACAGGTCGACGCCGAAGCCGGCCATCGCCTCGATGCCGAGGGTCGGCATGCCGATGACGGCGCACCACGAGCCCTTCTGCGACGGTGCGGCCAGCAGCGCGCCCAGCAGACTCGGCGACGGCATGAGGGAGTATGCGGCGCCGGTGCGCAGCCCGTCATCGGGAAGCAGGCCTTCCAGCGCCTGATCGATCGGGAGGAGAGGAACATCGCTGCGACGACGCTGCATACGGGAGATCTCGCTGCGCAGTCGATGCAGTTCCTGCGCGCGGGAGGCAGTGCTCTCACGGGGGAGAGCGGACGGGGCGGAGAGTGCGGTGCCCATGGATCCATCCTCGAAGATATCTACTAATAAATCAAGTGATGCTCTGAGACTAATTCGGACATCGGACATCGCTTCGTCGCTGGTTATCCACAGACCGATCACGCACTGAGCGCAGATCGCCTAGCCTTCGGGGATGCCAGAGGTCCTCCACGCCGCGATCGTCATCGTCGTGCATGCCGTGCTGATCGGCATCGGCCTCCGGTTGATCATCATCGACGCGCGGACGCACCGTCTGCCGAACCGGATCGTCCTGCCCGTCGGCGCCTGTCTCCTCGTGCTGGTCGGCATCGAGGCGCTCGCCGCCGGTGACGCATCAGCCCTCGTCCGGGCACTGGCAGGGCTGG
Organism: Microbacterium sp. M; assembly: GCF_045181065.1. GTDB lineage: Bacteria > Actinomycetota > Actinomycetes > Actinomycetales > Microbacteriaceae > Microbacterium. The sequence goes on along the minus strand of NZ_CP173721.1, from coordinate 2,374,965 downwards.
TGATCCTCGGCGGCTTCTACGCCGTGCTGAACCTCGCCGGCGGCGGGGTCGGCGGCGGCGATGTGAAGCTGGCGGCCGTGATCGGTCTCGTCCTGGCATGGCACGGCTGGCAGGCGCTGATCGTCGGTGCGGCAGCGGCCTTCGTCCTCGGAGCGGTCTACGCGCTCGGACTGATGGCCCTGCGGCGAGCGCACCGGAGCACGCGCATCGCGTTCGGCCCGTGGATGATCGTCGGAGCGGTCGTGGGCATCGCCGTGGGGTGACGCGGAGGTCTAGGGTGAAGTCATGGCACTCGCACGACTCCACGGCGGCCCGCTGGACGGGCAGCTCCTTCCGCTCGACGCGGACGCCGATGACAAGCTGATCGTCCCCTACGCCGAGACGCAGGTGGTCTACAATCGCCGCGGCGAGCCGCAGAACACCGGCGGCAGCGATGGTCCGACCGAGGTCGACTACTGGTATGAGGAGTCCCTCGAGGACCTCAACCCGTCGGATGACTGAGGCCCGGTCGGATGGCTGAGGCCCCGAACGGATCCGAGCCGTCGCGCACCATCGAAGTCGAGCGCAAGTACGACGTCGACACCGACACGCCCCTGCCGCAGTGGGAGGGCATACCCGGCGTCGACGCGGTCACTCCCGGTGAGCTGCGCGTTCTCGACGCCCGCTACCTCGACACGGCGGACGTCGCGCTCTCCCGCTCCGGCGTCGCCCTGCGCCGCCGTACGGGTGGACCGGATGCCGGCTGGCACATCAAGGGTCCGCGTGACGGCGATGGACGCCTGGAGATCGGCTGGCCGCTCGGCGACGACCTCGAAGTGCCGGATGCCGTGGCCGAAACGCTCGCCCGCTGGACGACCGAACCTCTGACGCCGCTCGCCCGGATCGAGAACGACCGCACCGCCTACCTGCTCATGGGACAGGGCGGCGTCGTGGCGGAGTTCGTCGACGACCGCGTCCGCGCGACGGATCTCCGTCAGGGCACCGAGCGTCGGTGGCGCGAGTGGGAGTTCGAACTGGGTCCGGCCGCTCCGGCCGACCCCGCCGAACGCGAGCGACTGTTCGCGGCGGCGGAACGGACGATCTTCGCCGCGGGCGGCCGGCACGCGGCATCCGGATCCAAGCTCGCGCGCGCACTCGGATTCTGATCCGAACCGATAGTCGCGCCGGCGGTGGCTGACAAGCCCCTGGTGCTCGGCGGGCCGACGTGCCAGCGTGTGGTCATGAGCGCCTACCTCCGAGTGCCGCAGACCGTTCTCCCGCCGACTCCGCTGCATCAGGATGAAGTGCGCGAGGTCTTCGCCTCCCAGCCGGACATCGACCGCAGGGCCGTCCGCATCGTGAACGCCTCCTTCGGCGGCTCGGGGATCGACACCCGCTACACCGCGATCACCGAGCTGGGCACCGAGTTCGCGGGTGACGCGACGTTCTACGACCGCTCCTCGAATCTGCTCCTCTCCCCGGGGACCTCGGTGCGCAACGAGCTGTACGTCCGCACCGCGACGCCGATGTTCGTCGAGGCGGCTCGGCAGGCGCTGGCGGCTTCGGACGACATCGCCCCTGAGGAGATCACGCACGTCATCACGGTGTCCTGCACGGGATTCCACGCGCCGGGTCCCGACTTCGCGATCGTCACCGAGCTGGGGCTGCGCCCCGGCGTCGAGCGGTACCACTTCGGATTCATGGGCTGCTACGCGTCGATCCCGGCGCTGCGCGCCGCGGCGCAGTTCTGCCACGCGGATGCCGAGGCCGTCGTCCTCGTGGTCAGCGCCGAACTGTGCACGCTGCACCTGCGATCCTCGAGCGATCCGGACACGATCATCGCATCCTCGCTCTTCGCTGACGGCGCGGCCGGCGTGCTCGTGACGGGGCGACCGCCGGCTCCTGGCGTCCCCGGTGCCGAGCTGGATTCGTTCGCGACGGCGATCGCACCGGACTCCGTGGAGCACATGGCGTGGACGATCGGCGATCACGGCTTCGAGATGATCCTGTCCACGGCGGTGCCGAAGGTGATCGAGGCGAACATCGACGACGCGCTCGGGGCGCTGTGCGCGGCTGATGAGGAGTTGACCTACGCGCGCGACTGCGACGATCTGGCCGGCACGGTCACCCACTGGGCGGTGCACCCCGGCGGCCGGGACATCCTCGACCGCGTGCAGCACAAGGTCGGACTCGCGGATGCGCAGTTGGATGCCGCGCGAGAGGTGCTGCGCACGTGCGGCAACATGTCCAGCGCGACCGTCCTGTTCGTCATCCGCCGCATCCTGCTCGACGGGGCGTCGAAGACGGGGGAGCGTCTCATCGCGATGGCCTTCGGTCCTGGGCTGACGATGGAAGGCGGCGTCATGACCGTGCTCGGCGGGGCGGGGGACGGTGCCTGACCTGAGCAGGCGCGACACCGCGGCGCGCGAGCTCATGGATGCCGCCGACGCCGATCGGGTGGCGTTGGAGCGCACGTACGAGCGATTCCGCCTGGTCAACCCCGTGGTCGGCGGCTGGCGCCGCATCTACCGGCGGCGGATCAGGCCGAGGGTGCTGGCCGGCGATGTGCGGATCCTGGACATCGGCTCCGGGGGTGGCGACGTCACGCGCCGGCTCGCACGGTGGGCGCGACGGGACGCGTCGAGGGTCGTCGTCACGGCGCTCGATGCCGATTCTCGTGCGACGGCGTGGGCCGAGCGGCAGGGCGGTCCGGCCGAAGTCGAGTACCGCACCGGCACGACAGGCGAGCTCGTGGCCGCCGGAGAGCGCTTCGACGTCGTGGTGTCTAACCATCTGCTGCATCATCTCGACAGCGTGCCGGAGCTGCTGCGCGAGACCGAGGCGCTGCTGGATCCGGCCGGGGTCGCGGTGCACGTGGACATCGCCCGCAGCCCGCGCGCGTACGCCCTGTTCGACGCGCTGACACGACCGTTCCAATCGACCCTGCTCTCGGGATCGTTCATCCGTGCGGACGGGCTGACCAGCATCCGCCGCTCGTACACCGTCGCAGAGCTCGCCGAGCTCGCGCCTCCGGGGTGGGCGGCGGAGTCGACGACGCCGTGCCGCGCACTGCTGATCCGGAGGGGCGAGCGTGGCTGACTGCGATGTCGTGATCGTCGGTGCCGGGCCATCGGGGCTCCTGCTGGCGTGCCTGCTCGCGCAGAGCAGCGTGAGCGTGATCGTGTTCGAGAAGGGAGCGGGTCGCGACGACCGATCGCGCGCGATCGGGATCCATCCGCCAGGGCTCGCCGCGCTGCGCACCGCGGGGATCGATGACGCGTTCCGTGCGGAAGCGCGCGTGCTCTCCGGGGGAACGGTGACCTCTCGTGGTCGGATGCTCGCCGAACTCGACTTCGAGCCCGGACACGAGGTCCTCACCGTTCCGCAGGCGCGCACGCATGCGCTGCTGGGGGAGCGGCTCGCAGAGCTGGCTCCGGATGCCGTGCGCACCGGGATGCGGGTGCGCGATGTGGTCCCCGCGGGCGCCACGGCGAGGGTGCTCGTGGGCAGGGACGGTCGTGAGGACGAGATCTCAGCGCGGGCGGTGGTCGTGGCGGACGGCGTGCACAGCGGCATCCGGGACAAGCTGCGCGTGCCGTGGCATCGGATCCCCGGCTCCGCGGATTACACGATGCTGGACGTCGTCGACGCGCCACCGGACGACCGGGCTCGGCTGCACCTCGAACCGGACGGTGTGGTCGAATCCTTCCCCCTCCCCGGGCGAGGGCGGCGCTGGGTGACCCGTGAGCGGGCGCGCGCGCTGCGCACGACGACGTCCTTCGCACAGACGGTGCTCGCGCGCACCGGTCTCGACATCGGCGATCCGGGGGATGCCGAACCGCAGCGGTTCCGTGCCGGGCAGCATCGGGCCGCCAGGCTCGTGCACGGCCAGATCGTCCTGCTCGGCGACGCCGCGCACGAGATCAGCCCGATCGGGGGACAGGGCATGAACCTCGCCTGGATCGCCGCCTGTCGCCTGGCCGTCGCGCTGACGGAGCGATCAGATCGGGATGCCGCGCTCAGCGCGTACGAGCGGGTGTCGCTGCGGGCCGCCGCGGTCGCTCAGCGGCGCGCGCGGTTCAACATGGCGATGGGCGCGCCCATGCCGGCGGCCGCGCGGTCGGCGCGCGATGCGGCCGTCCGTATCCTCGCTCGCGGCGGCACAGGGCGACGGCTGCTCGGCACGATGACGATGAGCGGGCTGTGAACGACCACGGCCCGGCCGCCGCAAGGGCGGGCCGGGCCGTCGTGAGAAGTCCGCTCAGAGGTTGATCATGTGCCCCGAGAGGCCGTGGAACGCCTCCTGCAGCGCCTCCGACAGCGTCGGGTGCGTGTGCACGTTGCGTGCCGCCTCGAGGGCGGTCAGATCCCACTTCTGCGCGAGCGTCAGCTCGGGGAGCAGCTCCGAGACGTCGGGGCCGATCAGGTGACCGCCGAGGAGCTCGAGGTGCTCGGCATCCGCGATCAGCTTGACGAAGCCGATCGGCTCGCCGAGTCCGTTCGCCTTGCCGTTCGCGCTGAACGGGAACTTCGCGACCTTGATCTCGCGACCCTCGGCGCGCGCCTGCTCCTCGGTGAGTCCGAAGCTGGCGACCTGCGGCTGGCAGAACGTCGCACGCGGCATCATCCGGTAGTCGCCCAGGGTCTGAGTCTCTGCGCCAGCGATGGTCTCGGCCGCGACGACGCCCTGAGCCTCGGCGACGTGCGCGAGCTGGAGCTTGGCGGTGACGTCGCCGATCGCGTAGATGCCCTCGACATTGGTGCGCATGTGGTCGTCGATGTCGATCGCGCCGCGCTCGGTCAGTGCGACACCCGTGTTCTCCAGGCCGTAGCCGTTCACGTTCGCCGCGAAGCCGACCGACATGAGGACCTTGCCGGTCTCGATCGAGGTCTGCTGGCCGTCCTGACCCGTGTAGGTCACTGTGACCGAGGAGCCGTTGTCGACGATCGTCTCGACCTTGGTGGAAGTGAGGATGTCGATGCCGTACTTCTTGTACTGCTTGGTGATCTCCTTGGAGACCTCGACGTCCTCGTTGGGCAGGGCCCGGTCGAGGAACTCGACGATGGTGACCTTGACGCCGTAGTTCGACAGCACATAGGCGAACTCCATGCCGATGGCACCGGCGCCGACGATGACGATCGACTCGGGCAGCTCGCGCGAGAGGATCTGCTCCTCGTACGTGACGACGTTCTCGCTGAGCTGCACGCCGGGGAGCAGTCGAACGGTCGATCCCGTGGCGATGATCGCGTTGTCGTACGTGACCTCTTCGGTCGTTCCGTCGGACTTCGCGACCGAGATCGCCTTCGGACCGGTGAAGGTTCCGCGTCCGTCGTACTCGGTCACCTTGTTCTTCTTCATCAGGAAGTGGATGCCCTTGACATGGGTATCCGCCACCTTGCGGCTGCGGTCGAATGCCGCACCGAAGTCGAAGTGCACGTCACCCGTGATGCCGAAGAACTCGGCCTTGTGGGTGAACGTGTGGGCGATCTCCGCGTTCTTCAGGAGTGACTTGGAGGGGATGCAGCCCACGTTCAGGCACACACCGCCCCAGTACTTCTCCTCGATGATCGCAGTGGACAGTCCGAGTTGAGCGCTGCGGACGGCGGCGACGTATCCGCCAGGGCCCGCGCCGAGGATGACGACATCGTAATGTGGCATGGCTCCAGCCTATCCCTCTGCGGGTGCGTCGGAATCGGCGTCGGGCGGGGTCCGCCTTCCGTGGAGCCAGAACCAGACCATGGCGGCGACGATGACGAGGATGCCGAGGATCGACAGCGCCCAGATCCAGGCGGATGCCGGTGAGGAATCGGTCGCGTCGGGTACTTGGGTCGACTCGGGCTCCGAAGTCGCGGGAGTGTCGGCCGGGGCCGTTGACTCGGTCGCTGGGGCGGTGGTGGGTTGCCTCGGCGGCGTTGCCGCCGAGGCAACGCTGAACGTGAAGTCCTGCCCGTCGCCGATCGTGTGGCCGTCGCTGGAGACGACCTGCCAGATCACGGTGTACTCGCCGGCTATCGCGGCATCCGTGTCCAGTTTCTGAATCACGACAGCGCCATCGATCTCCGGTGCGCCATCGGTCACGGAGCGGCCTTCGGCGTCGGTCACGATCACCGCAGTTGCATCCGGAGCATCGAAGAGCGCCGCGCTGAACGTCAGCGTCATCTCCTCGGGCAGCGTCGGCACCGTCGACCCGGCCGCAGGGTCCGACGACACGAGCTCGTCGTGCGCTGATGCAGGAGTCGTGGGAAGCAGTATGAGCAGCGATGCGAGCAGAGCCGCGGCGATGGCGATGGGCAGGAACGGGAGTCTCAGAGCATGGGCGCGCACGCCTCCAGCCTATGGGCGACAGCTAGGCATCGTCCGAGAGCGGATTCGCCCTCCCGCCGCGACCATTCGATCAGTTAGGCTGGGATGTCTAGGGAGGGCACCGTGACAGACAGCGAGAGCCGACACATCGGAAATGCCGCGATCCATCGTGATGGGGAGCAGAAGCATGATGTGACGCAGACATTCGGACATGACTCCGACCTGTCCTTTGTGCCGTTCGGCGTGGAGCTGAGTGAGGCAGAGCAGACCGCCATCTCGGCGCTGCCGTCCGGGTCCGCGCTCCTGCTGGTGCGCTCCGGCGCGCTGGCCGGCGCCCGTTACCTGCTCGACACCGACGTCACGACAGTCGGCCGCCACCCCGAGGCGGACATCTTTTTCGACGACGTCACGGTCTCCCGTCGGCACGCCGAGATCACGCGCAACGGCACGACGTTCGAGATCATCGATCAGCGTTCCCTCAATGGCACCTACGTGAACGGCGAGCGGGCTGACCGCGCCGTCCTCGCCAACGGCTACGAGGTGCGCGTCGGCAAGTTCCGGCTGAACTTCTTCGCATCGCCCGTCGACCTCGCGGCGGCGAACGACTGATGCCCCCTGCCGGCTCCACCCGGGAACGCACTGCGTCTCCGGGTCTTCTGAGCATCGGTCAGGTGCTGGCGAGACTCACCCCCGAGTTCCCCGATGTGTCGGCCAGCAAGCTGCGCTTCCTCGAAGTGCGCGGCATCGTGACGCCCGCGCGAACGGACTCCGGTTACCGCAAGTTCTCCACGGGTGACGTCGAGCGGCTCAGGCTTGCTCTGACGCTGCAGCGCGACCACTACCTGCCGCTCAACGTGATCCGCGAGCAGCTCGATGAGGCAGAGGCCCACGGCGACCTGTCCGGTGCGCTGACGCCGCCGCCGTCGATCGCGCCGACCGCACGCCGCTACCGCCGTGATGAACTGCTGTCCGCGGCCGGTGCGGCCCCGCAGCTGCTCAACGATGCGATCAGCACCGGCATCATCGCCGCCGGCGAGTCGTATTCGGAGCACGTCGTCACGCTGCTGCGCGGCCTGGTGGCTCTGGACCGGCACGGCATCGAGCCGCGGCACCTGCGCTCGGTGCGTCAGAGCGCCGAACGCGACGTCGCGCTGATCGAGTCGGCGATGTCGGCGCTGCTGCGTCGGACGGATGCGACATCGCGGGGCAAGGCGAACGAATTGGGGCCGGAACTGGCCTCGCAGATCGATGAAGTGCGCGCGCTTTTCATGAAGGACGCGCTCAGCCGTTTCCTTTCGTAACGAACTGGTTGCGACACACCTTCGGCTCGGCCGGGATGTCATTGCCGGGCACGGGGCACTGCTCTAGCGTGGAGGTAAGCGCTCCAGGGAGGATTTCAAATGAATGCGGACGAGCTGACAGGCGACCCGCGGTTCGTGAGCGAACTCCTCTTCACGGACGGTCTTCCGGCGATGGATGACGAGGTGGGCTACCGCGGCGCGGTCGCCGCTCGCGCCGCCGGCATCACATACCGTCAGCTGGACTACTGGGCACGCACCGAACTCGTCGTCCCGACCGTACGCGGTGCCAGCGGCTCCGGTTCTCAGCGGCTGTACGGTTTCCGCGACATCCTGGTGCTCAAGCTCGTGAAGCGTCTTCTGGACACCGGCATCTCGCTGCAGCAGATCCGCACCGCCGTCGATCAGCTGCGCGCTGCCGGTATCCGCGATCTGGCAGGTACCACGCTGATGAGCGACGGCGCGTCGGTGTACCTGTGCACGTCGAACGACGAGGTCATCGACCTGGTCAGCCGCGGACAGGGCGTGTTCGGCATCGCCGTGGGCAAGGTCCTGCGTGAGGTCGAGTCCACGCTGGTCGAGTTCGACCCGACCGCCCCCGATCCCGTCGACGAACTGGCGACCCGCCGCGCGAAGCGCTCCGCGTAAACGGACTTCTTGCCGCGAGACCTCTCGTGAACTGCGAAACCCCGTCGTATCTGCGTTGATACGACGGGGTTTCGCAATTGCGAGGAGGTCTCGGCATCAGGCCTTCGGGCCCGTCTCCGAGAGGGCGATGCGACCGGTGCGGATGATGCGGTCCAGCAGCAGGTCGAAGTCGGCGGCGAGCTCCTGAGCGGAGTCCCCAGGCCAGATGTGCAGCGGCTTCGCAGCGCCCTGTGCCTGCTGGAGCGACGTCCGTTCCGGCAGCTGCGGCGAGAGGACGAGCGGACCGAACATGTCGCGCAGCTCCTTGATCCGGAACTGGTGCTCGATCGACTGGGGCCGCACGCGGTTCACGACGATGCCCAGCGGCTGCAGGCGCGGGGAGAGACCGCGCCGGATCTCCTCGATCGCGCGGAGGGCGCGGTCGGCGGCGGCCACGGAGAACAGTCCGGGTTCGGTGACGACCATCACGCGGTCGCTCGCCGCCCACGCGGTGCGTGTGAGGGCGTTCAGCGATGGCGCGCAGTCGATCAGGACGAGGTCGTAGTCGGCCTCGACCGAGGCGAGGGCCTCTTCCATCTTCCACACGTCCCGGACGCTGGGGTGAGGGCCGTCGAAGTTGATGGCGGACGGGCTTCCGATGAGCACGTCGATCGTGCCGGGGTGAACTTTCGCCCACCCGCTGGAGGTGATCGCCTGACGCACGATCTTCTCCTTGGGGTTCGCCAGGACGTCGGCGACGTTGAGCCGCCCGGCGACCTGAATGTCCATCCCCGTGGAGACATCGGACTGCGGGTCGAGGTCGACGACGAGGGTCCGGACGCCACGGGCGAAGGCCGCTGAGGCCAAGCCGAGGGTCACGGTCGTCTTGCCGACGCCTCCCTTGAGAGAGCTGACGCTGAGTACGTGCACGGACTCCACGTTACCTTGCCCTAGTCTGGGGAGACACTCAGCCCCGCCCTTGCGTGCGGATCCGCGCACGCATCGAGCAACCAGAGGTGTGCATGTTCCAGAAGATCCTTGTGGCCAATCGCGGCGAGATCGCGATCCGTGCCTTCCGCGCGGCGTTCGAGGTCGGGGCGAGGACGGTCGCCGTCTTCCCTCATGAAGACCGCGGATCCATGCATCGGCTGAAGGCCGATGAAGCGTACGTGATCGGCGAACGAGGGCATCCCGTCCGCGCCTATCTGGATGTGGACGAGATCATCCGCGTCGCGCTCGAATCGGGCGCAGACGCGATCTACCCCGGCTACGGGTTCCTCTCCGAGAACCCGGAGCTGGCGGAGAAGGCGGCCGCGAACGGCATCGTCTTCATCGGGCCACCCGCAGGTGTGCTCGAGATGGCGGGCAACAAGGTCGAGGCGAAGCGCCATGCCCTCGAGGCCGGCGTTCCGGTGCTGCGCTCCACCGAGGCATCCGATGACGTCGACACGCTCCTCGCGCAGGCGGATGACATCGGATTCCCGCTCTTCGCCAAGGCCGTCGCAGGCGGCGGCGGACGCGGCATGCGCCGCGTCGAGCGCGAGGCCGAACTGGCACCGGCTCTGGCCGAGGCCATGCGCGAGGCGGCCAGCGCCTTCGGCGACGCGCGGATGTTCCTGGAGCAGGCCGTGGTGCGTCCGCGGCACATCGAGGTCCAGATCCTCGCCGACAAGACGGGCGAGACCGTTCACCTGTTCGAGCGGGACTGCTCGGTGCAGCGCCGGCACCAGAAGGTCGTCGAGATCGCTCCGGCGCCGAACCTGGACGACAGCATTCGCCGAGACCTGCACGCCTATGCGACCGCTTTCGCCCGCTCGATCGGCTACGAGAACGCCGGCACCGTCGAGTTCCTCCTCGAGACCGCGGGCGAGCGCGCCGGCGATGTCGTCTTCATCGAGATGAACCCGCGCATCCAGGTCGAGCACACCGTGACGGAAGAGGTCACAGACGTCGACCTCGTGCAGACCCAGATGCGGATCGCCGCCGGGCAGACACTGGCAGAGCTCGGCCTGGTCCAGGGGCGCATCCATCTGCGCGGCGCCGCACTGCAGTGCCGCATCACGACCGAGGACCCGACGCAGGGCTTCCGGCCGGACACCGGCAAGATCACCACGTACCGCTCGCCAGGCGGCGCAGGCATCCGACTTGACGGCGGCACGGTGCACCAGGGCGCGCAGATCAGTCCGCACTTCGATTCCATGCTGTCCAAGCTGACCTGCCGCGGACGCGACTTCCCGGCGGCGGTCGCCCGTGCGCGCCGTGCACTGGCGGAGTTCCGCATCCGCGGAGTCTCGACGAACATCCCGTTCCTGCAGGCGCTGCTGGAGGACGAGGCGTTCATCGCCGGGGACGTCAGCACCTCCTTCATCGACGAGCGCCCCGAGCTGCTGAAGGGCCGGGTCTCGAAGGACCGCGGCACCAAGATCCTCAACTGGCTCGTGGACGTCACGGTCAACAAGCCCCACGGCTTGCACCCCGGTACGGCGGACCCGCGTACGAAGCTGCCCACCCTTGACCTGTCCACGACGCCGGCTCCGGGTTCGCGCCAGCGCCTGCAGGAGCTCGGACCGGATGCGTTCGCCACCGCGCTGCGTCAGCAGAAGGCGCTGGCGATCACCGACACGACCTTCCGGGACGCGCACCAGTCGCTGCTCGCGACGCGCGTGCGCACCCGCGACCTCGTCGCCGCGGCGCCCTACCTGGCCCGGCTCACACCGGATCTGCTCTCCGTCGAGGCCTGGGGAGGGGCGACATACGACGTCGCGCTGCGGTTCCTCGGAGAGGACCCCTGGGAGCGCCTGGACAAGCTGCGCACCGCCTTGCCGAACGTCGCGATCCAGATGCTGCTGAGAGGTCGCAACACGGTCGGATACACGCCGTACCCGACGGCCGTGACGGATGCGTTCGTGCAGGAGGCGGCGACCAGCGGCGTCGACATCTTCCGCATCTTCGATGCGCTCAACGACGTCTCTCAGATGCGCCCTGCGATCGACGCGGTCCGGGCGACCAGCACAGCGGTGGCCGAGGTCGCCCTCTGCTATACGGGGGACCTGCTGAACCCTGCCGAGGATCTTTACACGCTGGACTACTTCCTGCGCCTGGCCGAGCAGATCGTCGATTCCGGTGCGCACATCCTCGCCATCAAGGACATGGCGGGACTCCTGCGGCCCGCCGCCGCCGCGACCCTCGTCTCGGCGCTGCGCGAGCGCTTCGACCTGCCCGTGCACCTGCACACGCATGACACTCCCGGTGGCCAGCTCGCGACGCTCCTCGCCGCCAGCGCCGCCGGCGTGGATGCCGTGGATGCGGCATCCGCACCGCTGTCGGGCACGACCAGCCAGCCGTCGCTCTCATCGCTCGTCGCCGCACTCGCGCACACCGAGCGCGACAGCGGCATCGATCTCGGCGGCGTCAGCGATCTCGAGCCCTATTGGGAAGCGGTGCGCAAGACGTATGCGCCGTTCGAGTCCGGTCTTCCGGGGCCGACAGGACGCGTGTACCACCACGAGATCCCCGGCGGTCAGCTCTCGAACCTGCGCCAGCAGGCCAAGGCCCTCGGCCTCGCCGACGACTTCGAACTCATCGAGGACATGTACGCCGCCGCCGACCGCATCCTCGGGCGTGTCCCGAAGGTCACGCCCTCCTCGAAGGTGGTCGGCGATCTGGCTCTGCACCTCGCAGCCGTCAAGGCGGATCCGGCGGACTTCGAGGCCAACCCGGAGAAGTACGACGTCCCGGACTCGGTGGTCGGCTTCATGGCCGGTGAGCTCGGCGACCTGCCCGGCGGCTGGCCGGAGCCGTTCCGCACCAAGGTGCTCGCGGGGCGCACGGTGCGTCCGGCCCTCGCCGAGATCACGACGGAGGACGAACAGGAACTCGCCGGGTCCAGCACGCAGCGCCGTGCCCGTCTGAACCGGCTGCTGTTCCCTGCGCCGACGCGCGAGTTCGCACAGAAGCGAGATTTGTTCGGCGACCTCTCGGTGCTCGACACCAGCGACTATCTGTTCGGGCTCGTTCAGGGGCAGGAGCACCTCGTCGAGATCGATCGCGGAGTGCAGCTGTACGTCGGACTCGAGGCGATCGGCGACGCCGACGAGCGCGGCATGAGAACCGTCATGACCACGCTGAACGGCCAGCTGCGCCCCGTCTTCGTGCGCGATCGCGCGATCGCCGTCGAAGTCCACGAGGTCGAGAAGGCCGATACCTCCAAGCCCGGTCAGGTGGCGGCTCCGTTCTCGGGCGTCGTGACGCTGAAGACCGAGGTCGGCGCGTCGGTCAGAGCCGGCGAGCCTGTCGCGTCGATCGAGGCGATGAAGATGGAAGCCGCGATCACGGCGCCCGTCGACGGCGTGGTGGATCGGCTCGCGATCGCCGAGACGGCGCAGGTGGACGCCGGTGACCTTTTGGTCGTCATCCGCCCCGCCCAGTAACCTTGACCGGGCGTGCATGCTGCACGACTGGGAGTGAGACATGACCGCGAAGAACACCGATCGACCCGATGACGATGATTCGCTCGGGGTGCTGGACGACGCCGCATCCCTGGATACGGCCGGCATCGGCATCCTCGGCGGCACCGCCCAGGTGAATCTGACGATCCCGATGGGCGACGACGACGACCTCCTCGACGACGACGCCGTCGTGGATGGCGAGGTCGCCTCCGAGTTGATCCTCGACCCGGCGCCCGAACTCGAGCCGGCGACGGCGGCCGACGTCATCGGTCGCATCAACGACGGCGGTTTCGACATCGTGATCGAGCTTCCGGCCGAAGAACTGCCGCAGGCGACCGTCAAGGACGCTGAGGACGCGGTGACCGCCGAGGTCGTTCTCGACCAGGACGAGCTCGCCGACCGGATCGCGGTGCACGACGCCGAGGCGGCCATGAATGCCGATGACCTCGTCATCGAGCAGGACGCCGAACAGCCGGTGGAGCCGGAATCGGAATCGGAGCCGGAGCCGGAATCGGAGCCCGAACTCGAACCGGAGCCTTCCGCGTCGTCGAGCGAGCCCGCCCCGGCAGCGGACGAGCAGCCGGAGTCCGAGGTCGTGGCACCGGAGGTGGTCGCCGAGAGCGCGCCTGCCGCGCCGGCCAAGCCCGCGAAGCAACCCAAGCAGACCAAGACGAAGAGCAAGCCGAAACCCCTCGCCCGCGAGGCCGCGGCAGACGCCGCGTCTGCGCTTTCGAAGCCGACGGAGCCCGCTGCGTCCGCAGCGCCGCAGACTTCCGCATCAGAGCACACCGCGCCGGCCGCGCCGGCGACGGCCGTCGCGCGTTCGAGTTCGGCCTGGGTGGCCACGGTCGAACGCGCAGCGGCAGGCGAAGCATCCGATCCCGTTGAGGAAGAGGACGAGACAGTGAGCACGGAGAAGGAACCCCGAGTGACGTCCTCTGAGGCCTCGCTCGCGCCGCGCACGGCGGCGGCACCGGCCAGGGCAGACATCGAACTGACCTCGAAGCGGCTCGGCGACCAGCTCGGACAGGCCACGCGCGAGTCGGCCGACCTGCTGACGGCCGATCGGCTGCTCGATCCGCACCAGGTCACCAAGCCGGAGCCCGAGGGCGCGTGGAGCCACTTCCTGTACACCGTATCCGGGCGTCGCATCAACATCGGCGACGGCAAGAAGGCCAAGGCGCGCAAGGCGCTGTCGACCAGGATCGCGGCTCCTATGAGCGGTGGTGCGCGCTTCGTGCCCGTCCTCTCGCGCAAGGGCGGGGTCGGCAAGACCACCATCACCGCGCTTCTCGGCATGGCCCTCGCCGATGCCAGGGACGACCGCGTGATCGCGGTGGACGCCAACCCTGATCGCGGTACGCTCGCGGAGCGCATCGTCGGCTCGCACAGCAAGTCCGTGCGCGACCTCGTGCGCATCCACGACGAGGTGCGCGGCTATCACGACATCTCCGCGATCGTCGCGCGCGACACCACTCGGCTCGACGTCCTCGCATCCGACACGGACCCGCGCATCGCGGATGCCTTCGGCGACGCCGACTACCGCGATGTCGCCGACGTCGCGGCGCACTACTACTCGCTGGTGCTCACCGACACCGGCACGGGCATCGTGCATTCCGTCATGGGCGCGACGCTCGAACTCGCCGACCAGCTGGTGATCGTGTCCGGTCTGAGCGTCGACGAGGCGCGCCTCGCGTCCGAGACGCTGACCTGGCTCGAGACGAACGGCTACTCCGCTCAGGCGCGGGACGCGATCATCGTGCTCAACCAGTCCACTCCAGGAAGCCCGCTGGTGCGGTTGAACGAGCTGGAAGCGCACTTCGCCACGCGTGCCCGTCACGTCGTGCGGATGCCGTACGACCCGCAGATCGCCGGTGGCGGACCCATCGTCTTCACATCGTTGCTGCCCGAGACGCGACAGGCGGCCAGAGAGCTGGCCGCATTGCTCGTCGAGGGCCTGCGGGCGAGCGCCGCCTGATGGCGGTACGGGAGATCCGTCTGTTCGGCGACCCCGTGCTGCGCACGGTGTCCGCGCCGATCGAGGACATCGATGACGGCATCCGATCGCTGGTGGCGGATCTGGTCGACACGGTCGAGCTTCCCGGCCGTGCCGGGGTCGCGGCGAATCAGATCGGCGTCGCACTGCGCGCGTTCAGCTACAACATCGACGGCGACATCGGCTACGTGCTCAACCCCGTGCTCGTCGAGGTCCGGGGCGAGCCGGTTCCCACCGGGGAAGGCTGCCTGTCGGTGCCAGGGCTCTGGCACGACGCGCTGCGGCACCCGTGGGCGCGCGTCGAGGGCATCGACCTCGACGGCAACCCGGTCGTCCTGGAGGGCGAAGGGCTGCTCGCTCAGGCGCTGCAGCACGAGACCGATCACCTCGACGGCAAGGTGTATCTGTCGCGGCTCGCTCCGGAGACCCGCAAGGTCGCGATGCGCGAGGTCCGCGAGAGTTCCTGGTTCTGATCGCGACCTTCGCTCGTTGAGCGACGAGCGAAGGAGCATCAGCCCCCGAGAGCGACGTTCGTGGTCTGCACCGGCTCGTCGTAGATCGCGGAGATCTCGTCGGCGAAGTCCGTCAGGATCACGTTCCGCTTGATCGACATCTTGGGCGTCAGATGTCCGGATGCCTCGGTCCATTCGGATTCGAGGATCGTGAACTTGCGGATCGACTCGGCACGGGAGACGTTGCTGTTGGCGACGTCGACGGCACGCTGCACCTCTTCGCGCACTGCCGCGTTGCGGGATGCCTCGGCAAGCGACATGGAACCATCGAGACCGTTGTTCGCGAGCCAGGTGGGCAGCATCTCGGGATCGAGAGTGATGAGTGCCGAGATGAACGGCTTCTGGTCTCCGACGACCACGACCTGACCGACGACAGGATTCGCACGGATCGGATCCTCCAGCGCGGCGGGTGCGACGTTCTTCCCGCCGGCGGTGACGATGATCTCCTTCTTGCGCCCGGTGATCGTGAGGAAACCGTCGCTGTCGAAGGACCCGATGTCGCCGGTGCGGAACCATCCGTCGTCGAAGGCCGCAGCGGTCGCCTCGGGATTGTTCCAGTACTCCTTGAAGACGTTGATGCCCTTGACCTCGATCTCGCCGTCGTCGGCGAGACGGACGCTGACGCCCGGGAGCGCGGGGCCGACCGTGCCGATCTTGGACTTGTCGCCCTGGTTCACGGTCGCCGGTGCCGTGGTCTCGGTCAGGCCGTAGCCCTCCAGGATCACGACGCCGAGGCTGTGGAAGAAGTGCCCGAGGCGGGCGCCGAGGGGAGCGGAGCCCGAGATCGCGTACGCGATGTTGCCGCCCATCGCCGTGCGAAGCTTCGAGTAGACGAGCTTGTCGAACAGCGCGAACTTGATCTTCAGGCCGAACGGGATCTTGCGTCCCTCCTCCAGGAGGCGGGAGTGCTCGATCGCGGCGGCGGCTGCCGCGTGGAAGATCTTCCCCTTGCCGCCGGCCTCGGCCTTCTGCTCCGCGGAGTTGTAGACCTTCTCGAACACGCGCGGGACGGCGAGCAGGAACGTCGGCTTGAACGATCCGAGCGCCTGCAGCAGCTGCTTCGTGTCCGGCTGGTGTCCGGTGCGGACGCCGGCATGGATGTTGAGGATCGAGATGAAGCGGGCGAACACGTGCGCCGTGGTGATGAACAGAACCGTGGATGCACCAGGCATCGACAGTACGGAATTCAGCGACACGTACGAGTTGCGCGACAGCTCGACGAAGTTGCTGTGCGTCAGCACGCATCCCTTCGGGCGGCCGGTGGAGCCGGAGGTGTAGATCAGGGTCGCGATGTCGCTGCCGACGGCGATCTGACGACGGCGTTCGACCTCGGCATCCTCGATCAATGCGCCTTGCGCGGTGAGGGCGTCGATGGCGTCGAGGTGCAGCTGCCAGACGTCGCGCACGAGAGGCAGGTCGCCGCGCACCTCGTCGAAGCGCTGGAAGTGGTCCAGAGATTCCACGATGAGCCCCGTCGCGCCCGAGTCCTCCAGAATCCACTGGATCTGGGCGGGGGAGCTGGTCTCGTACACCGGCACCATGACGGCTCCGGCGTAGAACAGCGCGAAGTCGACGAGCGTCCACTCGTACGTCGTGCGCGCGATGAAGCCGACCTTGTCGCCCGGCTGGACACCGGCTGCGATGAAGCCCTTGGCCAAGGCGACCACCGCCGTCTGGAAGTCGGCGGCGGTGATATCGCGCCAGCCGTCGCCCTGGGGCACCGAGAACAGAGCGAGGTGGGGGGTCGCCTTCACCCTCTCGACGAGCAGGTCGGCGATGTTGGCATTTGGGTCGGCGGGGACGATTGCGGGAACATCGAACTGGACCACGGCAGCTCCTTCGGTACCGGTCGGGCACGGGTTTGGATCGAGTCTAAGGCATGGCATCCAGTCGCACGCGAACTGAGACTGCGTCGCAGCAGTTCGTCGGGCGCTAGACTGCACATCGATGTTCTACTGGCTGATGAAGTATGTCGCGATCGGCCCCATCGTCAAGGCGATCTTCCGCCCCTGGATCGTGGGCCGGCGCAACGTGCCGACGACGGGTGCGGCGATCCTCGCCAGCAACCATCTCTCGTTCGCCGACTCGATCTTCCTGCCGCTCGTGATCGACCGGCCGATGTCGTTCCTCGCAAAGAGCGATTACTTCACAGGGCGGGGGATCAAGGGCTGGTCGACGCGCTTCTTCATGAAGGCCACCGGGCAGATCCCGATCGACCGCTCGGGGGGCAAAGCCTCTGAGGCGTCGCTCAACACCGGCCTGCAGGTCCTCGGGCGCGGCGATCTGCTCGGCATCTATCCCGAGGGAACGCGCAGCCCAGACGGCAAGCTCTATCGCGGCCGCACCGGTATCGCGCGCATGGCGCTCGAGGCGAAGGTCCCTGTGATCCCCGTCGTGATGGTGGACACCGACACGGCCATGCCCATCGGCCAGCGACTGCCGAACATCGTGCGCGTCGGGATCGTCATCGGCGAGCCGTTGGACTTCTCCCGTTACGAGGGCATGGAGAACGATCGGTACATCCTCCGATCCGTCACGGACGAGATCATGATCGCGTTGCAGCGGCTCGGCGAGCAGCAGTACGACGACGTGTACGCGTCCACCGTGAAGGACCGGCTTCCCGCCCGCGTCACACGGCGCTCCTGAGGCGACGAGGGGTGTCCGCGCCCCAGTAAGCTGAGGACCATGCCGAACCCGCATGACGCCGCACTCGACGCCTGGCGCGCACTCCCGATCAAGCAGCAGCCGCAGTGGCCCGACGCGGATCGTGTCGCCGAGGTCTCCGGTCAGATCGCGGGGCTTCCGCCGCTGGTGTTCGCCGGCGAGGTCGACAACCTGCGCGATCGGCTCGCGCGCGCTGCATCCGGCCAGGCGTTCCTGCTGCAGGGCGGCGACTGCGCCGAGACCTTCGCCGGTGCCACGGCCGAGCAGATCCGCAACCGGATCAAGACCGTGCTGCAGATGGCCGTCGTGCTCACCTACGGTGCGTCCATGCCCATCGTGAAGATGGGGCGCATGGCCGGTCAGTTCGCCAAGCCGCGCTCCAGCGACTCCGAGACCCGCGGTGACGTCACACTGCCCGCCTACCGCGGCGACATCGTCAACGGCTACGACTTCACCGAGACCTCCCGCACCGCCGACCCAGGACGCCTGCTGCAGGGCTATCACACCGCGGCATCCACGCTGAACCTGATCCGCGCCTTCACTCAGGGCGGCTTCGCGGACCTCCGCGAGGTGCACTCGTGGAACAAGGGATTCGCGCAGAACCCGGCCAACCAGCGGTACGAGCGGATGGCGAGCGAGATCGATCGCGCCATCAAGTTCATGGAGGCTGCCGGCGCCGACTTCGACGAGCTCAAGCGCGTCGAGTTCTTCACCGGGCACGAAGGCCTGCTCATGGACTACGAGCGGCCGATGACCCGCATCGATTCGCGCACGGACACGCCGTACAACACCTCGGCGCACTTCCTCTGGATCGGAGAGCGCACACGTGAGCTCGACGGCGCGCACGTCGACTACTTCTCCAAGATCCGCAATCCCATCGGCGTCAAGCTCGGCCCGACCACCTCGCCCGAGACGGCTCTCGCACTCATCGACAAGCTCGACCCCGAGCGCGAGCCCGGCCGACTCACCTTCATCACGCGCATGGGTGCGGGGAAGATCCGCGACGCGCTTCCTCCGCTGCTGCAGGCCGTGAAGGATGCCGGCGCCACACCGCTCTGGGTCACCGACCCCATGCACGGCAACGGCATCACCACGCCCACCGGGTACAAGACGCGTCGCTTCGACGACGTCGTCGACGAGGTGCGCGGCTTCTTCGAGGCGCACCGCGCCGTCGGCACGTTCCCCGGCGGCATCCACGTCGAGCTCACCGGTGACGACGTCACCGAGTGCCTCGGTGGATCAGAGCACATCGACGAGGCCGACCTCGCGACGCGCTACGAGTCGCTGTGCGACCCGCGTCTGAACCACATGCAGAGCCTGGAGCTGGCGTTCCTCGTCGCCGAGGAGCTCGAGAAGCGCTGACCGCCCGGTGCCCGTGCCGGCCGCTCAGTCGGCGGAGCGGAACCCCGCCAGGATCGTCGCGTGGCGGAGCAGGAATGCGCGCTCGTCGAGCTTCTTGCGCCGCAGCCAGCCGGTGACCTCGTTGTTGTGCTTGCTCGCATTGCACGACGCACAGGCGGGGACGACGTTCTCGAGGGTGTAGCGGCCGCCGCGCGAGATGGGCTGGACGCAGTCCCGTTGGAGCGGAAGGCCGCCGGCCCGGCAGTAGGCGCATCCCTCCCAGGCCGCGAGCAACTCGGCCCACTGCTCGGCGGTGAGGTCGTTGTCCACGCGGTCGAGCCGCCGCTGCCGTCGCTTCGCGTAGCGCGCGCGTGAAGCGGTGGAGGCTGCGGGGAACTTACGACGCGGAGGCACGGATCAGCCGCTGAGCTGGATCGTCAGTTCCACGTTCGATCCGGCGCGAAGCGACGTGTCAGAACCGGGGTTCTGACCCGTCACGACAGCCATGTCCGCGAAACCGGGGAGATCGCCCCAGGCGGCGTAGCTCGCGGTGAAGCCACCCGAACTGGAGGCCAGCGCTTGTTTGGCCTCGGCGAGCGTCATCCCGGAGACATCAGGCACCTCGAACAGCTGCGGCCCCTTCGACACCACGAGCGACGTGGAATCGCCCGGCCGCCAATTGCCGCTCGGGTCGCGCTCGGCCATCGACATCACGATGCCGGTTTCGACGTCGTCGCTGAACTCCTCGGTCTGCTCGGCGACCGTGATGCCCTTCTCCTCGAGGGCGGCCACGGCTTCGTCCGCCGACATCCCGACGACATCGGGGAGCTCGCCCAGTGAGACGTAGAGCTCGACGGTGTCGTCCTCGAAGATCTCGCAGCCTTCACCGCACTCATAGCTGTCGCCACCCGCGCGCGGAGTGACGTACGCGTTGATGACGAGCCCGGCGTCGGCGGACGAGTACAGCTCGAGCGTCTCATCCTGGACGTTGACGTGCACGGAGCCGAGGTAGTCCCTGGCATCCTGCTCGGCTCGGCCGTTCAAGGCCTCCAGCGCATGCGAGGCGGGGCCGTCGGAGACGTAGACCGTCACCTCGGCGCCCTTGTCGAGCCGCTCGCCCGGTGCGGGGTCGCTGCGGATCGCCAGTCCGGCCTCGACGTCGATAGCGTTCTCGTGTCCCTCGACGGCGACGAGGTCGTGCTCGGCGAGTTCGGTCTGCGCCTCGGCGAAGCTCACGCCCGAGACATCCGGTACCGCGACGAGAGATCCTGGCCCGGAGCCGAACCACCAGCCCACGCCGCCCGCGACGGTCGCAAGCAGGAGGACGAGCGCGAGCAGGAGGGCTCCGCGGGCACGGCGCCGCGACGTGCGCCGGCGCAGCAGCGTCGCGTTGTCGACCGCCTGATCCACGGGTCCGGTCGGATCCGCGATGACGGCCGTGCCGGGGAGCACCTTCGTCACTTCGCCGGAGTCGAGCTGCGAGCGTGCCGGGGGAGAGGTCGCCGCGGCGACCTGAGGTGCGATGCCGAGGTCCTTCTCGATCTCGCGGAGCCGGTTCAGCATCATCTGAGCATCGTCCGGTCGCTCCTGCGGGGAGCGTTCGGTCGCCCAGAGGACCAGCTCATCCAGCTGCTCAGGGACGGAGGGGTTGCGCGCGCTCGGTCGAGGAACCGACTCGGTCGCGTGCTGGAAGGCGATCTGCATCGGCTGCTCGCCCTTGTACGGCTGTTCGCCGGTGAGCATCTCGTAGAGCATGATGCCCAGGGCGTAGATGTCGCTGCGGGCGTCGGCCGTGCCGCGCGTGACGAGCTCGGGCGCGAGATAGGCGATCGTGCCCAGCAGCTGGGCACCGGTGGCGGTGTTCGCCGTGGTCGCACGCGCGAGACCGAAGTCACCGATCTTGATGCGACCGTCCTCGGCCAGCAGGACGTTCTCCGGCTTCACGTCGCGATGCACGATGCCACCGCGGTGAGCGGCCGCGAGACCGGCCAGCACGGCATCCATGATGGTGATGGTCTGCGGAATGGTCAGTCGTCGCTGTTCGCGCATGAGCTCGCGCAGCGTGATGCCGGGCAGATACTCCATGACCAGGTAGGCGAGTTCGCCGTCCTGGCCCTGATCGAACACGTTGACCACGTGCGGATCGGCGAGACGCGCGGCCGAGCGGGCCTCCTGGATGAAGCGGCTCTGGAAGTTCGAGTCGTCGCTGAGATGCGCATGCATGACCTTCAGCGCGATGCGGCGTTCGAGCCGCAGATCCGTGGCGACGTACACGGTGGCCATGCCTCCGCGGGCGATCCTGGCGCGCACACGATAGCGACCGTCGACAAGCCGCCCGATGAGGGGGTCGGCCTGCTGATTCGTCGTCACGAAGAAAGTCTACGGAGAACAGGCTGAAAGCCCCGGCAACGCCTCACCCCTGCGCCGATCCCGGTGAGGAGGATCGGCTTCAACCGAGCTGCGCGAGCCACTGGTAGGACGCCTGTTCCCACTGACCGTAGCGCTCGGGATAGGCGGACTTCTGGACGGCCTGCGCCGCGTCGGTGAATCGCATGGTCTCCCAGCCGCTGACGTCGAGGAGTCCGTGCGTCATCGTGCCGTCCGGGTTGGTGTTCCCGGTGAAGAAGGTGCGGATCGCGTAGTCGCGGTTGCGGATCTGCTCGGCCGTCCCCCATCCGGTGCTCGGTCGCTGCTGGAACAGGCCGAGCGAGTCGCGGTCGCCCCAGTCGAGGTTGCGCAGCCACGACTCGACCATGCTGGTCGCGAGGGCGATGGCGATGCCGCGATCCGAGACGCCGAGTTCGCGCCCGATGCGGATGATCATGAGGGCGTTCTCGGTCTGCGGGGCGTTGAGCGTCGCGCTCTTCGGGCCGTGGTCGGTGGCAGCGGTCTCCTGCTTGCCGGGGATCGCGATCTTCTGGCCCGGATAGATGATCGAGGAGCCGGACAGACCGTTCGCCGTGAAGATCGCACTGATCGTCGTCGCATACTTCGCCGCGATGCCCGTGATCGTGTCACCGGCGACGACGGTGTGCGTGGTGGCGGTGTTCGCTGCAGGAGCGGGTGTGGAGACGGGAGTGGATGCAGGGGCCGGCGCGGGTGCGGCGGCGGTGCCCGAGATGCGGATCTTCTGACCCGGGTAGATGATCGAGGAGCGCGAAAGGCCGTTGGCCGCCAGCACGGCGTCGATGGTCGTTCCGTACTTCGCGGCGATGCGCGAGATCGTGTCGCCGGCGACCACGGTGTGCGTCTGGGTGGACGGGGCCGCCGGTGCGGGGGCGACAGGAGTCGCGCTCGGTGCCGGGGATGCCGGTGTCAGCCGCAGCACCTGGCCGGGCCGGATCAGCGCATCGGCGCCCAGCCCGTTCCAAGACACGAGGTCGGCGGAGCGCAGGCCGTAGGTGCGCGCGATGCCCCACACCGTCTCGCCGGAGCGCACGGTGTGCGTCGCCGGCGTCGGTGCAGCGGTCGGCAGCGTGCGGGCGCCGAACACGTGCGTGCGTTCGATCGCGCCCGTCGTGACCTCGGCGGCGGTCGCCGGGGCGGCGGCGAATGCGCCGGAAAGTGTGCCCAGGAGCGCGGCCGGGATTCCCACCTGAAGGTGGCGGATACGGCGGCGCATAGTCTGCTGGCTCAAGGTAGCCCCCTTTGATCGCCTCGTCCACGCTGACACGGATGTATACGGAAGTCAACAGAAGTGATGAATGTGGCACGTGTGACTGGTGGGGCGACATGCGTCTGTCAGCCGGAGGTGAGATAGTGAACAACGTGTCTGAGACTGCCCCCGAATCGACCCCCACCGACTGGCTGACCCTGCCCGACCTCGTCGAGGTGCTCGACGAATCGCAGAGTCGCGTGCGTCGTCTCATCGACGATCACCACCTCATCGCCTCCCGACGCAGCGGCGTGCTGGCCGTGCCGGCGATCTTCATCGTCGATGGACATCCGCTCTCCTCTCTGCGCGGCACGATCATCGCTCTGCAGGATGCCGGGCTCACCGACGATGAGGCGATCGACTGGCTGCTCGCCGAAGACGACACGCTCGGACGCGCACCGATCGCGGCGCTGCTCGCCGGCCACAAGAGCGAGGTCCGCCGCGTCGCACGCACGCTGGCCTGACCCGCGTCAGGCCACGCGGGTCGTCGCCGCCCTGGCGAGTTCGCGCAGCTCGCCGACTGCGGCGTTGTCCAGCCGCGCTCCGATGAGCGAGCGGTCGGCCGTGCGCGCGTAGTCGCCGATCAGCGTCTCCACGCGATCCAGTGCGCCGCTGTCGCGCACGGTCGCCTGCAGTGCTGCGATCTGCGCATCGTCCAGCAGGTCGTCGCCCAGCATCTCGTCGAGCAGCACGCGCGCTGACGGAGCCAGGCGCTCGCGCGTGAACGCGATGAGCACGGTGCGCTTGCCTTCGCGCAGGTCGTCTCCGCTGGGCTTGCCTGTGAGAGCGGCGTCGCCGAACACGCCGAGCACGTCGTCGCGCAACTGGAACGCCATGCCCAGCGGCATCCCGAAGCTCTCGAGCGCGTCGAGCTGTTCGGCATCCGCGCCGGCGAGCAGCGCGCCCAGCCGGAGTGGCTGCACGACGCTGTATCTGGCGGACTTGAAAGAGATCACCCTGAGCGCGCGCTCGGCGTGCTCGTCCAGAGGGCTGACGCTCCACGCCGATTCCTCGGCGATGTCGAGGAACTGGCCGGTCGTGACATCGCGCCGCATGCGGGCGTACTCCGCGCGAACGGCCGGTGCGTTCGGGAGGCCCTGGAGAGCGTCCTCGAGCAGATCGTCGCTCCATGCGACCAGCAGGTCGCCGAGCAGTACGGCACCGGATCGTCCGAAGGCGGCGGCGTCACCGCTCCATCCGGCCGTTCGATGCTCGGCCTCGAGTGCGCGGTGTGCTGCGGGCCTGCCGCGCCGGGTGTCGGAGTTGTCGATGAGGTCGTCGTGGACGAGGGCTGCGGCCTGGAACACTTCGAGAGAAGCGCACAGGCGCCACAGTGCATCGGGTTCGACGGACATGCGGTCACCTGCTCGTGCCACCGCACTCCACCCGGCGTGGCAGAACCGTGCTCTCAGGCGTTTTCCGCCCGACAGCGTCGCGGCCGCCGACTCGACGAACCGCCGGCCGTCGGGTCCGTAATCGGCGGCTTCTGCGCGCATGCGGTCGAGGAACTGCTCGAGTGCGCGCGCGATGGAGTCGGGGATGGAGGCGGGGGAGGGCACGCCCCCAGCCTACGGCGATCGGATGCGACACCTCTCAGCCGATCTCTAGCCTCGGAGCCCGGTGCACAGGTAGACTGGAAGACACGAAACCCGAGGGGGACGGAATGCCACTGTCCGAACAGGAGCAGCGTCTGCTCGACGAGATGGAACGCCATCTCCTCCAGAACGACGCGGATGTTGTCAGCGCGCCCTCGGGCGACCGCGTGCTGAGCTATCGGAACCTCGTCTACGGCGCGGTACTGCTGCTGGTGGGCATCGGCGCTCTCGTCGTCGGTGTGGCACTGGCCAATGATCTCGGCGCCTTCGCCATCGCCATCGGCGTGGTCGGCTTCCTCGCCATGCTCGGCGGTGTCATGCTCGCCGTGACACCCGTGCGACGCACGACCGGCTCGGTGCCGAAGGCGCCCCGCGAGAAGGGCCCTGCCTCCTCGGCAGGCTTCATGGATCGCATGAACGATCGATGGGACCGCCGCCAAGAGGGGCGCTGACCCCACTTCTCTCCACTTCGAGAACCCGGATGCTCTGAGCATCCGGGTTCTTTGCGTTTCCGGGTGTTGATGCTCCTTTCGGCTCCACCTGTCCTCCACTCGCGCTCCACTTCACTCCACTCGCCGTGACCCGCGTCTTTCTGCGGGTTTCAGTGGCATGGGCGACGGGGTATGGCCGCGCTGTGCCATCATCGGTGGGATTGGTCGTAGGAATGTGGAGCAAAGTGGAGTAAAGTGGGGCATACCTCGAGTTGGCCGGACGAAGAGGGGGGTGAAGGCCGATGTTGCTGGGGACGCACTCACCGAAGCTCGACGACAAGGGCCGAGTCATCCTGCCCGCCAAGTTCCGCGAGGATCTCGCCGGCGGCATCGTCGTCACGCGCGGACAGGAGCGCTGCCTCTACGTCTTCAGCACGGCGGAGTTCGAAGAGCTGCACGAGCGGATCCGGCAAGCGCCGCTCAGCAACAAGCAGGCCCGTGACTTCCTGCGCATGTTCCTCTCCGGAGCGAGCGCGGAGATGCCCGACAGCCAGAACCGCATCACCATCCCGGCGCACCTGCGCCAGTACGCAGGGCTCGAGAAGGAGCTCGTCGTGACAGGAGTCGGCGCACACGCCGAGATCTGGGATGCCGCGGCCTGGAACACCTACCTCGAAAGCAACGAGGAAACGTACGCAGAACTGGAACAGGAGGTGATTCCGGGATTGTTCTGACCTCGACTGTGATGCCCCGCCGCTCCCGCCCCGACACACTTCCCCGGTGCCGGGTCGCGAAGCGGAGGGGGATCAGAGTCGAAGGTCTCCCGAAGACATCATGAGCATCCGAGACATCCACACCCCGGTCCTCCTGGAGCGCTGCATCGAACTGCTCGCTCCGGCGCTGCAGCACGACGGCGCCGTCCTCGTCGATGCCACGCTCGGCATGGGCGGCCACGCCGAGGCGTTCCTCGAGCGCTTCGAGAACATCCGCCTGGTCGGACTCGACCGCGACACCGATGCTCTGCGGATCGCTTCCGAGCGTCTGGCGCGCTTCGGCGGACGCGCCTCGTTCGTCCATTCGGTGTACGACGAGATCGGGCTGCACGCGCAGGGCGCCGACGGCATCCTCTTCGACCTCGGAGTCTCCTCCCTGCAACTGGACGAGGCGGAGCGCGGCTTCGCGTACTCCAAGGACGCTCCGCTGGACATGCGGATGGATCAGACCAAGGGCACGACGGCAGCCGACGTGCTCGCGACCTACAGCGAGGGCAACCTCCGCCGCATCTTCGAACGCTACGGCGAGGAGAAGCTGGCCGGACGATACGCGCGCTTCATCGTCCAGGCTCGTCAGGAGACGCCGCTGGAGCGGTCGGGGCAGCTCGTCGAGCTCCTCATCGCCGCCACGCCGGCCGCTGCGCAGCGCGCCGGACATCCTGCCAAGCGCGTCTTCCAGGCGCTGCGGATCGAGGTCAACTCCGAACTGAGCGTCCTCGCGGACGCCATCCCGTCCGCGATGGATGCCCTGAACATCGGCGGACGCATCGTCGTCATGTCGTATCAGTCGTTGGAGGACCGCCTGATAAAGCAGGCGTTCGCCGCGGCATCCGCGTCGACGGCCCCGGCGGGGCTGCCGGTCGAGCTCCCGGAGCACGCCCCCCGCTTCCGGATGCTGACCAAGGGCGCCGAACTCGCCGGCGACGACGAGCGCGCGCGCAACCCGCGTGCGATACCGGTGCGGCTGCGTGCCGCCGAGAAGCTGAGGGAGCGGTCATGAGTGCCGAAGCAACCGCCCGCTTGCGGCCGACCCCGCAGGCTCCGGTCCGTGAAGAACGCGGACGTCGCCTTCGGCCCGTCGAGCAGACGGCACCGAGGCGCCGTCCGAAGCTCGCGTACGCCCTCGTCGCATTGACCGGTGCCCTGGTGATCGGCGCCGCCCAGATGGGGCTGACGCTCGCGACAACGCACGACTCGTTCGTCGTCGCAGACCTGAAGAGCCAGCAGCGTTCGCTCGGTCTCGAGGCTCAGGCGCTCGAGGAGCAGCTCGCCGGAACGAACTCCCCGCAGTCGCTCGCCAGCAAGGCGAGCGAGCTGGGCATGGTCGTCGCAGGGACCGCTTCGTATCTGCGGCTCAGCGACGGCGCCGTGGTCGGCGCCGGAATCGGAGCGGAAGGCGTCTCGACGGTGAATCCGAACGGATCGGGCGCCGTCGCGAACTCGCTGCTCGACGACCGGGCCGCCGCAGCTGCCGCAGCGACCGCGGCGGAAGAACAGCCCGTGCAGGCCGCCACCGCAGACGACGCCGTGGCACCCCCGGAATCCGACACGCCGCCCGCCCTGACCGATGGGCTGCCGACACCGAGCACACACTGAGACCGGAGACATGATGACGACACGCGCAACACGTGGTCCCCGGCGGCGTACCGTCGTCGCACTGGCGGTCGTCTTCGCGGTTCTCGCAGCGTTCGTGGTCCGCCTGGTCGACATCCAGGTGGTCTCGGCCGACGACCACGTGTCCGATTCGCTCGAGGTCGGAAACCTCGGCACCACGACCGCCATCGCCGGCAATCGAGGCAGCATCGTCGACGCCGATGGCACGGTGCTCGCAGCGAGCACGCTGGTCTACGACGTGCAGCTCTCGCCGTCGCTCATCGCCGTCGTCGACGAGAACGAGAAGAGCCCGCCCCCGTACCTGTGGGCGGAGGCGTCGGACAAGATCGCAGCGGTGATCGGCACGACCGGTGAGCAGCTGCGCGCCGATGTCGCGGCGAACCTCGAGGAGAATCCGGAATCGCAGTACCTCTTCCTCAAGAGCGGCCTCAACACCGAGCAGTATCTGCAGTTGAAGGAACTGAAGGACGAGGGGCTGGCCTATCTCGCGATGAAGTCGCGCAGCGTTCGCGTCTACCCGAACGGCGCTGTGGCCGGCACGATGGTCGGCTTCCTCAACGGCGCGGGAGAGGGGCAGTACGGCGTGGAGCGGATGATGGGCGAGTGCCTGGCGCCCACCGACGGCTCCCAGACGTACCGCACGGGCAAGGACGGCGTCGTCATCCCCGGCAGCGAGACCACGACGGATGCCGTCGACGGCGGCACCGTGCAGCTGACGCTCAACAGCGACCTGAACTGGTACCTCCAGCAGATGGTCGCAGAGGAGGCGCAGCGTCAGGGCGCAGCGAGCGCGACGGTGACGGTGGTCGAGGTCAAGACCGGCAAGATCCGGGCCGCGGCCGAATGGCCGTCGGTCGACCCGAACAATGTCGACGGCACGCCCAGCGGCTACTGGACCTCCCAGATCTTCTCCAAGACGTTCGAACCGGGCTCCACGTTCAAGGCCGTGACGGCGGCGACGATCATCGATCAGGGCGTCGCGGACTGGTCGACGGGCGTGACGGCCGAGAGTCGCGAGTTCTTCCCCAACGGGGCCGAGATCAACGATCCTTTCTCGCACCCGCAGTACAACTACACGCTCGCGGGCGCCCTGATCGATTCGTCCAACGTCGCGCTGTCGAAGTACGGCGAGATGGTCGCCCCTGAGGTCCGTCACGACTACCTGGCCAAATTCGGGGTGGGTCAGAAGACGCCGATCGGCCTGTACGGCGAAGAGCCCGGCACGCTGCACCCGGCGAGCGAATGGGACAACCAGTCGCTGTACACGACGACCTTCGGCCAGCACTTCACGATCACCGCTGCGCAGCTCGCGAGCGCCTACCAGACCTTCGCGAACGACGGTGAGCGCATCGACCTCTCCTTGATCGAGTCCTGTACCCAGGCCGACGGCACCGTGGTCGAAGCCGACGCGCCGGAGCACGAGCAGGTCATCAGCGAGAACACCGCGGCACAGGTGCAGCGCATGCTCGAGAACGTCGCGGTGCAGGGCGGGCTGTCCGAGCGCATCGAGGTCCCCGGCTACCGGATTGCGACCAAGACCGGCACCGCGCAGACGCCGGATGGGCACGGCGGATACAAGTCCGGAATCTTCGATGTGAGCATCGTGGGGTACGCACCGGCCGAAGACCCTGAGTACGTCGTCGTGGTCACGATGGACGAGCCGACTAAGCTGAGGACGTCTGCTGCCACCGCCACAGCCTTCCAGAAGGCGATGACGCAGGTGCTCAAGACCTACCGGGTGAAGCCGTCCACGGAACCGATGGACGAGCTGCTCCCCAAGTTCAAGTAAGCCGGCTCACCGCCGCGCGTGGAGAAGTCATGATCGCCCTGTCGCTCGCTGAGATCGCCGCTGTCCTGAAGGGGGAGCTGCGCCTGTTCGGCGACCACACCGGTGACTCCGTCGTGGACGGCGTCGTGGACACCGACTCCCGCCAGATGGGGCCGGGCGCGATCTTCGTCGCCAAGCCGGGTGCCACGACCGACGGGCATGCCTTCGTCGCTCAGGCCGCTGCTCAGGGTGCCGTGCTGGCGATCGTCGAGCGTCCCGTCGATGCTCCGATCAGCCAGATCGTGGTGCCCGATGCTGTGGGCGCGCTGGCCGATCTGGCCCGCGAGGTCGTGGCGCGCGTGCGCGCGCTCGGTCGCCTGCAGATCGTCGGAATCACCGGATCCAACGGCAAGACCACGACCAAGAACATGCTCGCCCGAATCCTCGAATCCGACGGCGAGACCGTCGCGCCGATCAACTCGTACAACAACGAGGTCGGCGCCCCCGTCACGATGCTCCGCGTCACCGCGGACACCCGCTTCCTCGTCAGCGAGTTCGGCGCCAGCGCACCGGGCCGCATCGCGCACCTCGCAGGTCTCGTCGAGCCGGACCTGTCCATCGTGCTGATGGTCGGCATGGCGCACGCCGGCGGCTTCGGCGGCATCGAGGAGACGGCCAAGGCCAAGGCGGAGCTGATCGCGGCCACGCGGCCGGGCGGCACCAGCATCCTGAACATCGACGACCCCCGGGTCGCAGCCATGCGCCCGGCGGCCGAAGGCCGCGGGATCACGGTCATCGGCTTCGGACAGGCACCGAGCGCCGACGTGCGCGCGAAGGACGTCGAGGTCTCGGCATCCGGAACGCGCTGCGTCGTCGAGGTCGACGGCGAGCCGGCCCACCCGCTCGCGCTTCAGGTCCTCGGTGCGCACCACGTCTCCAACGCCCTCGCCGCGATCGCCGCGGCCAGGGCACTGGGCGTCCCCACGGCGACAGCGATCGAGCGGCTGCAGACCCTCGAGGTCGCGGAGCGCTGGCGCATGCAGCCCATGGGCAACGACGACGTCCGCATCATCAACGATGCGTACAACGCCAGCCCCGACTCGATGGCCGCGGCTCTGCGCACGCTCGCGCAGATCACCGGCCCCGACGAGCGCACCGTCGCCGTCCTCGGCGCCATGACCGAACTGGGCGAGGATGCGGGGGAGGAGCACGATCGGATCGGGCTGCTCGCCGTGCGCCTGAACATCCAGCGCATCGTCGTGGTGGGTCCGGAGGCGCGGCGTCTCTACATCTCCGCCATCGGCGAGGGCTCCTGGGACAGCGAGGCGGTTCATCTGCCCGACCAGGACGCCGCATACGAATATCTGAAGAACGAGTTGCGCACGGGGGACCGCGTGCTCGTGAAGTCATCCAATTCCGTGGGGCTCCGGCACCTCGGTGATCGTCTGGGAGAATTGTTCTCGTGAGGTCCCTGCTTATGGCGGCGGCGATATCGCTCGCCTTCACACTCTTTCTGACTCCGGTCTTCCTGCGGCTGTTCCGCAAGTGGGGCTGGGGGCAGGTGATCCGCACCCCCGACGCGATCGAGAACCCGAGTCACGAGGCCAAGCGCGGCACGCCGACCATGGGCGGCGTGATCTTCATCGTCGGCACGATCGTCGGCTACTTCACCGGCATCTACGCCGGTGGCAGCGAACCGACCATCTCCGCGATGCTCGTGCTCTGGCTCATGGCCGGATTCGGCGCGGTCGGGTTCGTCGACGACTTCATGAAGGTGCGCTCCCAGCGCAGCCTCGGGCTTTCGGGCTGGCGCAAGATCGTCGGCCAGCTGATCGTCATGATCCCGTTCGGCATCTTCGCGCTGCACTTCCCGAACGACTTCGGCAACACTCCGGCGAGCTACTACGTCTCGCTGTTCCGCGACATCCCGTGGCTGAACCTCATGGCCGGCGGCCTGATCCTCGGCTGGGCGCTGTACCTGATCTGGATCTCCGTGATCGGCGTCGCGACCTCCAACAGCGTCAACCTCACGGACGGGCTCGATGGCCTCGCGGCCGGAGCCGGTGTGTTCGTCGTCGGCGCCTACAGCCTCATCGCCTTCTGGCAGTTCAAGCAGGTCTGCGGGGAGGGCGTCGATCCGTCCGTGCTCTCCGCATGCTACGAAGTGCGCGATCCGTTCAGCCTGGCGATCGTCGGCGCCTCGTTCGCGGCAGGCCTCATCGGATTCCTCTGGTGGAATGCGCCGAAGGCCAAGGTGTTCATGGGCGACGTCGGATCGATGGCCATCGGCGGCGTCATCACGGCCATGGCGATCCTCAGCCGCACCGAACTGCTGCTGTTCGTGATCGCCGGCGTCTTCGTGCTGTCCTCCGGCTCCGTGATCCTGCAGCGCGCCTACTTCAAGATCACACGAGGCAAGCGCCTCTTCCTGATGAGCCCCTTCCACCACCATCTCGAGATGCGCGGCTGGCCCGAAGTCACGATCGTCGTGCGCCTGTGGATCATCGCGGGGCTCCTCGCGGTCTCGGCCGTCGGACTGTTCTACGTCGAGTGGTTGAGCCAGGTCAATGGCTGACGCCCGACTGGATGCCCTGACCAGCTGGCATGCCGACTGGACGGGCCTGCGCGTCGCCGTTCTCGGTCTGTCGGTCACCGGATTCTCGGTCGCAGATACTCTCACCGAACTCGACGCCGAGGTCCTCGTGCTCTCCGAGAGCGCGAGTGAGGAGTACGAGCGTCTGGTGCCGGTGATCGGCGCGGCGCTCGAGATCGGCTCCTTGTCCGAGGTTCCGGACGCCCTGCGCGCCTTCGACCCCGAGGTCGTCATCGCCTCGCCCGGGTTCTCCCCGTCGCATCCCGTGATCCGCTGGACGCTGGAGGCAGGCATCGCCCTCTGGGGCGATGTCGAACTCGCCTGGCGCGTGCGCGACAAGATCGTTCGCCCGGACGGCACCCCGGCCGACTGGGTGCTCATCACGGGCACGAACGGCAAGACGACGACGACGCAACTGACGGCGACGCTTCTCGTCGAGGGCGGCCTCCGTGCGGCGCCGTGCGGCAACATCGGCATCCCCGTCCTGGACGCGGTGCGCGACCCGGCCGGCTTCGACGTCCTCGTCGTCGAGCTCTCCAGCCATCAGCTCTGGTACCTGGGGCAGAGCTCCCCGGTCGCGGAGCTGTCTCCCTACTCCGCGGTCTGTCTGAACCTCGCCGACGATCATCTCGTCTGGCACGGCAGTGCTCAGGCATACCGGGATGCCAAGGCGATCGTCTATCGCAACACCCGCGTCGCGTGCGTGTACAACAAGGCGGATGCCGCGACCCGCGTGATGGTCGAAGAGGCGGATGTCGTCGATGGTGCGCGAGCGATCGGATTCGATCTCGGCATGCCCGGTCCCAGCGATTTCGGCATCGTGGAGGGGATCCTCGCGGACCGCGCGTTCCTCGATGACCGTGCGAACAGCGCTCTGGAACTGACGACGCTGGAGGACCTCGAGCAGGCGGGGCTCGCCGCCCCGCACATCGTGCAGAACATCCTCGCCGCGAGTGCGCTGGCGCGATCGCTCGGCGTGGAACCCGAGGCGATCGGGCGTGCGCTGAACGCATTCCGGATGGACGCGCACCGCATCCAGGTCGTCGCGCAGCACCGCGGCATCACCTGGGTCGACGATTCCAAGGCCACCAACCCGCACGCGGCGGCCTCGTCGCTGCGCGCGTACCCCGGCGCCGTCTGGGTGCTGGGCGGCGATCTGAAGGGCGTGGACATCTCAGAGCTCATCGCGGACGTCGGCCCGACGGCCGGTGCCGCCGTGGTGATCGGCGTCGATCGGGGCGAGGTCGTGGCGGCATTCGCACGACACGCGCCGGCGGTGCCGGTGTTCGAGGTCGTCACTGACGACACTGGAGAGGTCATGAACCGCGTCGTGGAGATCGCGACCGGGATCGTCGATGGGGAGGGTACGGTCCTGCTGGCCCCCGCAGCGGCATCCTTCGACCAGTTCTCCAGTTATGCGGATCGCGGCCACCGTTTCGCCGAAGCGGTGCAGGCATGGATAGACCGGGGGAGTGCCGATGACGCAGGTGGCTCGCCCGAAGCGCACTGAGTCCGGCTCAGGTCTCGCCGCTCGCGTCTCCCTCGGACGGCTGCTCACTCCGCCGTCCACGGAGTTCGTGCTCATCACCTCGGCGGCGCTGCTGCTGACGGTCTTCGGGCTCGTGATGGTCGTCTCCGCGACCGCCGCTGTCGAGAGCGGCACCATGAGCACCGCCATCAAGCAGGGGCTGTTCGCGCTCGTCGGCATTCCGCTGATGTTCGTCGTCAGCCGGATGCCGATCGACTGGCTGAAGAAGCTCGCGTGGCCCGCACTGATCCTGGCGACGCTGATGCAGCTGCTGGTGTTCACCCCTCTGGGCGTCGGCTCGGGCGGAAACCGCAACTGGATCGACATCGCGGGGTTCACCCTGCAGCCGTCCGAGTTCCTCAAACTCGCTCTCGCGCTGTGGATCGCGTACGTGCTGCTGCGCAAGCAGACCAGGCTCGCGGTCTGGCATCACGTGTTCATCCCGGTGGTCCCGGTTTCCGTGCTGGTGATCGGCTCCGTCATGGCCGGCGAAGACCTGGGCACGGCGATGGTCCTCGTGCTCGTGCTGCTCGCGTGCCTGTTCTTCTCCGGTGTCAAGCTGCGGCTGTTCATCCTGCCGCTGCTGGGCGGCGCCGGTGCGGTGCTGTTCTACGCGCTCTCCAGCGACAACCGCATGCGCCGCATCACGGCGCTGTGCGCGAACGTCGACCCTGCGGTGGACCGCCAGACGTATGACGGCATCTGTTACCAGGCCATCCACGGATTCTGGGGCATGGCGACGGGCGGAATCTTCGGCCTCGGGCTCGGCAACTCGCAGGAGAAGTACGGCTGGCTGCCGGCCGCGGCGAACGACTACATCTTCGCCGTCGTCGGCGAGGAACTCGGCCTCATCGGGTGCCTCGTCGTCATGGCGCTGTTCACCGTTTTCGCGATCGGCGCCTTCCACATCATCCGCAAGACGGACGACCCGTTCATCCGGGTCGCAGCCGGTGGGATCACGGTATGGATCATCGGTCAGGCGCTCATCAACATCGGCGTCGTGATCGGCGTCTTCCCCGTCATGGGCGTGCCGCTGCCGTTCATGTCCCAGGGCGGTACGGCGCTGCTGTCGGTGCTGCTCGCGTGCGGCGTCCTGCTGGCCTTCGCGCGCACGATCCCCGCAGACGGACGGGGTAAGGTCACCAGGTGACCACGTACCTGCTCGCCGGCGGAGGAACCGCCGGACATGTCAACCCCCTGCTCGCCGTGGCCGATGGGCTCCGCCTGAGGGACGCCGAATCCGATCTCCTGGTGCTCGGCACCGCCGAAGGACTCGAGGCGCGTCTGGTGCCTGAGCGCGGATACGAACTCCTCATCGTCGACAAAGTGCCCTTTCCGCGGCGACCGAACAAGCAGGCCGCCGCCTTCCCCGCGAGGTTCCGCAGGGCCGTCCGCCAGGTGCGCGAGCACATCCGCACGCACGGCGTCGATGTCGTGATCGGCTTCGGCGGCTATGCGGCCGCGCCCGCCTACGTCGCCGCGCGTCGTGAGCGCGTGCCCTATGTCGTGCACGAGGCCAACGCGAAGCCGGGTCTCGCGAACAAGCTGGGTGCGCGTCGCGCGGCATCCGTCGGCGTCGCCTTCGACGGAACGCCCATGCGCGGCGCCGAGGTCGTCGGCATGCCGCTGCGTCGTGAGGTCATCGAGCTCGACCGGCAGGCAGCGCGCGCCGAGGCCGCCGAGGCCTTCGGGCTGGATGCCGACCGTCCCGTGCTGCTCGTGTTCGGCGGCTCGCTCGGCGCGCAGCGCCTGAACGACGCGTTCGCCGACTCCTGGCAGGACGTGCTGGATGCCGGATGGCAGCTGCTGCACGTGACGGGGGAGCGCAGCGACCTCGCCGATCCCGGCGCCGCCGGGTACACGATGCGCCGCTACATCGATCGGATGGACCTCGCATTCGCGCTGGCCGATCTGATCGTTTCGCGCTCCGGAGCGGCCACCGTCAGCGAGATCAGCGCCCTCGGCATCCCGGCGCTGTACGTGCCGTATTCCGTGGGGAACGGCGAGCAGCGGCTGAACGCGGCATCCGCCGTCGCCGCCGGTGCTGCCGTCCTGCTCGACGACCCCACGTTCTCCGGCGACACCGTGCGCTCGACGGTCGTGCCGCTGCTCGGGGATCCGGATCGCATCGCGGCCATGGCGGCCGCCGCCGAGCGCGTCGGAACGCGCGCCGGCACGGAGAACGTCATCGCGTTGGTCGACCGCGCTCTCACGGCGCCGAACTAAACTGAGAACGACATGATCAGACCTGACCTCACCCTCCCGATCCCGGAGTCCATCACGGCCGCGCACTTCATCGGCATCGGTGGCTCGGGTATGAGCGGACTCGCGAAGATGTTCCTCGACGCCGGCATCCGGGTGTCCGGTTCCGACCGCGCGGACAGTGCCGCTCTGCGCGCCCTGGCGGATGCCGGGGCCACCGTGTACGTCGGTCACGACGCCGCTCAGCTCGGCGACGCGGACACCGTGATCCACACCGGAGCGATCTGGCCCGAGAACCCGGAGTTCGTCACCGCCAAGCAGCGCGGCCTGCATGTGATCCACCGGTCGCAGGCGCTGCATTGGCTGATCGGCTCGCGGCGCCTCGTCTCGGTCGCCGGCGCCCATGGCAAGACGACGTCGACGGGCATGATCATCACCGCCCTGCGCGAGCTCGGCGCCGACCCGAGCTTCGTGAACGGCGGAGTCATCGAGCAGCTCGGCACCTCCAGCGCCACGGGCTCCGATGAACTGTTCGTGATCGAGGCCGACGAGTCGGACGGGACGTTCCTGCTGTACGGCACGGCGGTGGCGCTCATCACGAACGTCGACCCGGACCACCTCGACTTCTACGGCTCCGACGAGGCGTTCCACGACGCGTTCGTGCGATTCGCGGATGCCGCGACGGAAGCCGTCGTGATCTCCAGTGACGACCCTGGCGCGCTGCGCGTCTCGGCCGGCATGTCGCACCGCAACGTGATCACCTTCGGCCTCGCCGAGGACGCCGATCTCCGGATCACCGACATCGACACGACCGGCCCCGTGTCGGCGACTCTCACGCGCGGCGGCGAGACGGTACGGCTCACGCTCGCGGTCCCCGGCGCGCACAATGCGATCAACGCCGCCGGTGCCGTCGCGGTGCTGCAGGCGCTCGGCTACTCGCTCTCCGACGCCGCTCGGGCGCTGGAGGGCTTCGCCGGCACGGTGCGGCGCTTCGAGCTCCACGGCACCGAGCGCGGCGTCAGCGTGTACGACGACTACGCCCACCACCCGGCCGAGGTGCAGGTCGCGCTGGCGACCGCCCGCAGCGTCGTCGGCGGCGGTCGGGTCATCGCCATACAGCAGCCGCACACGTACTCGCGCACGCAGCACATGTTCCGCGAATTCGCCGAGGTGCTCGAGCAGGGAGCGGACCACACCGTCATGCTCGACGTCTACGGTGCGCGCGAGGATCCGGTGCCCGGTGTCACGGGCGAACTGGTCAGCGGAGCGTTCGCCGACCAGGGCAACGTGCACTACGTCGCCGATTGGCAGGAGGCCGCGGACTACACCGCGAGCATCGCGCGCGAGGGAGACTACGTCCTGACGCTCGGCTGCGGCAACGTGTATCAGATCATCCCGCAGGTGCTCGACTCTCTCCGACGGACGTCAGAGGACTGACGCATGCGCCGGCCAGCGCCCCTCCCGGTCACCCCGGACGAGCAGCCGTCCGACGAGCAGCCGGCCCGCCGAGGCCGCCGCTCGCGCGACGAGTCGCCCGATGCCGTCGTCACGCCGCTCGCGGCATCCGACGCCCACGGCCGCATAGGCGCCGCGGATTCGGGCGCGCTCGACGCGGAGGAGCCCCCGCTCACCCAACGCGACGTCTGGCGCGCCGCTCGCGCGCGGCGCAAGGCGCTCAAGAGCGAGATCCGCAGATTCACGCAGCGCTCGCGTCGCCGCAGGATGATCTGGTTGGGCACGTTCGGAGCTCTCTTCCTGCTGATCGGCGGGACCGCGCTGGCGGCGTACAGCCCGCTGTTCGCGGTCGAGAAGGTCACCGTGATCGGGGCGACGACGCTGGATCCGGCGCAGGTCGAGGCCGCGCTGGCGGATCAGGTCGGCACCCCGCTCGCGATGGTGGACGCGGGCGATGTCAAGGAGGCGCTCATCGCGTTTCCCCTGATCGAGACCTACGCGCTCGAAGCCAAGCCGCCGCACGGGCTCACCGTGCGGATTGTGGAGCGCACGCCGGTCGGCGTCCTCGTATCGGATGTCGGCTACACCCTCGTGGACGCCGCAGGTGTCGCCCTCGCGACCACGGATGCACAGCCGGCCGGACAGCCGCTGCTGGAGATCGAGGGCGGAACGGAATCGGCTGCCTTCGAATCCGCCGGACTCGTCGTGCGATCGCTCCCCGCGGATCTGCGCGCGCAGCTCACCCGTGTCGAGGCGTCATCCACGGACGACGTCACGCTCATACTGGGCGACAAGACCGTCGTGTGGGGGAGTTCGGAAGAGTCTGCTGAAAAGGCCTTCGTGCTGACCCGACTCGTGGCGGCGAACCCCGACGCGGAGACTTTCGATGTCTCCACGCCGGACGTCGGCATCGCCGGCTGACCCGGCCCGCCGCATCGGCGGGGGACTCTGCAGGGATGCGATTGCGAGACACGCGCGTGTCGTTGCGCGCGCACGCCGGAAGGGCGCATACCTTCGATCAAGAGAACGCAATACCGGGAAATACTTTACACCTCTAGTTGAGGTTTAAGGTTCACACACTCGCAGAACAGATTTTCAGGCTCGACATATCGGAGGCCGGCCATGAGCCAGAACCAGAACTACCTCGCCGTGATCAAGGTCGTCGGCGTCGGCGGTGGCGGTGTCAACGCCGTCAACCGCATGATCGAACTCGGCCTGCGCGGTGTCGAGTTCATCGCCGTCAACACGGATGCACAGGCGCTGCTGATGAGCGACGCCGACGTCAAGCTCGACGTGGGGCGCGAGCTCACCCGCGGTCTCGGCGCCGGAGCTGACCCCGAGGTCGGCCGCCGTGCGGCCGAGGACCACGCCGAAGAGATCGAGCAGGCGCTCACCGGCGCCGACATGGTCTTCGTCACCGCTGGCGAGGGCGGCGGAACCGGCACCGGCGGCGCGCCCGTCGTCGCCAGGATCGCGAAGTCGATCGGCGCCCTGACCATCGGTGTCGTCACGAAGCCGTTCTCGTTCGAAGGCCGCCGCCGTCAGAGCCAGGCGGAGGCGGGCGTCACCAAGCTGAAGGAAGAGGTCGACACCCTCATCGTGGTGCCGAACGACCGCCTCCTGGAGATCAGCGACCGCGGCATCTCGATGATCGAGGCCTTCGCCACGGCTGACCAGGTGCTCCTCGCGGGTGTGCAGGGCATCACGGACCTCATCACGACGCCGGGTCTCATCAACCTCGACTTCGCCGACGTCAAGTCGGTCATGCAGGGTGCAGGGTCCGCGCTCATGGGCATCGGTTCGGCCCGTGGCGCCGACCGCGCGATCAAGGCCGCCGAACTCGCGGTGGAGTCGCCGCTGCTGGAGGCATCCATCGAGGGCGCGCACGGCGTGCTGCTCTCGATCCAGGGCGGCTCCAACCTCGGCATCTTCGAGATCCACGATGCGGCGGACCTGGTCAAGGAAGCGGCTCACCCCGAGGCCAACATCATCTTCGGTACCGTCATCGACGACACGCTCGGCGACGAGGTGCGGGTGACCGTGATCGCGGCCGGGTTCGACAGCGGCGAGCCGTCGCTGCGACTGGACCCCACGTTCCTCTCGCGCCCCGAGCCGCTCCCCGAGCAGACCGTGGCCGAGGAGAAGAGCATCGAGGTGCCGGTGGTCGAGGAGAAGCGCGAGCCCGTCGCTCCGATCTCGGCGACCAGCAGCTACGAGCCCGCCTTCGCGGACGACAGCGACCTCGACATCCCCGAATTCCTCAAGTGAACTCCGAGGCATCCGTACGATGACGCTGGCGGCACGGTTGTCGGCGATCGATGAGCAGATCGCCGACGCCGCGCGTCTGGCCGGACGGGATGCCGGTGAGCTCACGCGCATCGTCGTGACGAAGTTCCACCCGGCATCCCTGGTGGCAGACCTCGCGGCGCTCGGCGTGACCGACGTCGGGGAGAACCGCCAGCAGGAGCTCACGGCGAAGCGGGGCGAGCTCGAGGGTGTTCCCGTGCGCTGGCACTTCATCGGCCAGGCGCAGACGAACAAGGCCGCAGCCATCCGCCGCAGCTCCGACGCGGTGCACTCGGTCGACCGGGACCGTCTGGCCGACGCGCTGCATCGGGCGGCGGATTCCGACGCCGTGCTCGACGTCCTCGTGCAGATCAATCTCACCCAGGATGCCGGCCGCGGCGGCGTCCCGCCAGAGGGGGCTGTCGGCCTCGCCGATCACATCGCCGGACTGCCGTCCCTGCGACTGCGCGGCGTCATGGCCGTCGCGCCGCTGGAGGAGGAGCCCGCGTCGGCCTTCGCCCGGCTGCGGTCGGTTGCGGATGCCGTGCGAGCGCAGCATCCGGATGCGTCCTGGATCTCGGCCGGTATGACCGCCGATTTCGCCCAGGCGATCGAAGCCGGCGCGACACACCTGCGGATCGGCTCCGCAATCAC
Organism: Microbacterium sp. M; assembly: GCF_045181065.1. GTDB lineage: Bacteria > Actinomycetota > Actinomycetes > Actinomycetales > Microbacteriaceae > Microbacterium. The sequence goes on along the minus strand of NZ_CP173721.1, from coordinate 2,335,242 downwards.
CGGTCCTCGCCCTGTGCGGGGATAACCTCGAACCAGACCAGCCCCGATAGTTTCCGGAGGACACGATGGGAAACCCGCTGAAGAAGACCATGGTGTATCTCGGCCTCGCCGATGAGGAAGAGGTCTACGAGGAGCAGCCGTCTCAGGCCCCTGCTCGTGCACACCGCGAGCGCGACCGTGAGGTCGAGGAGCAGGCACCCGCACCGGTGACCCCGCTGCGTCGTCCGGTGGCCGTGCGTCAGCCGGCTGCAGGCGCGGTGAACGAGATCCTCACCGTGCACCCCAAGCAGTACCGTGACGCGCAGTTGATCGCGGAGAGCTTCCGCGAAGGCATTCCCGTGATCATCAACCTGTCGCAGATGTCGGATGCCGAGGCCCGTCGCCTCATCGACTTCGCGAGCGGTCTCTCCCTCGGCCTCTACGGCCGGATCGAGCGGGTCACCTCCAAGGTGTTCCTGCTTTCGCCGGAGAACATCGCGGTGTCGGGCCATGGGGGCATCGCACACGCGGACGTCGAGTCCGCGGCTTTCGACCACGCATAGCCCCGTGGGTTCGCTGGTCTCAGTCATCGCAGGCATCGTTCACCTGGTGCTGCTGATCTACATCTTCGTGCTCTTCGCACGGCTGATCCTCGACTACATCCCGCTTTTCAACCGGGAATGGCGTCCGAAGGGCTTCGGCCTGGTCGTCGCCGAGGCGGTCTACACCGTCACGGATCCGCCGATCCGTTTCTTCCGCCGGATCATCCCGCCGTTGCGGATCGGTGGCCTGTCGCTGGACTTCGGGTTCGCGCTGACGATGTTCGTCGTGCTGATCCTGATGGCCATCGTGCGCGCCATCGGCGGCGCCGCGAGCTGAGCGCAGGTGCCCCGGACTGAGCGTCCGCCGTCGCGGCGATCAGATCCGGGGACTATGCTTGGCTCCCAGGTGCGCCCCCAGGGTCCGCGCCCAGATCCACAAACTCATCGAAAGAGGAGCCTACCCATGGCACTGACCCCGGATGACGTCGTCACCAAGCAGTTTCAGCACGTCCGCTTCAAGGACGGCTTCGACCCCGACGAGGTGGATGACTTCCTCGACGAGATCGTCGTCGAGTGGCGCAAGGCCCTCGAGGAGAACGCAGAGCTGAAGGCCAAGCTCGCCGCCTACGAGTCCGGCGAGAAGAAGGCCCCCGAGGCCGCCGTCGTCTCCGAGGTTCCGGCTCCTGTCGCCGCAGCACCGGCGCCGGTCGAGGCGCCTGCCGCCGCTGCCCCTGTCGCGACGACGACGACTGCCGGCATCATCGAGCTGGCCCAGCGCCTGCACGACGAGCACGTCGCCGAGGGTGAGACCAAGCGCGCTCAGCTCATCGCAGAGGCCGAGACCGAGGTCGAGAAGATCCGCAGCGAGGCCGCGGCCAAGCAGCGTGAGGAATCCGCTCGTCTCGAGCGCGAGCGCAACACGCTCGAGGCTCGCATCACCGAACTGCGCACGTTCGAGCGCGATTACCGTGCTCAGTTGCGCGGGTACATCGAGGGCCAGCTGCGCGACCTCGATGAGAAGTCGGCGTCGACGGACTCGACGCCGGTCTCCGCCATCGGTCTCTAAGGCATCCTCTTGTCAGGACGTCGTCCCCTTCGTCGGTCGGCGGCCGGCGCGATCGTCGCGATTCTCGCGATCATCGTGCTGGCCGCCGATCAGTTCGTGAAGTACCTCACGGTCCAGAATCTGCCCTATGGGGAGCCGGTTCCGGTGTGGGGGGAGTTCCTTCAGCTGCTCTACGTGCGCAACCCCGGTGCGGCGTTCTCGATCGGCTCGGATCACACCTGGATCTTCACGATCGCTCTGACCGTGGTCGGTGCGGTGATCATCTGGAAGGCGTTCGGCGTGCATTCGCGTCTGTGGGCCGTCGTCCTCGGGTGCCTGCTCGGCGGCGTGCTCGGAAACCTGGGCGACAGGTTCTTCCGCGAGCCGGGCTTCGCCAGGGGCGAGGTCGTCGACATGATCTCGATGCCCTGGATGATGCCCGCGATCTTCAACGTCGCCGACATCTTCATCGTCACCGGAATGATCTCGGTGGCGCTGCTCGTCGTGTTCGGGCTGCGTTTCGACGGCACCCGCGAGCGCGACCACATCGAGGCCGAGAAGCAGGCGGCTGCGGAGTTCGAGCTGTCGACGGATGCCGAAGCGATCGACACCGAGACTGGTGGTGTCGATCCGACCGCCGAACCCGCGTCGACTCACGACGACGAGGCGCCCCGTCCGGCATCCTCCGGCGCGGCATCCTGATCGTGGAGACCAGGCACCTGCCGATCCCGGACGGACTCGACGGAACGAGAGTCGACGCCGCGCTGGCGAAGATGCTCGGCTTCTCCCGGACGTTCGCGGCGGAGGTCGCCGAAGCAGGCGGCGTCAGCGTCGACGGCGTGACACTGGGCAAATCCGACAGGCTGCGCGCCGGTGGATGGCTGAGCGTCCAGTGGCGTCCGAAGGAGGAGCCTCGCATCATCCCGGTCGATGTCCCCGACCTCGGCATCATCCACGACGACGACGACATCGTCGTCGTCGACAAGCCGACCGGCGTCGCGGCGCACCCTTCGTTGGGATGGGACGGGCCGACGGTCCTCGGAGCGCTGGCGGGCGCAGGGTTCCGCATCGCGACGAGCGGTGCCGCCGAGCGCGCAGGAATCGTGCACCGTCTGGACGTGGGAACGAGCGGGCTCATGGTCGTCGCCAAGACCGAGCACGCGTACACGCTGCTCAAGCGCGCCTTCAAGGAGCGCACGGTCGAGAAGATCTACCACGCCGTCGTGCAGGGGCATCCTGATCCGCTGGTGGGGACGATCGAGGCACCGATCGGACGTCATCCGAACCACTCCTGGAAGTTCGCCGTCACACCGGACGGCAAGGACTCAGTGACGCACTACGAGACGCTCGAGGCGTTCCCCGGTGCATCACTCCTGGAGATCCACCTCGAGACGGGGCGGACTCACCAGATCCGTGTGCACATGGCTGCGCACCGGCATCCCTGCGTCGGCGATCCCCTCTACGGAGCCGACCCGACGACGGCCGCGCGGCTGTGCTTGACGAGACAGTGGTTGCACGCCCACAGGCTGGCGTTCGCGCACCCCGGAACGGGGGACTGGGTCGAGTTCGAGTCGCCGTATCCGGCGGACCTGGCCGGGGCGCTGGAGATGCTGCGCGGCGACTGACGCCGCGGTCCCGCGGCATCCGAGATCAGGCGCTTCTGCGGAGATCCGGTTGGATGCGCCGATTTCTCCTGATCCGGGGCGAACGTCCTGATCGGGTTTCCTGATCCCGGGCTCGATGCAACATAGAGACCGGATGTCGGCGGCATCCGGCACACTGTGGGCATGAGCATCGACGTGCGCCCCGCGACCGTCTTCGATGACGTCGTCACGCTGGTGGGGCCGAAGAAGCCGACATCGAACGTGTGCTTCTGCCTGAGCTACCGGATCGGCAACAAGGAGAATGTCGCGCTGAAGGGCGAGGCGCGGGCGAAACGTGTACGGGAGCTGTGCGAGTACGACCCGCCGCCCGGCGTGATCGCGTACCTCGACGGCGAGCCCGTCGGGTGGGCTGCACTGCATCCTCGGCGGGACACGAGCTTCGCGCGCAACCGACTGATCCCACATGTGGACGAAATCGACGTCTGGTCGCTGTGGTGCTTCCGTGTGCGACCCGGGTACCGCAAGCAGGGTGTCTCGCACGCGCTGATCGAGGGTGCCGTCGCATATGCGCGCGAGCGCGGTGCGCCGGCGATCGAGGGATATCCCGTCGACAATGACGGGGCGAAGGTGAATCTCACGATGGCGTACGTGGGAACGCGGGCGCTCTTCGAGAGCGCCGGGTTCGAGATGGCGGCGGAGACGGGCTCCGTGCTCGACGGCTTCCCGCGGGTGCTGATGCGGCTGGATCTGACCGATTCGAAGAATTCGTGAACCGAATCGCCATGGGCGAGCAATACCCAGTGTGAGCACAGACAGCGAGATCATCCAGCGGTCGCTCGACGAACCAGGAGTCTTCTCCGAGATCTTCGAGCGGCACGTCCGACCCGTCGGCGGTTACATCCGGCGACGGATCGGGGCGGATGCCGTCGACGATGTCCTGAGCGAGACTTTCCTCGTCGCGTTCAAGCGCCGGGCAGCGTTCGATTCGGCGTGGGAGTCGGCGAGGCCGTGGCTGCTGGGGATCGCGACCCGCGTGGTGAAGAGTCACCGTACGGCCGAGGCCAGGCAATGGCGTTCGTTCGAGGCGTCGGCCGGTGCGGATGCCGTGGCCGCAGAACTGCCGCACGCGGCATCCGATGCCCGGATGGATGCGAATGCCGCGCTGACAGCGCTGGCGCCGCGGATAGCTGCTCTGTCGGCGAAGGACCGCGACACGCTGCTGCTTTACGCCTGGGCGGATCTGACCTACGAGCAGATCGCCGAGGCGCTGCGCGTGCCGGTGGGGACTGTACGGTCCCGGTTGAACCGCGTCCGTCGCAAGCTCGCACCGCCAGGTTCGCATTCCGCGACCCGGCTGACCTGGATGGTGAAGGAGGAGACCGATGCTGCTTTCGGAACGAATTCGTGAGATCGGGGCCGACGAGGCCCGAATCACCGAGGAGAACGTCCGTGTGGCTCGCCAGGCGCTCGCACGTGAAGTTGCGCGCAGCGCGCGGCCGGAGCGTGCGCGGCGGCGACGGCGCGCATGGGCGGGAATCGGCATCGGAGGACTGGTCGCCGGTACCGCGGTGACCGCGATCGTCGTCGGGTCGGTGTTGGCGCCGGTCGAGGCACCGACTGCATCCGCGGCCGAGGTGTTGAACCAGGCGGCTGAGGCGACTCTGACCGCCGCCGTTCTGGATCCCCGGCCCGGGCAGTACATCCGGATCCAGGAGGTGTCGACGCAGCGACTCGGCTGGCGGGTGGATGAGTCGAGCCCCGACGGAGGGTACTGGGACAGCAACGACTCGGTGACCACGGCCGTGGTTCGTCAGGCGCGATCGATGTACGTCCCGGCGGATCGCTCGGGGGACTGGGTGCAGGACTACGGCGAATCCACGGAGCTTCTGGAGATCGATGGGCCTGACGCGGCCGTGGCCGAGGATGGGCTCGATCAGCTCGAGTTCCAAGTTCGGGTGGAGGTCTACCCCGGGGGGATGTACAGCGTGACCGGCGTCGGAGCGGAGGGCGTCGAATCGGAGGACGTCCACACGTTCTCACGCAACCCGCTGGCGTGCTACTACGACGAGATGCCGCGTGACCCGGGGGCGCTCGTCGACTGGCTCGAGGACTCGTCCTACGAGTACCTGTCGGACTGCCCGCCGCCGAGGCTCGGCGACCCCATCGGATTCAACCTCGCTCCGGCCGACCTCCGCGCGGTGATGTTCCAAGCGCTGGCACTCGTGCCCGGGGCCCACGTCGAGCGCGTCGAGGGCGACATCACCACGATCGCCTTCCCCGAAGGGGGCGAGAGCGACTGGATGGAGACCGTCGACGTCGACACCTCGAAGGGATTGATCGTCGGCCACGGCAATCTCGACGATGACCGCTGGTCCAGCCGGATTCACGTGACTGTCGTCGACGAGATCCCGGCCTCCGTTCCCATCCCGTAGACCGTCATTCGGCCCCGGCATCGGATCCCGATGTCGGGGTCAGCTCGTAGACTCGAACCATGGCATCCGACTCCTTCGTGCACCTTCACGTCCACAGCGAGTACTCGATGCTGGATGGTGCTGCGAAGATCGGCGCGATGACCCAGGCTGCCGCGGATTACGGCATGCCGGCCATCGCCGTCACCGACCACGGCAACACCTTCGCGGCGTTCGAGTTCTACCGCGCGGCCCAGAATGCCGGCGTCAAACCGATCATCGGTCTCGAGGCCTATGTCACGCCGGGTACGCATCGCAGTGACAAGTCGCGCGTCCAGTGGGGATCCCCGGACCAGAAGAGCGACGACGTCTCCGGCTCCGGCGCGTACACCCACATGACGATGTGGAGCCAGAGCACCGAGGGCATGCACAATCTGTTCCGGTTGAGCTCCCGATCGAGCATGGAGGGCTACTACTTCAAGCCCCGCATGGACCGCGAACTGCTGCAGACCTACGGCAAGGGACTGATCGCGACGACAGGCTGTCCGTCGGGCGAGATCCAGACGCGTCTGCGCCTCGGCCAGTATGACGCGGCACGCGCCGCCGCAGCCGAATTCCAGGACATCTTCGGCAAGGAGAACTACTTCGCCGAGATCATGGATCACGGCCTCTCGATCGAGCGTCGTGTCATGACCGACCTGCTGCGCCTGTCGAAGGATCTCGGCATCCCGCTGGTGGCGACGAACGACTCGCACTACACGCACCAGCACGAGGCCGACGCGCACGCGGCGCTGCTGTGCGTCCAGTCGGGCTCGACGCTCGATGACCCGAACCGGTTCAAGTTCGACGGCGACGGCTACTACATCAAGACCGCAGCCGAGATGCGCCAGCTGTTCCGCGATCACCCCGAGGCGTGCGACAACACGCTGCTGATCGCCGAGCGCTGCGAAGTCGAGTTCAACACCTCGGCGAACTACATGCCGCGCTTCCCGGTCCCGGACGGCGAGACGGAGGACAGCTGGCTCATCAAGGAGGTCGAGAACGGGCTGCACTACCGCTACCCGAACGGCATCCCCGACAAGGTGCGCAAACAGGCCGAGTACGAGACCGGCATCATCCTGCAGATGGGATTCCCCGGCTACTTCCTCGTCGTCGCCGACTTCATCAACTGGGCCAAGGACAACGGCATCCGCGTCGGGCCGGGACGTGGTTCCGGTGCGGGGTCCATGGTCGCGTACGCGATGAAGATCACCGATCTCGATCCGCTCGAGCACGGCCTGATCTTCGAGCGCTTCCTGAACCCCGACCGTGTCTCGATGCCCGACTTCGACGTCGACTTCGATGACCGTCGCCGCGGCGAGGTCATCGAGTACGTGACCGAGAAGTACGGTTCGGAGCGCGTCGCCCAGATCGTCACGTACGGCACCATCAAGTCCAAGCAGGCCCTCAAGGATGCCGGACGCGTGCTGGGTTTCCCGTTCAGCATGGGCGAGCGCCTCACGAAGGCCATGCCGCCTCCCGTGATGGGCAAGGACATGCCCCTGGACGGCATGTTCGACTCCGCGCACCCTCGCTACAAGGAAGCCAGCGAATTCCGCGCGCTCATCGAGACCGACCCCGAGGCGAAGACCGTCTTCGACCGCGCACTCGGCCTCGAGGGTCTGAAGCGCCAGTGGGGCGTGCACGCAGCCGGCGTCATCATGTCGTCCGAGCCGCTGCTCGACATCATCCCGATCATGCGCCGCGAGCAGGACGGGCAGATCGTCACGCAGTTCGACTATCCGTCGTGCGAGACGCTCGGCCTCATCAAGATGGACTTCCTGGGGCTTCGCAACCTCACGATCATCTCGGATGCGTTGGACAACATCCGCCTCAACAGGGGAGAGGAACTCGACCTCGAGCACCTCGCCCTCGAAGACCGCGGGGTGTACGACCTGCTCGGCAAGGGCGATACGCTCGGCGTGTTCCAGCTCGACAGCCCGCCGCTGCGCTCACTCATGCGTCTGATGAAACCCGACAACTTCGGTGACATCTCGGCCCTCATCGCGTTGTACCGACCAGGTCCGATGGGTGCGAACTCGCACACGAACTATGCCCTGCGCAAGAACGGCCAGCAGCCGATCACGCCGATCCACCCCGAGCTCGAGGAGCCGCTCGCCGAGATCCTGCAGGAGTCGTACGGCCTGATCATCTATCAGGAGCAGGTCATGGCCATCGCACAGAAGGTCGCCGGCTTCAGCCTCGGCCAGGCGGACATCCTCCGCCGCGCGATGGGCAAGAAGAAGAAGTCCGAACTGGACAAGCAGTACGAGGGCTTCTCCGGCGGCATGAAGGAGCGCGGCTTCGGCGAGGCTGCGATCAAGGCGCTGTGGGACATCCTGCTCCCGTTCTCGGATTACGCGTTCAACAAAGCCCACTCCGCGGCCTACGGACTCGTGTCGTACTGGACCGCATATCTCAAGGCGCACTATCCCGCCGAGTACATGGCGGCGCTGCTGACGAGCGTCGGCGACTCCAAGGACAAGATGGCGCTGTACCTGAACGAGTGCCGCCGCATGGGCATCCGTGTGCTGCCGCCGGATGTGGGGGAGTCGATCAACTTCTTCGCCGCCGTCGGCGAGGACATCCGCTTCGGCCTCGGGGCTGTGCGCAACGTCGGCAGCAACGTCGTCGACGGCATCGTCCAGGCGCGCAAGAAGGAGACCTTCTCCACCTTCCACGACTTCCTGCACAAGGTCCCTCTGCACGTCGCCAACAAGCGGACCGTCGAGTCGCTCATCAAAGCCGGTGCGTTCGACTCGATGGGTGACAGCCGTCGCGCGCTGATGGAGATCCACGAGGATGCCGTCGAGGCCGCCGTGGATCGCAAGCGCAACGAGGCCCAAGGGGCCATCGGATTCGACTTCGACAGCCTCTACGACGACATGGAGGAGGCGGCGCCGGCCAAGGTTCCCGAGCGCCCGGAGTGGACCAAGAAGGACAAGCTGGCCTTCGAGCGCGAGATGCTGGGGCTGTACGTGTCCGATCACCCGCTCGCCGGACTCGAAGTCCCCCTGGCCAAGCACGCGTCCATCTCGATCCACAATCTGCTCGCGTCGGAGGACCTGCAGGATGGCGACCAGGTGACCGTCGCGGGGCTCGTCACCAGCGTGCAGCACCGCGTCGCCAAGGCCAGCGGCAATCCGTACGGCATGATCACGGTCGAGGACTTCAACGGCGAGGTCACCGTGATGTTCATGGGCAAGACCTACACGGAATTCCAGCACGTGCTTCAGCAGGATGCGATCCTCGCCGTGCGCGGCCGCGTCTCCCGCCGCGACGACGGACTCAACCTGCATGCGCAGTCCGCGTTCGCCCCGGACGTCGGCTCGTTCGATGCGGCTGGTCCACTCTCACTCGTGGTGGCGGAGCAGCGCGCCACCGAGCGCGTCATGAACGACCTCGCCGACGTGCTCCGTCGTCACAACGGGGACACCGAAGTGCTGCTCCGGGTGCATCGCGGACGGACGGCCAAGGTCTTCGAAGTTCCCATGCCGGTGACGGTGTCCGCCGACCTGTTCGGAGATCTGAAGTCGCTGCTCGGCCCGGCGTGCATCGGGTGACGGCTTCATGAGAAAGTCATGACGGTTGTGCTTTCGATAAGGGGTGCCCGAGCCCTCACAGGTAATATCGGGACGCGTTAGGGGAGTCGGCCGGCATGGCCGCGCCCCGTGACGAAAGGAACAGGATGAGTACCCAGCACCCGTTCGAGGACGCACCCGAGTCCGCGACGCCCGCCACCGATGACGCGTTCACGCTGGAGGACGGCTCCGTCCTCTACGAGGACCAGGTCACCCCGGAATACGGCGTCCTCGGATTCACTCTGCGCGAACTGATCCTCGTCGGCGTGTGGCTGATCGCGTTCGTCGTGTCGTTCTTCCCACTCGCCGCCGGCACGTCGTCGGTCTGGGGTCAGGGGATCTCCTGGGTGCTGCCCATCGGTCTGCCGACGGCTGCCGTGTTCCTGATCGTGCTGCGTCGGTTCTCACCCGACGGCATCCGTCGCGTCGGTTCGCTGGGTATCGACCAGTTCGCCTCCGTGGCGTCCGCGGTCGCCGCGATCTGGTGGGCGCAGGTTCTGTGGTCCCTCGTCGGGTCGTGGCTGGCCACCGGCATGGCCCCGGCCGCCTGGGTTCCCTGGGTCGGGCTGGTCGCCTCGCTCGCCCTCGTCGCCCTGACCGTCTTCGCGCCGCTGATCCCCGGACTGCGCGAGGACTTCATCGGCCGGCTGGAGACGCTGGCCCACCGCAACGCCAATCCGGTTCGCCCCGTCATCGCGCGTCCGCGTGAGCCCAAGCCGGCCGCGGCCGCGGCGGCCGCCCCGACGCTGGACACCGAGCTCTCCGGAGAGAACAACACCGACGAGATCGCCGCTCTCGGGCTGGCCGATCAGGTTCCGCTCTCCGCCCACGCCTCCGGCGGCGACACCGGATCCGTGCTCACGGATGACGAATACGTGCCCGGCTACGCGCGTCGCTCGCGGGGCGAGGATGCCGAAGGCGGGCGTCTGGATGACGACGAGGCCGATGTCGAACCCATCAGCGAACTCGGTCTCGAGCCCGAGATCATCGAGCCTGATCTCGCAGAGCCTGAGGCCGTGGAGCCAGAGATCATCGAGGTCGAAGTCGTCGAGGTCGTCGACGGTGAGGTCGTCGCCGAAGCGGCGTTCGACGTCGATGCGACCAACCCGCGTTTCGCTCCGGTCGCGCAGCCGTTCTGGGCGCTGGCGCCCAGCGAACGCGATGTGGTGGACGAGCGCGGAGAACCGTTGTTCCGCATCGGCCCCGACGCGTGGGCGCTCGTGATCGAAGACCGCGGTGGTGCGTTCGTCGTGCGACATGATGATGGCCGCATCGGCTATCTGCACGACATCGACGACATCACGAAGGGCTGACATGCGCACCATCGACCTCCGAGGGCGCGAGCTCTCGGCATCCGACATGCTCGCGGCCGTGCCGCGCGCCGCACAGGCACGTGCCGAGGCGCTGGACACCGCCACACGCATCGTCGAGGACGTGCGCACGAGGGGCGAAGCGGCGCTGCGTGAGCAGGCCGAGCGCTTCGATGGGGTCACCGGGCACGCTATCCGTGTCCCCTCCGAGCACATCGCCGCGGCGGTGACGGCACTCGCCCCTGACATCCGCGCAGCGCTGGAGGAGGCCATCCGACGCGTGCGGCGGGCCTCGGCCGCTCAGGTGCCGGCCGAACAGACCACGGACATCGGCCCGGGGGCTCGCATCGTGCAGCGGTGGCAGCCGGTCCGACGCGTCGGGGTGTACATCCCGGGCGGCAAGGCCGTCTATCCGTCCAGCGTGATCATGAATGTCGTCCCCGCTCAGGTCGCTGGCGTGGAAAAGATCGCACTCGCCTCGCCGCCGCAGTCCGATCAGGACGGCCGCGTCCACCCGACGATCCTCGCGGCCGCCGGTCTGCTGGGCGTCGACGAGGTCTACGCCATCGGCGGAGCCGGCGCGATCGGCGCGTTCGCGCACGGTGTCGACGAGTTCGGCCTCGACCCCGTCGACGTCCTCTCCGGCCCGGGCAACAATTACGTCGCCTCCGCCAAACGCGCGGTCGCGGGTGTCGTCGGCACCGACTCGGAGGCCGGTGCGACCGAGATCCTCATCGTCGCGGATGCCGCGGCCGACGCACGCCTCATCGCTGCCGACCTCATCAGCCAGGCCGAGCACGACGAACAGGCCTCTGCCGTGCTCGTGACCGACTCGCCGGATCTCGCCGCGCGCGTGGCGGCAGAAGTCGCGACGCAGGCGGTGTCGACGCGTCACGCAGACCGGGTCGCCGCAGCGCTGGCGGGGGAGCAGTCCGCGATCGTGCTCGTGGACGACAGGGCGATGGCCGTGGAGTTCAGCAACGCGTACGCCCCGGAGCACCTCGAGCTGCACCTGGAGGACGCGGATGCCGCGGCATCCGAGTTCACCAGTGCCGGTGCGATCTTCGTCGGCGACCAGACCCCGGTGAGCCTGGGGGACTACATGGCCGGAAGCAACCACGTGCTGCCCACCGGCGGCCAGGCGCGCTACGCGCCTGGTCTCGGCGCCTACACGTTCCTGCGCCCGCAGCAGGTGATCCGCTACGACCACGCGGCGCTGGCCGGAGTGCGTGCTGGAGTCGTCGCGCTGGCGAACACCGAGATCCTCCCCGCTCACGGCGAGGCGGTGGAGGCGCGGTTCGCCTCCGAACCGGTCGGCGACTGACCGAGTACGCTGAGTCAAATGCACTGTCCGTTCTGCCGGCACCCGGATTCCCGCGTCATCGACTCGCGCACCAGCGACGACGGTCTGTCGATCCGTCGGCGCAGGCAGTGTCCCGAGTGCGGCGGCCGGTTCTCCACGACGGAGACCGCCAGCCTGAACGTCATCAAGAGAAGCGGCGTCATGGAGCCGTTCAGCCGCGAGAAGGTGATCTCGGGCGTGCGCAAGGCGTGCCAGGGGCGCCCGGTGACGGACTCCGATCTCGCCGTACTCGCCCAGCGTGTGGAGGAGAACGTGCGCGCGACCGGCGTCTCCCAATTGGATGCGAACGAGATCGGGCTCGCGATTCTCGGGCCGCTGCGCGATCTCGATGAGGTCGCGTACCTGCGATTCGCCAGCGTGTATCAGGCGTTCGATTCCCTCGAGGACTTCGAAAGCGCCATCAGCGACCTGCGTGAGGACCACGCACGCGCAGGAAAGGCCGCCGACGACCGGTAATCTGGCAGGGATGTATCCGCTGCTCTTCCGCGTCGTCCTGTCGCGCCTTGATTCCGAGTTCGCCCACCATGCCGGCATGGCGGTGATCCGCGTGCTCGGCGTTCCGCCGTTCTCATGGGCGACCCGCGCGCTGACCGCGCCGCCGCTGGAGCAGCACGTGCACGCCCTCGGCCTGGTGTTCCCCTCGCCGTTCGGCATCGCCGCAGGCTTCGACAAGAACGCCGTCGGCGTGCGCGGTCTCGCGGCGCTCGGCTTCGGACACGTCGAGGTCGGCACGATCACGGCGATCCCGCAGGACGGCAATCCCAAGCCTCGCCTGTTCCGTCTGATCCCCGATCGCGCGCTCATCAACCGGATGGGCTTCAACAACGCCGGAGCGGATGCCGCGGCCAAGCGCCTCGCGAAGCTGCGCCGACGCAAGCCCGCCACCATCATCGGCGTCAACATCGGCAAGAGCCGGGTCGTCGAGGTCGAGAACGCGACAGCGGACTACGTCGCCAGTGCGACGAAGCTCGCGCCGCTCGCGGATTATCTCGCCGTCAACGTCTCCTCGCCGAACACACCGGGTCTGCGGGGATTGCAGGCCGTCGAGACGCTCGCTCCGCTGCTGCGGGCCGTGAAGGATGCCGCGGGCAGCACGCCCCTGCTCGTGAAGATCGCCCCCGACCTGCCGGACGACGAGATCGCGGCCATCGCGCAGCTCGCCGTCGCAGAGGGGCTCGCGGGAATCATCGCGCACAACACCACGATCAGCCGCGACCGGCTGAAGACCGACGCGGCTACGGTCGAGGCGGCCGGCGCAGGAGGACTCTCGGGCGCTCCGCTGCGGGAGCGCTCGATGCAGGTCCTCAAAGTCGTTCGTTCCGCGGTGCCGGACGACTTCTGCGTGATCGCCGTCGGCGGCGTCGAGACGGCCGAAGACGTGCGCGAGAAGTTGGATGCCGGAGCCACCCTGGTGCAGGGCTACACGGGGTTCCTCTACCGCGGCCCGTTCTGGGGTCGCCAGATCAACCGCGGCCTGCGCTCCGCTCGCTGAGGCCCTCGCCGAAGCGGATGCCGAGCGCAGGCGCCGCGTGTCAGTCCGGGTACTGGCGACGCTTGACCTGCGGCTTCGGCAGGCGCATGAAGCGCATCTGCAGCGCGCGCATGGCGGCGTACCAGCCCAGGCCCTTCTCGAGCTTGTCCTTGCCGAACTTCGCGGCGGCCTTGCGCTTCACGCGGTTGGCGAGCAGAACCATGTCGAGGATCGAGATGATCAGGTAGGCCCAGAGTCCGACGAACGCGTAGAACGAGATGACCGCGTTGGGCACGAGCGACACGAGGATCACGACCAGCATGAGCGCCATGATCCATTCGGACAGGTGCCAGCCGGCATCCACGTAGTCGCGGACCCAGCGACGCTGCGGACCCTTGTCGCGCGGCGGAAGGTACTTGTCGTCGCCGTTGGCCATCCCGACGCGCGCCTTCTCGCGCTGCTCGTTCAGCTGCGCCTTGGCCGCGGCCTTCGCCTCCTTGGTGTTCGCCACCAACGGGCGACGGCGCGCCGCTTCCTGCTCGGCGCGCGTCGGAGTCGCGCGCCCCTTGCCGGCGGCGGGCGTCTGCGCAGCGTCGTCGTTCGTCTCAGGGGTGGGATTGGCCACAGGGCTCCTCGATCACGTGAAGGGGTTCACCCTTAAGATTACCCGCATGACCTCTTCCGATTCGCAGACCTCCGAAGACCTCGCCGTCGAAGAGGCGGTGCTCGAATCCGTTGCGACTGGCCTGCCGCGCACACTCGGCGATCTCGGTGGCCTCGTCCGCATCCCCGGCATCGCCTGGCCGTCCTTCGACCAGACGCAGCTGGAGCGCAGCGCCGACGCCATCGCGGAGCTCGCACGGGACACCGGCATTTTCGACGACGTGCGGGTGCTACGCGCGGCGATCCCCGAAACGGACGAGTTCGGTCAGCCGGCCGTTCTCGCGACGAGGGCCGCGCGCAACGGCCGTCCCACGATCCTGCTCTACGCTCACCACGACGTGCAGCCCCCTGGGGACGACGCGCTGTGGGAGACGCCTCCCTTCGAGCCGACGGTGCGCGACGGCCGCCTGTACGGCCGGGGCGCCGCCGACGACAAGGCCGGGGTCATGGCGCACATCGCCTCGCTGCGCGCGGTGGCGGATGCCGTCGGCGACGACCTCGACCTCGGCGTCGCGCTGTTCATCGAGGGGGAGGAGGAATACGGCTCCCGCTCCTTCGCACAGTTCCTCAGCGACAACTCGGACGCGCTCCGCGCCGACGCGATCGTGGTCGCGGACTCGGGCAACTGGGACGCGGACACCCCGGGTCTCACGGTGTCGCTGCGCGGCAACGCCCGGTTCACGCTCACGGTGCGCACCCTCGAGCACGCCTCGCACTCGGGCATGTACGGCGGTGCGGTCCCCGACGCGATGATGGCGACGATCAAGCTCCTGAACTCCCTGTGGGATGCCGATGGCGCCGTCGCGGTCGACGGACTCGACCAGCGGGACGCCGCCACGCCCGAGTACTCCGAGGAGACGCTGCGGGACGAGGCCGGTCTGCCGGACGGCGTGTCGCCGATCGGTCGCGACAGCATCCTCAGCCGGATCTGGAACAAGCCGGCCGTCACGGTCATCGGCGTGGACGCCACGAGCGTCGCCTCGGCATCCAACACCCTCTCGCCGGAGGTGACCGTCGTCATCAGCGCACGCGTCGCACCGGGGCAGAGCGGAGCGGACGCCTACGCCGCGCTCGAGCGCCACCTGCGTGCCCATGCGCCGTTCGGCGCCGAACTGACGTTCTCGGACGTCGATCTCGGCGACGGGTTCCTCGTCGACACCAGCGGCTGGGCCGTCGCTCTCACGCGCCAGGCGATGGCGGACGGGTACGGTGCGGCGCCCGTGGATCTCGGCGTCGGCGGCTCCATCCCGTTCATCGCCGACCTCGTCCGCGAGTTCCCTGAGGCGCAGATCCTGGTCACCGGTGTTGAGGATCCGCACGCTCGGGCGCACAGTCCGAACGAGTCGCTGCACCTGGATACGTTCCGCCACGCCGTTCGCACCGAGGCGCTGATGCTGACGCGCATGAACCGGATCACGCGCTGACACGCCCGGCCGGGATCCCCGGCGGTAGAATCTTGAACAACGCCGTGCCGCTCGCGGCCCGTCCTGAGGAGTGAGATGACCGACACCACACTGACCACCGAGACCGCCACCGCACACGGGGTGAAGTTGACCGACGCTGCGGCGCTCAAGGTCAAGAGCCTTCTCGAGCAGGAAGGCCGGGATGACCTCCGCCTGCGCGTCGCCGTGCAGCCCGGCGGCTGCTCCGGCCTGATCTACCAGTTGTACTTCGACGAGCGGCAGCTGGACGGCGACGAGACCGTCGACTTCGACGGCGTCGAGGTCATCGTCGACAACATGAGCGTCCCGTACCTGGACGGCGCATCGATCGATTTCAAGGACACCATCGCGGAGCAGGGCTTCACGATCGACAACCCGAATGCAGCGGGCAGCTGCGCCTGCGGCGACAGCTTCCACTGACCCTGGCGCGCACGTCAACCTGCGTGGTTGGCGTGAATCAGGTGTGAGGTTGCCCTAGACTGGGTAGGCCCTGTCCGCGATCTGAAAGGTGCATCGTGCCCTCGAAACGCCGCCTTCGTTGGGCCGCCATTCCTCTGGGAATCGCGGCAGCCGTGGCCCTGGCGGGATGTTCTCCCACCGAGCTGAACGGCTTCCTTCCTGGCTTCGTCGAGGACGGTACGGCCGCGACCAACCAGACCGAGCGAGTCTCCGGTCTGTGGGTGAACTCCTGGATCGTCCTGCTGGTCGTCGGTGTCATCACCTGGGGCCTCATGGCCTGGGCCGCGATCGCGTACCGCCGTCGCAAGGGCCAGACCGGCCTGCCGGTGCAGATGCGCTACAACATGCCGATCGAGATCTTCTACACGATCGTGCCGCTGCTGCTGGTGATGGGCATGTTCTTCTTCACCGCGCGCGACCAGACGGCGATCGAGACGCAGTGGGACGACCCCGACGTCGAGATCACCGCGATCGGCAAGCAGTGGTCCTGGGACTTCATGTACGCCGGCGAGGACGACGATCTGTCCGACGCGGTGTGGACCATGGGAATCCAGGCGCAGCCGGACAAGGACGGCAACATCGACCAGGAGCAGCTTCCGACGCTGGTCCTCCCGGTCGACCAGGAGGTCACCATCCACCTCCAGTCGCGCGACGTCATCCACTCCTTCTGGATCATCGACTTCCTCTACAAGAAGGACATGTACATCGGGAAGGACAACACCTGGTCCTTCATCCCGACGCGTGTCGGCGAGTACGAGGGCAAGTGCGCCGAGCTCTGCGGCGAGTACCACTCGATGATGCTGTTCAACGTCGAGGTCGTCGAGCAGGACGAGTACGACGCCTATGTCGAGGAACTGCGCGAGAAGGGCAACACCGGCGACATCGCCGATGCTTACGACCGCCTGTCGAACCTCCCCGGAACCGGAGCCTCGGACGAGGCATCCGAGGGGGAAGAGGAGTAAGTCATGTCGACCACAGCTGAACCCAAGATCGACGAGACCGCCGACTCCCGCCCGAATTCCCTGCCCGCGCGTCAGGCCGCTCTCATGAGCTCCTCGCGTGTCGAGCAGAAGGGCAACATCGTCGTCAAGTGGATCACCTCCACGGACCACAAGACCATCGGGTACATGTACCTGATCGCGTCCGTGCTGTTCTTCCTCCTCGGCGGCGTGATGGCTCTGGTCATCCGCGCCGAGCTGTTCGCGCCGGGAATGCAGATCATCCCGACCAAGGAGCAGTACAACCAGCTCTTCACGATGCACGGCACGATCATGCTGCTGATGTTCGCGACGCCGCTGTTCGCCGGCTTCGCGAACGCGATCCTGCCGCTGCAGCTGGGAGCCCCTGACGTGGCGTTCCCGCGTCTGAACGCCTTCGCGTTCTGGCTGTTCCTGTTCGGCTCGACGATCGCGGTCGCCGGCTTCCTCACGCCGCAGGGTGCTGCCTCCTTCGGCTGGTTCGCCTATCAGCCGCTCGCCAACGCCTCGTTCTCGCCCGGCGCCGGTGGAAACCTGTGGATGGTCGGTCTCGGCATCTCCGGTTTCGGAACGATCCTCGGTGCCGTGAACTTCATCACCACCGTCATCACCATGCGCGCCCCTGGTATGACGATGTGGCGCATGCCGATCTTCAGCTGGAACACGCTCATCACGAGCCTGCTGATCCTGATGGCGTTCCCGGTGCTCGCCGCCGCGATCTTCGCCGCCGCTGCCGACCGCATCCTGGGTGCGCACATCTACGACCCGGCCAACGGCGGTGTGCTCCTCTGGCAGCACCTGTTCTGGTTCTTCGGTCACCCCGAGGTGTACATCATCGCGCTGCCGTTCTTCGGCATCGTCTCGGAGATCTTCCCGGTGTTCAGCCGCAAGCCGATCTTCGGGTACAAGACCCTCGTCTACGCGACGATCGCGATTGCCGCCCTGTCCGTGGCCGTGTGGGCTCACCACATGTACGTCACCGGATCGGTGCTGCTGCCGTTCTTCGCGCTGATGACCATGCTCATCGCGGTGCCGACAGGTGTGAAGATCTTCAACTGGATCGGCACCCTGTGGCGCGGCTCGGTCACGTTCGAGACGCCGATGGTCTTCGCGCTCGGCTTCCTGGTCTCGTTCGTCTTCGGCGGCCTGACCGGTGTCATCCTCGCTTCGCCGCCGCTGGACTTCCACCTCAGCGACTCGTACTTCGTGGTCGCGCACTTCCACTACGTGGTGTTCGGCACGGTCGTGTTCGCGATGTTCGCCGGCTTCTACTTCTGGTGGCCGAAGTGGACAGGACGGATGCTGAACGAGCGTCTCGGCTATGTGCACTTCTGGATGCTGTTCATCGGCTTCCACATGACGTTCCTCATCCAGCACTGGCTGGGCGTCGACGGCATGGTCCGCCGTTATGCGGACTACTCCGCGGCTGATGGCTGGACCTGGCAGAACCAGGTGTCGACGATCGGCGCGATCATCCTCGGCGCGTCGATGCTGCCGTTCTTCCTGAACGTGTGGATCACCGCCCGCAAGGCGCCGAAGGTCACCGTGAACGACCCGTGGGGCTACGGCGCATCGCTCGAATGGGCGACCAGCTGCCCGCCGCCGCGCCACAACTTCACGTCGATCCCGCGCATCCGCAGCGAGCGTCCTGCCTTCGACCTGAACCACCCGGAGGCTGCAGAGCACCCGGTCGCAGCCCACTCGGCTGCGGGAGAGGCCAAGTAACATGCGCGACAATGTCATCCTGTGGTGGGTGCTCACCGCATTCTTCGCGGTCGTGGCCGTGGTCTACACCGGTTGGAACATCCTGGAGCACCAGGATCGGCCGATCGTCACCGCGATCGAGTGGGTCGGCACTGTCGCCCTGCTGTTCACCGCCTTCATGGGGGCCATGGTCGCCTTCTACCTGCACCGCACGCACCGTGCTCAGGGCGGCGAGCTGCCCGAGGACATCCTGACCAGTGACATCGACGACGGCGACCCCGAGCTCGGCGAGTTCAGCCCGTGGTCGTGGTGGCCGATCGTGCTCGCCGGCTCCGCGGCGATCTTCGTCGTCGGCCTCGCGGTCGGGCACTTCCTGCTGCCGATCGGTCTCGCGATCTTCGTCGTCGCGATCGTCGGCTGGGTGTACGAGTACTACCGCGGCAACTTCGCCCGCTGAGACAGTTCCATCAGACGACGGCCCCCGGATCTCCGGGGGCCGTCCTCGTATGCGTACGCCAGGTCAGAACACGCGATCGAGCGCTCGCGTCGCGATCTCATCCTTCAGAGCGGCGATGAACGCGTCGATCTGTACGCCGGCGCCGTTCACCGCGAGTCCGTCATCCGCCAGCTCCTGGTCGCCGATCACGGCGATGTAGGTCGCACGATCGCGATGCGCGTCGCGGACACGGGAACCGAGGCTGCCGTCCGCGCGAATGCGAGCGCGCACTCCGGCTCGCTCGAGACGGCTCAGGACGTCCTGCGCGGCGCTGTGGTGCCGTCGCGGATCGACCGGGAGCAGGTCGACCTGATGCGGCGCAAGCCAGGTCGGCAACCTCCCCGCGTAGCGTTCGATGAGCAGGGCGACCATGCGCTCCATCGAACTGAGGAGACCGCGGTGGATCATCACGGGTCGTTGCCGATCACCGGCAGAGGAGACGTAGCTCAAGGCGAACCGCTCGGGCATCACCCGATCGATCTGGACGGTCGAGAGGGTCTCCTCCCGCTCGCCCGCGTCGATCACCTGCACGTCGATCTTGGGGCCGTAGAAGGCCGCCTCGCCGGGCGCACGGCGATACGGAGTTCCCGTCTGCTGCAGTGCGGTCTCGAGTTCGGACTCGGCGAGCTCCCAATCCTCATCGGATCCGGCATACGTGCCGTGCTCTCCTCGCACCGAGAGGCGATGGTAGGCGATCTCGATGCCCAGGACGGCGTATGTGGAGCGGATGGCCTCGAGCGCGAGCCTGACCTCGTCCACGACCTGATCCGGGCGGCAGAACACGTGCGCATCGTCGAGACTGATCTGGCGGACGCGACTGAGACCGCCCAGCACGCCGGACAGTTCGCTGCGGAACATGGCGGCGTTCTCGGTATACCGCACAGGCAGGTCCCGCCAGCTGTGCTGCGCCGCGGCATACACCTGCACATGGCTCGGGCAGTTGGCCGGCCGCAGAACGAGCTCCTCGCCGCCGACGTGCATGGGCGGGAACATGTCCTCGGCGAACTTGTCCCAGTGTCCGCTGCGCTCGAACAGTTCGCGTTTCGCCAGAACCGGGGTGAAGATGCGCTGGCAACCCGACAGGTCGGCCTGCTCGGCGGCGAATCGCTCCAGCTCGGTGCGGACGATGGCTCCGTCCGGCATCCACATCGGAAGTCCTGCGCCGATGACGGGGGACGTGTCGAACAGATGCAGCTCTCGGCCGAGGCGGCGGTGGTCGTTGTGCATGGTGGTACTCCCTGATTCTCGGTCGAGGAGATGCCCACCAGACGACGACGAAGCCCCGGGAACATATCCCCGGGGCTCGGATTCGCTGAGACTGCGCTAGCGAGTGCGCCGGAGAGTGTCCGGCGTCGTCGTCACGTGCTGCAAGCTCATGGCGAGAGGCTATCAGATGGACATACCGGTCACGCCCGTGTGCGGATGCGGGGGACTCCCGTGAGCGGGTCGATCGCACGCCGGTGGATGCCGTCGGCATTCTCGACGGGGTAGCCTTCGCGCACCCAGTACTCGAACCCGCCGATCATCTCGCGGACGGAGTAGCCGAGCTTGGCGAACTCCAGTGCGCCCTTCGCTCCGGCGTTGCATCCGGGACTCCAGCAGTACACCACCACCTCGGTGCCCGCCGGGATCTCGGCAGGTGCGCGGCCCGCGATGTCGTTGTAGTGCATGTGCACCGCACCGGCGACCCGGCCCTGCGCCCACGCCTCGTCGGAGCGGACATCGATGACCACGACGTCGCCTCCGGCCTTCTGGCGCGCGTACAGGTCGCTGGCATCGGTCTCGTAGGCGAGTTTGGCGGCGAAGAAGTCAGCACGTTCGATCATGCGATCCAGCCTAGGGATGCCGAGGTGGCTGCGCCGCCGTGTTGCGGTCGCCCCTCGCAGGATTTCCGACATGACGGCGTGCATGAAGAAGGCCCCGTCGCGACGCGCGACGGGGCCAGGAGAGTGCAGCGATGTTACTCGCCGTCCTCGTCCTTCTTCTTGGTCTTCTTCACCGGCTCGGTCGCGATGACCGTGCTGGGGGTGTTGGCGGTCTCGCCGACGTGGTCCTCGGTTGCGACCAGCGGGGCATCAGGCGATCCGGCACGCTCGTGAGCGCTCCGGATCTCCGCTGCCTCGGTCTCGGCATCCTGGGCGATCACGTGGTGCTGGTGAGCATCCGCGGCATCCACCTCGGCCTGCGTCAGCGGGGTGAGACGGTCCTCGTAGAACCAGCGCGACAGCGCCGAGCGCAGGTTCTGGGTCCACGGGATGCGGCCCTTGGCGTTGGGGCGGACCACGAGGGGCTCGTAGCCGTCGACGTCGATGAGCTTCCAGCGGTCGTACTTGTCGACCGGCTGGTGCACCTCGATGAACTCGCCGCCGGGGAGACGGACGATGCGGCCGGACTCGTAGCCGTGCAGGACGATCTCACGGTCTTTCTTCTGCAGCGCGATGCAGATGCGCTTCGTGACGAAGTAGCCGAGGATCGGCCCGAGGAACAGCAACGCCTGCAGCGCGTGGATCACGCCCTCCATCGTCAGCATGAAGTGCGTCGCGATGAGGTCGGAGGATGCCGCGGCCCACAGCACCGCGTAGAAGATGACG
The DNA here is from genome assembly GCF_045181065.1 of Microbacterium sp. M. Classification (GTDB taxonomy): domain Bacteria; phylum Actinomycetota; class Actinomycetes; order Actinomycetales; family Microbacteriaceae; genus Microbacterium. The sequence goes on along the minus strand of NZ_CP173721.1, from coordinate 2,313,568 downwards.
CCGGCGACGCCGATCGCGGTGCGGGTGGCAGCGTTTCGCGGACGCTGGGCGATGTGGTGCTCGCGCTTGTCGCCGGTGACCCACGCCTCGATGAAGGGGTAGATCGCGACTGCGACGAGGAAGACGAGCAGCACCAGCACCGGGACGATGATGCCGAACGACCAGGTGCGCTCGAGGAACACGATGTCCCAGTTCGACGGAGCCAGACGCAGCGCGCCGTCCGCGAAGCCGATGTACCAGTCGGGCTGGGTGCCGGCGGACACGGGGGAGGGGTCGTACGGGCCGTAGTTCCAGATCGGGTTGATCTGGAAGAACGTCGCGATCAGCACGATCGTGCCGAAGACGATGAACAGGTAGCCGCCCATCTTCGACATGTACACCGGCATCATCGGGTAGCCGACGACGTTGTTGTTCGTCCGGCCGGGGCCGGCGAACTGGGTGTGCTTGTTGATCACCATGAGCATGAGGTGCAGCACGATGAATGCGATCACCAGAAGCGGCAGCAGCAGGATGTGCAGCGTGTACAGACGACCGACGATGTCCGTGCCGGGGAACTCGCCGCCGAAGACGAGGAACGAGGTCCACGTGCCGATCAGCGGGAGACCCTTCACCATGCCGTCGATGATGCGAAGACCGTTGCCCGAGAGCAGGTCGTCGGGGAGCGAGTAGCCGGTGAAGCCCTCGGCCAGCGCGAGGACGAACAGCAGGAAGCCGATGACCCAGTTCAGCTCGCGGGGCTTGCGGAACGCGCCGGTGAAGAAGATGCGCAGCATGTGCACGCCGATGCCGGCGATGAACACGAGTGCAGCCCAGTGGTGGATCTGGCGGACCAGGAGGCCACCGCGGACATCGAACGAGATGTTCAGTGTCGACTCGAGAGCCGCCGACATCTCGATGCCGCGCATCGGAGCGTAGGCGCCGGTGTAGTGGGTCTCCACCATCGAGGCCTGGAAGAAGAACGTCAGGAAGGTCCCGGAGAGGAACACGACGACGAAGCTCCACAGCGCGATCTCGCCCAGCATGAACGACCAGTGGTCGGGGAAGATCTTGCGACCGAGCTCCTTGACGAAGCCGGAGAGGCTGGTGCGCTCATCGATGTAGTTCGACGCGGCGCCGACGAAGCGGCCGCCGAGAGGCGCCTTGGTGTCCTTGTTGTCCTCTTTGGACAGCGTTGCGGTGCTCAATGACGCTCCCAGAAGCTCGGGCCGACGGGTTCGGTGAAGTCGCTCTGCGCGACGAGGTAGCCCTCATCGTCGACGGTGATCGGCAGCTGAGGCAGCGGGCGTGCGGCCGGGCCGAAGATGACCTTGGCGTGGTCGGTGACGTCGAACTGCGACTGATGGCAGGGGCACAGCAGGTGGTGCGTCTGCTGCTCGTACAGGGCGACGGGGCAGCCGACGTGCGTGCAGACCTTGGAGTAGGCGACGATCCCGTCGTACGACCAGTCCTTGCGGTCCTCGGCCTCGGTGAGCTGCTCCGGGCGCAGGCGCATCATCAGCACGATGGCCTTCGCCTTCTCCTCGAGGTAGCCGTCGTGGTGCGACAGCGTGGCGAGGTCCTCGGGGATGACATGGAACGCGGAGCCGAGCGTGACATCGGCGGCGCGGATCGGCGTGCCGTCCGGGTCGCGGACGAGGCGCTGTCCCTTGTCCCACATCGTGTGCTTGAGCAGCACCACAGGATCGCCCTTGGTGGGGTCTTCCGGGGTGCTGTGCGGTGCGAGACCGCGGAACAGCGTGACGCCGGGAATGATCGATGCGACCAGCGCCGCGAACAGCGAGTTGCGGATCATGGTGCGGCGTCCGAAACCGGATTCCTCGTTCGCGTCGGCGAACGCCTTGATCGAGGCCTCGCGGGTCGAGTCCTTGCCACGGGTGGGGTGGCGGTACTCGGTGAACTCCTTGTCGCTCATCAGCGCCTTGGACCAGTGGATGGCGCCGAGACCGAGGGCCAGCAGAGCGAGTCCGATGCCCAGACCGATGAACAGGTTGTTGTAACGGATCGAGACCAGCGACTGGTCCTCGATCGGGAACAGCATGTAGGCGGCGACCGCCCAGATGGAGCCGGCCAGCGACAGATAGAAGAGCGTGTAGACCGTGCGGACCGCGCGCTTCTCGGCGCGGGGGTCCTTGTCGGTCATCCGCTCGCGGTGCGGCGGCAGCCCCGGGTTCTGCACGGGATCGCTGACTGCGACACCCAGCCCAGGAGAGGGCTGGTAGGCCCTGTCAAGAGCCTGCGAGTCGTCGTCGTGTGCCATGGTGCTCCTCGTACGTTCCTCTTCGATGAATAAGCGTCAGTTGGACTTCGCCGTGATCCACACGGTGATGGCGACAAGTGCGCCGATGCCGAAGATCCAGACGAACAGGCCCTCGGAGACGGGGCCAAGGGATCCGAGCGAGAAGCCGCCGGGCTGCACGGACTCCTGCTGGAAGACCAGCGCGGCGATGACGTCGCGCTTGTCCTCGTCGGACAGGTTCATGTTGCCGAACACGGGCATGTTCTGCGGGCCGGTGACCATGGCCGCGTAGATGTGCAGTGCGCTGGTCTCGGTCAGTGCCGGGGCGTACTTGCCCTCGGTGAGCGCACCACCGGCTGCGGCCACGTTGTGGCACATCGCGCAGTTGACACGGAACAGCTCGGCGCCGTTCGAGACGCTCGGCTCGTCCTCGGCGTTCTCGGGATTGGCCTCACCGGCCGTGATCCAGTCGGCCGGGTAGGTCGGGCCGGGTGCCACGGACTGCACGTAGGACGAGATCGCCTGGATCTGATCCTCGGTGAACTGGACGGGCTTCTGCGGAGCCTGCGGGCCCTGCATCTGCAGCGGCATACGTCCGGTCGCCAGTTGGAACTCGGTGGCGAGCTCGCCGACGCCGATGAGGCTCGGGCCGTTGTCGGTGCCCTGCATATCGAGGCCGTGGCAAGTCGCGCAGTTTGCCTGGAACAGCTTCTCGCCGTCCTCAGCGGTCAGCGACGCCGACGCGACGGTCGGGGTTTCAGTCGCGGCGATCGCCGCGGATGCACCGGCGTAGATGCCGCCGGTGATGAGGAGTCCTGCTCCGATCAGTGCCGCTGCCGCGAAGGGGCTGCGGCGACCGTTCGAACGGCGCTTCTTCTCTCGTGCCATCTCAGGGATCAGCTCCGCTCTTATTTCAGGAAGTAGATGACGAAGAACAGCACGATCCAGACGACGTCGACGAAGTGCCAGTAGTACGACACCACGATCGAAGAAGTCGCCTCCTTGTGCGTGAAGTTCTTGACGGCGAACGCGCGGCCCATGATGAGCAGGAACGCGATGAGACCACCGGTGACGTGCAGGGCGTGGAAGCCCGTCGTGATGTAGAACGCCGAAGCGTACGAGTTGGCCTGGATCGGCAGCCCCTCGGCGACCAGCTGGGCGTACTCCCAGACCTGGCCGGAGACGAAGATGGCGCCGAGAGCGAAGGTGAGCCAGAACCACTCCACCATGCCCCAGCCGAACAGGCGGCGACGGCCGGCCGGGTTCAGCTGACCCTTCGCGATGCGATACGGCTGCAGGTCCTCAGCGGCGAACACGCCCATCTGGCACGTCACGGAGGAGAGCACCAGGATGGCGGTGTTGATCGCCGCGAACGGAACGTTGAGCAGTTCCGTCTCCTGAGCCCACAGCTCCGGGGAGGTGCTGCGGAGGGTGAAGTAGATCGCGAACAGTCCCGCGAAGAACATCACCTCACTGCCGAGCCACACGATGGTGCCGACAGCTACCGGGTTGGGCCGCTTGATCGTTCTTGCAGCCGGGGCATACGTCGCTGAGGTCGTCACCCCTCCATTATGGCCGATCCGAGCGGGCGATTCTTGCATCGCCGGGGTCCGATTCGCTGGTGCGGCACTTAGGGGAACCTAAGAAACGCCTGCGAATGTGCGGTGAATTCAAGGGAAACGACGGATGCCGGGGCGCACGTCGAGCGCGCGAGGAATTTCTGCGCGCCGATAGGATCGCACACATGGCTGAATCCCTGACCTGGTCCGATGTGCTCACCACGCTTCTCGAGCGGCGCGATCTGAGTGTGTGGGAATCCACGTGGGCCATGCGTCAGGTGATGCAGGGGAACGTGTCGGATGCTCAGCTGGCCGGATTCCTCGTCGCCTTGCGCGCCAAGGGCGAGACCATCGACGAGATCGTCGGCTTCCGCGACGCGATCCTCGAGGCGGCCGTGCCGCTTCCCGTGTCGCCGGATGTGCTGGACATCGTCGGCACCGGCGGAGACAGAGTCGGCACCGTGAACATCTCCACCACTGCTGCCGTCATCATCGGCGCTGCGGGGATCCCCGTGGTCAAGCACGGCAACCGCGCTGCCAGCTCGGCATCCGGAGCTTCTGATGTGCTCGGTGCGCTGGGGCTGGAGCTCTCGCTCTCGCCCGCCCATGTGGCCTCGGTGCTCGATCGCACGGGGATCACCTTCGCATGGGCCGCTGCCTTCCACCCCGGATTCAAGCACGCAGGTCCCGCGCGCGCCGAACTCGGCATCCCGACCGTCTTCAACATGCTCGGCCCGCTCTGCAACCCGGCCCGAGCCGAGGCCAATGCGGTCGGAGTCGCGCAGCTCGAGCGGGTTCCGCTCATCACCGGCGTGTTCCGCACGCGCGGCGCGACCGCGCTGGTCTTCCGCGGAGACGACGGACTGGACGAGCTGACCACGACCGGCCACAGCCGGATCTGGGAGGTGTCGCGCGGCGACATCCACGAGCACGACCTCGACCCGCGCGATCTCGGAATCCCGCTTGCCGACTTGTCCGACCTGATCGGCGGTTCGCCGGAGCACAACGCCGACGTCCTGCGCCGCACGCTCGCCGGCGAGCATGGGCCGGTCCGGGACATCGTCCTGCTCAATGCGGCTGCGGGCATCGTCGCGTTCGAGCTGTCGCAGGATGCCGCCCAGGTGCAGCGTCCGATCCTGGATCGCCTCAAGGACGGTTACGCGAAGGCGGCGGCGGCCGTGGACGACGGACGCGCCGTGGCGAAGCTCGACGAGTGGGTGTCCGTCTCGCGCGAGCTGGCCAGGGCCTGATCATGGATCCGGCAGCCGCGCTCCTCGAGATCGCCGCGCTGCTGGAGCGCGAGCGGGCATCGCGGTATCGCGCCAAGGCGTTCCGGCAGGCGGCCGCCACCTGGGAGTCGTTGTCGGAGGAGGTGCGGGCCGACCCGGTGCGCTTGCGCGCATCGAAGGGGATCGGCGACTCGACGTTCGAGGTGATCAGGCAGGCGCAGACGGGCGAAGTGCCTCGTTACCTCGCCGAACTGCGTGGCGAGGTCGAGCCGGAGCTGTCTTCCGAACTGCGTGTCGTGTTGCGCGGTGACCTGCACGCCCACACGGATTGGTCGGACGGCACGACGTCGATCCGCACCATGACGGACGCCGCTCGCGCGCTCGGTCACGAGTACCTGGCGATCACGGATCACTCGCCCCGGCTGCGCGTGGCGCGCGGGTTGAGCGCCGAGCGGTTGCGGGAGCAGATCCCGCTGGTGCGGTCCGAGTCGGATGCCGGGCTGCGCGTGCTCGCAGGCATCGAGGTGGACATCCTCGAGGACGGTGCGCTTGACCAGGAGCCCGAGCTCCTCGACGAGCTGGACGTCGTCGTCGCTTCAGTGCATTCCAAGCTCCGCATGGATGCCGCGGCGATGACCGCTCGCATGCTGAGAGCGGTGACGTCCGGGCGTGTCGACGTGCTCGGGCATTGCACGGGGCGGCTGGTGGAAGGTTCGCGAGGGACCCGCCCGCCATCGGAGTTCGACGCCCGAGCGGTGTTCGCCGCGTGTGCGGAGCACGGCGTGGCCGTCGAGATCAACTCCCGGCCCGAACGACAGGACCCGCCGGACGAGCTGATCGCGATCGCCCTCGACGAGGGGTGCCTGTTCTCGATCGACTCGGACGCGCACGCCCCCGGTCAGCTGTCGCTGCTCGACCACGGGGCGCTTCGCGCTGAACGAGCCGGGGTTCCCGCGGCGCGGGTCGTCACGACCTGGGGAGTCGATCGGCTGCTCGCCTGGGCCGACTGAGGGTCGGGCGGGAGACGCGATGCGTCAGACCCGGAGCGCCGAACTTCACACGGGAAGCGCGGCGAGGGCCCTGGTCATCGAGGTGCCGAGGTTCCAGGCCTCGGCGAGCGCCGTCGCGGCATCCTTCGCGGTGTCGTCCAGATGGCCGAGCGGCTCGGCCGGCACCGCGATGTCGAGGTCGCGGGCCACGAGGACGACGGTCGGGGCGACGTCGAGATAGTCGGACGCCGCGAGGATCTTGGCCGCGACGCCCGCCGACATCCCCTCGCCGGCCAGCGCGGCGGCGCGGATGCCGGCCAGGTCGCCATGCGTCTGGAGCAGAGTGGCCGCCGTCTTCTCTCCGACGCCGGAGACACCGGGCAGCCCGTCGGATGCATCGCCGCGCATGGTGGCGAAGTCGGCGTACTGCGAGGGGAGCACGCCGTACTTGCCGACGACGCTCACATCGGTGAGGGTCTCGAGGTTGCTCATGCCGCGTGCGGTGTAGATGACCCGGATGTCGCGGGCGTCGTCGACGAGCTGGAACAGGTCGCGGTCACCGGTGACGATGTCGACCGGCATGGTCGCGCGGGTCGCGAGTGTGCCGATGACGTCGTCGGCTTCGTGCTCGGCGACGCCGATGATCGGGATGCCGAGTGCAGCCAGCTCTGCGCGGATGAGCGGGATCTGCGCTTCCAGGGGATCGGGCACCTCTTCGACATCGGCGCCGTTCGGCACGACCTCGACCACGCGATGCGCCTTGTAACTGGGGATGAGGTCGACGCGCCACTGCGGACGCCAGTCGTCGTCCCAGCAGGCGACGAGGTGCGTCGGCTGGTAGGTCGATACCAGTTTCGCGATCATGTCGAGCAATCCGCGAGCCGCGTTGATCGGGGAGCCATCGGGAGCCTTGACCTTGTCGGGTACGCCGTAGAAGGCCCGGAAGTAGAGGCTCGCGGTGTCCAGCAGCATCAGCCTGTCGCTCATGGGATCAGCATGGCACAGGCGGGTTTCGAGACGGACCGGAGCACGGCGACACTACTCGGTATGAGAACGGCGATGGCGGTGACGCTTGCGGTGACGATGCTGCTTCTCGCGGGGTGCGCGACGACCGCGCCCGCGGTGAGTGCCGGTGGTGTCGAGGGGTGGATCGAGGCGGACGACTTCCCATTGGAGGCTCGCGGAGGGCCGGTCACCGTGTGGACGGGCGAAGAGATCCTGGTCGTCGGTGGAGAACTCGGCCCGCCGTGCCCGCCGAATGCGGACTGCGTGATGGGGCCATCCGCGCGTGATGGTGCCGCTCTGGATCCTGAAACCGGCGTGTGGCGTGAGCTCGCGGAGGCTCCGCGCCCCGTCGCACCGTTCTCCGGGGTCTTCGCCGCTGGACGTGTGTTCGCGTGGGCTGATGAGGACGGCATCCGAGGGGGACTGCTGTCGTACTCGGTCGCTGAGGATCGATGGACCGAATCGGTGGTCCCGGACGACCTGCCGCGGACCATGGTCGCCGACGGCGATCAGGTGCTGTTCCCGCTCGCGTCTCATGAGATGGGCGCCGGCGCGGACCTGGTGCTCGAGGTGGAATCGGGCGAGTGGTCCGAGCTGCCGGACGATCCGCTCGGCGCGACGTTCGACCGGTATCTGACTCCGACTCCGGACGGGATCCTGCTCACGGCCAAAGCGCTCGTCGAGAACCCCGGAGCGGAGGAGCCGGCGTTCGTGCAGGTGGCTCTCTTCGACCGGGAGACCGGCTCCTGGCAGCGGCTTCCCGACCTGGAGCAGATCGGTGGATGGAACTGGACCTGGACCGGAGATCGGGTTGTGGACGCGACGCTGGGGGGCGGCGACGGCGGAGAGGTCGGCGGGTGGGGGCGGGCCTACCCGTTCGGTGGGATGGTGCGGCTCCCTGACGGTGAGTGGTCGCCGCTGCCGGACGCGCCCGAACGGGTCAGCGATCCGTGGCTGGACAACGCCACCGGCGAGGGGCGTTTCGTGGTCGCCGATGGGTACATGTTCGACGATGTCGAGGAGACATGGACTCCGATCACGAGCCCGACGGGCGCTCCGGATGTCGCAGGCACCGCTGTCTGGGCGGATGAGCGTCTCGTCGTCGTCGGCGGCACGGACTGGTCGCGCGTCGAAGGCACCAGGGACGAGCGGACGTGGATCCTCACGCCGCCGCAGTGACCGGTCTCGTGACTCCGGTGCTGCGATCGCTGGTCAGCAGCCGGGGGAGGACGGGGCCTGCTCGCAGGTGTGGGCGACGAGCGCAGTGTGCGCCTCGAAGATTCGCACCTGTTGCGCCCGGCCCGCGCTGGTGAGTTCGCCGTCGATCGGGAACCAGCCGATGCCGAGGTCGATCTCGGCGGTGTAGCGGACATCGACCGCGGTTGTGTAGTCGCCGCGTACTGCGTAGACATGGCTGGTCTCGGTCGGCGTGAACTGCGCCTGGTTCAGTGCCGCCCAGCTCTGACCACCCGTCGAAGTCGTCGTGATACTGCCATCGCCGTAGTCGAAGTCGAACCCGACAGGCGTGAAGCGGACCGAGATCGGATAGCCGAACAGTTCGCCCGCGACGGTCTGAGTGGACGCCGAGGCCACGAAATTCGTCGGAAGGCCGACGACGCCGACGTTGTCCGGTTCGGCGGCGACGAGCACGCCCTCAGGCGCGAAGCGAGCGAGATCGGTGATCGTGACGGCCGGAATCGCCGGTACGGGTTCGGCAGGATCGGCAGGGTCGGCGGGATCCACGCGCTGGAAGCAGCCGATGTAGCGATTCCAGTCGTCCAAGCACTTCTCGAATTCGGACGGCGGTGCAGGTTGCGCAGGCCCGGCGTCGCCGACATCATCACGATCGCGGGAACCCTCGTTGCCATTGTCACCGTCGCGGCCGTCCTTGCCGTCCTTTGTGCGGGAACCGTCGATGACGACTTGGGTGCCGTCACTGCCTGGTTCGGTGCAACCAACGGTCGCGCGTTCGGCGGCGCTGCACCCGGCCGAGAAGCCTGCCATTTCGAAAGTCAGGGACGCGCTGAGGACGGAGATCAAGACTGCAACTTGGCTCAGCCGGTGCATGCTGGATCCTCTACCGGCTCAGAGGACACGAGCTTCAGATCTCCACCTGTCACTTGGAAGGTTAGATCGAGCGCGTAGCGTGGAGCTCGATCAGCAGGCACCAGGTTCCTTCCTGCGGAATCTGTGAAGGTCGTCTCGCTCACGTCTTCACACGTGCGCGTCTTGATCTGGTCGGGTGTGAGAACCTTGGTTCCCGCGAAGCTGACGACCACGATTTCGCCTCCACGGATGTTGCCGTTCGCATGCATCTCGGAAAGCTGCTCACGCTCGTCGGACTGGTATCGGCCCGTGGTGTATTCGGAGAGCGGTTCGAATGTTGATGGGTCCGAAAGATCGACTTCATTGAACGCCGCGATGTACGCCCGATAAACCTCCTCAGCCGCGGCGAACGCCTCCTCCTCGGACGCGAACGCGGCGGTCGGGGTGGGGGTCGGCTCGGGTTCGGGGGAGCACGCGACGAGCGAGCCCGCGGCCAGGGCGACGATGCCGATGGCGGTGAGGCGCAGATGACGGGTACACGAGAAGTTCACCCGATCACGGTAACGTCAACCACGCGGCATCCGTGGGAGTTATCCACAGGCGACATCTGCCTGCAAACCTGGTAATCTGGAGTGTCACTTGTGGCGCGCTGGCGCGTGCCTTCGTGGCAGTACTCCAAAATCCATCCGCTTTCCAGCCATCAGACGCGTGTGCGCACGTGGGCCGGAAGCCCGAGCACCCATTCAACAAGGACAACCCACTACATGACTACCGCAACGACCGCCCCGGCCACCAAGCAGGTCGCGATCAACGACATCGGATCTGCCGAGGACTTCCTGGCCGCGGTCGAGAAGACCCTGAAGTTCTTCAACGACGGCGACATCATCGAGGGCACGATCGTCAAGATCGACCGCGACGAGGTTCTGCTGGACGTCGGTTACAAGACCGAGGGTGTCATCCCCTCGCGCGAACTTTCCATCAAGCACGACGTCGACCCCAACGAGGTCGTCGCTGTCGGCGACCTGGTCGAGGCCCTCGTCCTCCAGAAGGAGGACAAGGAAGGTCGACTGATCCTTTCCAAGAAGCGTGCGCAGTACGAGCGCGCCTGGGGAGACGTCGAGAAGATCAAGGAGAACGACGGCGTCGTCACCGGCACCGTCATCGAGGTCGTCAAGGGTGGCCTCATCGTCGACATCGGCCTCCGCGGCTTCCTGCCGGCATCGCTGATCGAGCTGCGTCGCGTCCGCGACCTCACGCCGTACCTCGGCCAGGAGATCGAAGCGAAGATCCTCGAGCTCGACAAGAACCGCAACAACGTGGTTCTCTCGCGTCGCGCTCTGCTCGAGCAGACGCAGTCCGAGTCGCGCACGACCTTCCTCAACAACCTGCACAAGGGTCAGGTTCGCAAGGGTGTCGTGTCCTCGATCGTCAACTTCGGTGCGTTCGTCGACCTGGGTGGCGTCGACGGCCTCGTGCACGTCTCCGAACTGTCCTGGAAGCACATCGAGCACGCCTCCGAGGTCGTCGAGGTCGGCCAGGAGGTCACCGTCGAGATCCTCGAGGTGGACCTCGACCGCGAGCGCGTCTCCCTGTCGCTGAAGGCGACGCAGGAGGACCCGTGGCAGGTCTTCGCCCGCACCCACGCGATCGGACAGATCGCACCGGGTAAGGTCACCAAGCTCGTTCCGTTCGGTGCGTTCGTCCGCGTCGCAGACGGCATCGAGGGCCTCGTGCACATCTCCGAGCTCTCCAGCAAGCACGTCGAGCTGGCCGAGCAGGTCGTGTCCGTCGGCGAAGAGGTCTTCGTCAAGGTCATCGACATCGACCTCGAGCGTCGCCGCATCTCGCTGTCGCTGAAGCAGGCCAACGAATCCGTCGACCCGTTCGGCACCGAGTTCGACCCGGCTCTGTACGGCATGCTCGCCGAGTACGACGAGAACGGCGAGTACAAGTACCCGGAGGGCTTCGACCCCGAGACCGGTGCGTGGAAGGAAGGCTTCGACGCAGCCCGCGAGGCATGGGAGCAGGAGTACGCTGCAGCCCAGACTCGCTGGGAGGCTCACAAGGTCGCGGTTGCCAAGGCAGCCGAGGCCGAGGCCGCCGCTGGCGACGACTTCGCCGCTGCGCAGTCGTTCACGAGCGACTCCGGTGCCGGAACGCTTGCTGACGACGAGGCTCTCGCGGCTCTGCGCGAGAAGCTCTCGGGCGGCAACGCGTAAGCATTGCTTCAACGGAACGGGTCGTCGCCTTCGGGCGGCGGCCCGTTCCGCGTATCCGCGTGCCTCATCGGCTCGTGGCGCGCCTCGCCGTGACGGCAGCCACCTCGAACCGCTCCATCTCACCGATGCGGGGGAGCGCTCGCCCACGGAACGCGCTCACCGGCACCACGGCGGCGAGGCCGGAGCGATGCTCCAACCGCAGGGAACCGGCCTGAGAGGACACGGAGGCCAGCTGCGCCGTCACGCCGACCCCAGACGCATCGTCCGGCGCGTGCAGACCGACCTCCTGCGGGGCGATCACGGCGAAGGCCGCATCGCCGGGGAGCAGCTCGCCCTCGGCTCGCCCTGGAAGTCGGATGCCGTCGCCGATGTCGAGTGCAGCGCCTGTCCAGCATCCCTCGACGACGGCGAAGCCGGCCAGGCGTGCCGTGAACGGATGCCGGGGGACAGCCGCGAGTTCGGCAGGAGAGCCCCGCTCGACCACAAGCCCGTGGTGCAGCACGAGACAGTCCTCCGCCAGCTGCCAGGCGTCCGCGAGGTCATGCGTGACGAGCACAGCGGCGGTCCCGGTGCGTGCCAGCTCGTCAGAGAGCAGACGCCTGACCAGCGGAGAGCTCTCGGCATCCAGCGCGGCGAAGGGCTCGTCGAGAAGCAGGAGCCGCGGTTCGGCGGCGAACGCACGGGCGATCGCGACGCGCTGCTGCTGTCCGCCGGAGAGCTCGTGCGGCGCGGCAGCCGAGCGGTCAGTCAGCCCGAGTCTCTTCAGCCAGTGATCTGCGATCGCGCGCGCCTCGGCTCGTCCCGCACCGCGAGCCCGCGGACCGAACGCGATGTTCTGCCCGACGCTCAGATGCGGAAACAGCCGGGGCTTCTGATCCAGGAGCCCGATGCGTCGCTCGGCCGGGCGCATCCGCACGCCACCCGCGCGTTCGACCACGCCGCCATCGAGTACGACGGAGCCGTGGGAGATCGGGACGAGCCCTGCGATCGCCCCCAGCAGCGTCGACTTCCCCGATCCGTTCGGGCCGAGCACCGCCAGTCGCCCGCCTGCGTCGAGGTCGATCGACGCGGTCGTGCGGAATCCTGGTCGGTCGACCGTCAGGTCCGCTCTCAGCGCGCCCGTGGGGATCGCCGTCATCGCACGGCATCCTCTCGCCACGAGCGCAGGCCGCTCACGATCACCGCGGCGCTCACCAGCAGCAGCAACGACAACGCCACCGCTGAATCCTGCGTGACGCCGACGCCGTTGAACGCGGTGTAGATGGCCAGCGGCATCGTTCGCGTGACGCCTTCGGCGTTGCCGGCGAACAGCGCCGTCGCGCCGAACTCGCCGAGCGCCCGCGCGAAGCACAGCACGGTTCCGGCCACCAGGCCTGGGAGCACGAGCGGGAGAGTGACGCGCAGGAGCACGCGCCAACGACCGGCGCCGAGTGTCGCCGCCACCTGCTCGTGGCCGATCCCCGACGTGCGCAACGCGCCCTCGACGGCGATTACGAGGAACGGCAGCGCGACGAACGCCTGCGCCAGGACGACCGCCGCCGTCGTATAGGGCAGGCTGAAGCCGGTGGATTCGAACAGCGGCCTGCCCACCAGCCCGCTGCGCCCGAGCAGAGCCAGCAGGGCGAGCCCCCCGACCATGGGCGGCAGCACCAGCGGCACCAGCACGATCGTGCGCAGCACCGCTGCAGTGCGCCGAGGCGCCCTGGCGATGACGATCGCGAGGGGACCGCCCAGCAGCAGGCACAGCACAGTGGCGCAGGCGGCCGTGGACAACGAGAGCCCCAGGGCGTTCAGCGCCGCCGGGGAGAACAGATCCTGCCCCAGCCGTTCCCAGCGCACGCGGGACATCAGACCCACGATCGGCAGGATCAGCAGGGCGATCGCGGCGACCGCCGGGACGTACAGCCCTCGAGGAATCGTCATGGGCTCTCGAACCCGTGCGCGGCCAGGATGCTCTGGCCCGCGTCCGACAGCACGAAATCGACGAAGGCGCGCGCGATCTCAGGCGACGGCGCCGATTCGGCGACCGCGATGGGGTAGCGATTGACGACGGCATCCGCACCCGTTGGGACGATGCCGTCCACGTCCGGGGCCGAGGCGGCGATATCCGTGGCGTACACGAGCCCGGCATCCGCTTCGCCGTCGGCGACGCGCGTGAGGACGGACGTGACGTTCGTCTCCTCGCTCACGGGGGTGACGGACACATCAGCACGCTCGAGCAGCTTCTGCGCCGCCGAACCGCACGGGACCTCGGGGGAGCACAGGACGACGGCGAGCGAGGGGTCGGCCAGATCGTCGAGGTCGGCGATCCGATGCGGATTCCCCGACGCCACCGCGATGCGCAGGGTGTTCGTTGCGAAGATCTCTCCGTCGGCGGCGCGTCCGGCTTCGACGACGGGCGCGAGGCTCTTCTCGTTCGCGAAGGCGATCACATCCACGTCGGCTCCGTCGATGACCTGCGCCGCGAGCGCCTGGGATCCGTCGTAGCGCACCGGGGCGACGGCAGAGGATGGATGCTCGGCCGTGAACGCGTCCGCCAGGTCATCGAAGGCGCCGTGAAGGGAAGCCGCGGCGAAGACGATCAAGGGCGGATCCTGCGACGTCGCCTGATCGGCTGCCGTACCGGAGCACCCGGCCAGCGCGACGACGACGGCGGCGATCGCGAACGGGACGACGGTGCGCCTCACCGCGAGGTCTCCGGCGAGGGCGGCGTCTCGACGATCACGGTGGTTGCCTTCACGATCGCCGTGGCCAGGCTGCCGACCTCGAGGCCGAGCTCGCGCACGGCCTCGGTGGACATCAGCGAGACGACGCGGTGAGGGCCGCACTGCATCTCGACCTGCGACATGACCGTGTCCGAGACGACGTGCGTGACGATCCCCACGAACCGGTTGCGAGCGCTCGATGCGCGTTCGAGCGGATCGCCGTGATCGCTTCGCGAGCGCGTGAGGTGCGCGGCGAGATCGGTACCGGCCACGACGCGGCGTCCTGACTCGTCCCGGCCGGCGGCGAGCTGACCGCTGTCGATCCAGCGGCGGACGGTGTCGTCACTGACGGAGAGCAGCCGAGCGGCCTCGCGGATCCGGAACATGGTCATGAATGTCATCATAGGACCGCAGATGCGCTTCCATCGACGGAGAGCGTCCGCATCCGCGGATCGTAAGAATGGCCCGCGCCTGGTCATCGGGCGTCATCCTCACGGATACCGGAGAGGTGGGCATCCGGGCGGCGCGGTACCGTGGGAGATATGCCCTTCCCCCCGCTCGTCGCCCCGGCATCCGCGTTGCCGGACGGCGAATCCGAGCGCGCAGCGCGGCAGATCCGGCTGCCCGAGATCGGCGAGGACGGCCAGCGCCGGCTGTCCGCCGCTCGGGTCTGCGTGATCGGCGCAGGCGGCCTGGGGTCACCGACCCTGCTGTACCTCGCATCTGCGGGGATCGGCACGATCTGCATCGTCGACGACGACGTCGTCGACACTTCGAACCTGCAGCGTCAGGTGCTGTTCGGCGTCGCCGACGTCGGCCGGTTGAAGGGGCACGTCGCCTCCGAGCGCATCCGCGCCCTGTCGCCTCACACGACGGTCGTCAGGGAGCACGAGCGGCTCACCGCCGGCAACGCCGAACGGATTCTGGCCGGGTTCGACCTCGTGATCGACGGCAGCGACACGTTCGACACGCGTTACGCGGTCGCGGACGCCTGCGATGCCCTCGGTGTGCCGCTCGTCTGGGGATCCGTGCTGCGTTTCGACGCCCAGGCGACCGTGTTCTGGTCGCGCCCGCCCCACGGGGAGCCGGTGCGCCTCCGCGATGTGTTCCCGACGGCGCCGCCGGCTGAAGACGTCCCCACCTGTGCGGATGCCGGAGTGCTCGGCGCTCTATGCGGTCAGGTCGGTGCGCTCCTCGCGGCAGAGGCCGTCAAGCTCATCTGCGGCATCGGCGACCCGATCGTGGGGCGGATGCTGGTGATCGATGCACTCTCGGCTCGCACGCGGGAGGTGCCGCTCGTCCCGGCATCCGTGACGGCTCCCGCATCCGTGACGGCGCACGCGCCGCGCGCGGTCGCGCGCACGATCGCACCGGAGGATCTCGACCGACTCGACGACCTGCTCCTGCTCGACGTGCGCGAGGACGACGAGTTCCGCGCTGGAAGCATCCCTGGAGCGGTGTCGATTCCGCTGGGACGCCTTCGAGCCGACCCGTCGATCGTCGTCGTCGACCGGCCCGTCGTGGTGTTCTGCCAGATCGGTCCGCGCGCCAGGGCCGCGGCATCGGCGCTGCGCGCGGTCGCACCGGATGCCGAGATCCTGCTGCTCGACGGCGGGTACCAGGCGTGGTCCGCCGGTGCATCGGCGGACCACGCATGATCTCGATCGACGAGCATCGCGAGCGCATCCTCGCATCTGTGACACCTCTGCCGCCGCGCGAACATGCTCTCGAGACTGCGCGCGGACTGGTCCTGGCCGCCCCGGTGTCGACCCGCTGGCCCGTTCCGCTGTTCGACAACTCCGCCATGGACGGGTACGCCGTACGCGCCGCCGATGCCGTGGAGGGCGCCGAGCTGCGCGTCGTCGGCGACATCCCGGCGGGCTCGGGGGAGGATCCGCGCTTCGGACCCGGCGAGGCCGTGCGGATCATGACGGGTGCGGCGCTGCCGACGGATGCCGATGCCGTCGTCCCCGTCGAGCACACCGATCTCGGCGTGTTCACGGGTGCCGTCCCGCCCGACCGCATCACGGTCACGCGCGCACCGGCGCCGGCTGCGCACATCCGCCGGCGCGGTGAGGATGCCGCGGCGGGCACCGTCGTCGTCGATGCCGGTGCGGTGCTCGGGCCGTGGCAGCTCGCCACGATCGCCTCGGCCGGACACGCCCGTGTCCAGGCGCATCCCGCGCCCCGAGCGGCCGTGATCTCCACGGGCTCCGAGCTGGTGGGCGCCGACACCGAACCGCGACGCGGACAGATCCCCGAATCCAACTCCCTGCTGATCGCCGCGGCGCTGCGGGATGCCGGTGCCGTCGTCGTCCACATCGGCACCGTCGCGGACGAGGTGGCCACCCTGCGTGCGGAGCTCGCGGCGATCGACGCCGATCTCGTGGTGCTTTCCGGCGGCGCGAGCGTCGGGGCGTTCGACGTCGTCAAAGCCGTGCTCGACGCCTCAGGACCCGGGCGAGGGCCGGTGCGCTTCGATTCCGTGGCGATGCAGCCGGGCAAGCCTCAGGGTTTCGGCGTCGCGCCGGACGGGACGCTGCTGTTCTGCCTTCCGGGCAATCCGGTCAGCGTCGCGGTGTCGTTCGAGATGTTCGTGCGACCTGCCGTGCGGTCGCTCGCCGCGCGCGTGGATCTGGACCGTCCACGAGCGACGATGCCCGCAGGGCAGGGGTGGCGGTGCCCACCGGGGCGCACTCAGGTGCTGCCGGTCGTGATCGAGGGCGGTGCGGTCGTCCCGGCATCCGCAGGCGGCAGCGGATCGCACCTGGTCGCCTCGCTCGCGCGGGCGACCGACTTCGCCATCGTGCCGGCCGAGACCGAGCGGGTCGAGACCGGAGACCTCGTCGATGTGATGCTGGTCTTGACCGAGAGGGAGAATTCGTGAGCTTCACGCATCTGGACGACCAAGGGCACGCCCGAATGGTCGATGTCACCGAGAAGCAGCCGACGATCCGCAGCGCGACGGCCACAGGCCTGGTCCGCTGCCCGGCGCACGTCGTCGCCGCTCTCCGCGACGGCTCGACGCCCAAGGGAGATGTGCTCGCGGTGGCGCGCATCGCCGGCATCCAGGGGGCGAAGCGGACGGCGGAACTGATCCCGCTCGCGCACATCATCGGCGTGCACGGTGCGACAGTGGAGCTCGACGTCGTCGATTCCGGCGTGGAGGTCACCGCGACCGTGCGCACAGCCGACCGCACCGGTGTCGAGATGGAGGCGCTCACAGCCGTCAGCATCGCCGCGCTCACCGTGATCGACATGGTCAAGGGAATGGACAAGACCGTCGAGATCGAGAACGTGCGCCTCGTGCGCAAGACCGGCGGGAAGAGCGGGGAGTGGGTGCGGTGACCCCGTTCCCGCGCCGAGCGGCCATCGTCCTCGCCGGTGGGCGGGCGACGCGGCTGGGCGGTGCGGACAAGGCGCAGGTCACGATCGACGGCCGGATGCTGATCGACGGCGTACTCGCCGCCGTCGCCGCGTGCGATCCGGTCGTCGTCGTCGGGCCGGACCATCTCGCCAGGCACGGAGTGCGCATGGTTCGCGAGGAGCCGCCCTTCGGCGGACCGGTGGCGGCGATCGCCGCCGCGCTGTCCGAGCTTGCGGATGATGCGACCCAGACGTGGGTGCTGGCGTGCGATCTGCCGCGCGCCTCCGGAGTCGTCGACGCACTGGAGGGTGCGATCATGCCCGACGACGCGGATGCCATCGTGCTCCGCGACGCCGACGGTCGCAGCCAGCCGCTCGCCGGGCGCTACCGCGTCGGGGCCCTGCGTCGAGCGGTCGGTGCGCTGGCGGTGACCGACGGCATCGCGATGCGGCGGCTCACCGCATCGCTGCGCGTGCACGAGATCTCGGATGCCAACGGTGTCTCGATCGATCTCGACACGTGGGACGATGTGTCGGACTACCGCGCGGCGGCCACCGCGGCGCGAGGCGGTTTCAGCGCAGGACGAAAGGAGACGGCATGACGGATGCATCGCAGGATTTCGAGGACTGGACGACCGGGCTGGCCGCAGCGCTGGGCGTGCAGGATGAAGTCCCCGTCACGGAACTGCTGGACGTGACGCGGGAGGTCGCGCACGGGGTGACGCGTCCGGCAGGTCCGATCACGACCTACCTGATCGGTCTCGCTGTCGCACGAGGGCTGCCGTTCGACCAGGCCGTCGCCGCTGTCCGAGCGCGGATCGCGGATCAGGCGTGAAGGTCCGCTTCTTCGCCGCCGCCGCGGAGGCGGCGGGGCGCGACGAGCAGGAGGCTGCGGCGTCCGGTACGCTCGGAGACCTGCTGTCGGCGCTCCGCCAGGAGCACGGGGCGGGCTTCTCGAAGGTGCTCGATCGGTGCGCCATCCGGGTGGACGGTGCCGCGGTCGGCGACGATCATGTGCTCACGTCGGCGGCCACGGTCGACGTTCTGCCGCCGTTCGCCGGCGGGTGAGTCGAGCGCTCTGACCGCTGCCGGCCGCGCCGTGACCCGGAGCTCAGCCGCCGATGGCGGACATCGGGCGCTGCGGCTGCAGGAACCCGGGGTCGTCGATGCCGTGGCCGGCGCGCTTTCCCTCGATGTTCTGCCGCAGCATCCGTGCGATGGCCTCGTCGTCGGCGCCGCCGCGCAGCAGACCGGTGAGATCGGACTCCTCGCGCGCGAACAGGCAGTTGCGCACCTGGCCGTCGGCGGTGATGCGCACGCGGTCGCACGAGCCGCAGAACGGGGCCGAGACCGAGGCGATCACGCCGACGGTCGTCTGGCCGCCGTCGACCGTGTAGATCTCGGCAGGACTCGACCCGCGGTTGCCGACCGGGGTCAGCGTGAACTGCGCGGACAGCTTCTCCAGGATCTCTTCCGAGGGGACCATGGTCTGCCGCGACCAGGTGTGTCCGGCATCCAAAGGCATCTGCTCGATGAAGCGGAGTTCGGCGTCGTGCTCCTGCGCGAAGCGCAGCAGGTCGCAGAACTCGTCATCGTTGACGTCGCGCATCGCCACGGTGTTGAGCTTGAGCGGTCGAAGCGGGCTGGCCTGGGCCGCGCGGATGCCGCGCACGACGTCCTCGAACCTGTCACGTCGTGTGAGCTCCGAGAACCGGTCAGGCCGCACGGTGTCGATGCTGATGTTGAGCCGTTCGAGCCCGGCGGCGACGAGATCGTCGATGACGCGCTCGAGGCGGATCCCGTTGGTCGTGAGGGAGACCTGCAGCGGTCCGTTCTCGCCCTCGATGAGCGCGAGACGGCGGACGACCTCGACGAGGTCGGGGCGCAGCAGCGGCTCGCCGCCGGTGAGGCGCACCTCGACGATGCCGAGGCGGGCGAGGATGCCGGCGACGCGTTCGATCTCGTCGGTGGAGAGGATATTCTGCTTGGCCAGCCAGGGGACGCCGTCGGCCGGCATGCAGTACGTGCAGCGAAGGTTGCAGCGGTCGGTCAGCGAGATCCGCAGATCCCGGTGCACGCGGCCGAATCGGTCGACCAGAGGGCCGTCGAACGCCGTCACAGTCCCACCCAATTCGTCGTGCCGTCGACGGTGACCTGACGCTTCCACACCGGAAGCTCCGCCTTGACCTTCTCGACCAGCGCACGGGAGACGTCGAACGCTTCGTCACGGTGCGCGCTCGAGACCGCGCAGACGATCGCGATCTCGCCGACGCTGAGCGCACCGACGCGGTGCGTGATGGCGATGCGCAGGTCCTCGGTGTCGACGGATTCGACGAGTGCGCGCAACGCGTCCGCGGCATCCGGGTGGGCGCTGTACTCCAGCCTCGTCACCTCGCCGGTCGCGCCGGGGTCGTGATCGCGGACGGTTCCGACGAACAGTGCGGTCGCACCGGCGGCGTCGTGGGCGACGGCGTCGAGGTGATCCGTGGCGTCGAGGTCCTCGTCTGAGATCGCGGTGAGCACGATCATGCGTGATCGCCGCCCGCGTGCTGGGAGAGCACGTGATCGACGAGGCCGAGGATCACCGGGATGCCGTCGCGGACGGCGCCGGGGGAGCCTGCCAGGTTGACGACGAGTGCACCGTCGTGGATGCCGGCGACACCGCGCGACAGCAGAGCGGCGGGCACCTTCACAGCGCCGATGCGCCGCAGTTCCTCGGCGATCCCGGGGATGACGGGGTCGAGGAGGGGCAGCGTCGCCTCGGGGGTGACGTCTCGCGGGCCGATACCTGTGCCGCCCGTGGTGACGACCAGGCGGGCTCCGTCGGCGACGGCGGCGCGCACGGCCGACTCGATCAGAGTGCGCTCATCCGGAACGATCACGACGGGTGCTTCCCACCCGGCGTTCGTGAGCAGTTCGGCGCCGGTCGGACCGGACAGATCCTCCCGAACGCCCGCGGCGGCGCGGTCGGAGACCGTGATGACGCGTGCCGTTCTGCTCACCGGGGGCTCCTGTCGTCGCGCCGTCCGTGCGCTGTGGTCAGTCTAGGCGCCGCATGTTACGGGCGGATCTCGCGGCTCCTTACGAAATGAGGACCGCGGTGGAAGTCGTCGGCGTCCCCGCACTCGGAGTCGCGAGCGCATGTCAGGATGGGACGCATGCCTCTCATCGCGCTCACCGGAGGGATCGCCTCCGGAAAGTCGACGATCGCCGGACGGCTCGCCGAGCACGGCGCGGTCGTCGTCGATGCGGATCGGATCGTCAGGGAGGTTCAGTCGGTCGGCTCACCCGTTCTGCGCGAGATCGCCAGGGAATTCGGTGAGACGGTCGTCTCGTCGGACGGTTCGCTGGACAGGGCGGCCCTCGGCGCACGGGTCTTCGGTGACCCGGAAGCGCTCGCGCGGCTCAACGCCATCGTGCACCCCGCGGTGCGGGCCGAATCGCAGCGCCGGTTCGATGCCGCGCTCACGGCGGATCCTGAGGCCGTCGTCGTTTACGACGTACCGCTGCTCGTGGAGGCGCGCGTCGATGACCCGTGGGATCTCATCGTCGTCGCTCATGCGCCCGCCGAGGTGCGGCTCTCCCGGCTGGTCGAGTTCAGAGGGATGACCGCGGAGGCGGCGCAGGCGCGCATCGACGCGCAGGTGTCCGATGATCAGCGGCTTGCGATCGCGGACGTCGTCATCGACACGGCGTCCACCTGGGAGCGCACGCGCGAGCAGGTCGACGCGCTGTGGGCGCGACTGCGATCCGCCTGACGCTCAGGCGGCCGGAGCCGCGGGCGCTGCGCTGACGGCCTGCGCCTGCTTCCGTCGACGGCGTCGTCGGAAAAACAGCACGACCATCACGATCAGCCCGATCAGCACGAGCGCCGCGATGATCGGGACGACGATCGCGAGAACGGCCAGTGCGAACGACGCGCCGTCCTCCGCCGTGCTCAGCACGGGCGCTGCGAGCCCGCCGGTCATGGTGTTGGCGGCGATGCGCACGGTGGCCTTGGTCGCGTGCACGATGAGGGCGATCACCACGCCCGAGATGATCGGGACCCAGGTGTGCTCGCTGAAGAAGACCGAAGGGTCGTCCACCGCGACGGTCTGAGCGCTCGCTCCTGCGCCGAACACGATGCCGCCGGATGCCGGGCGCAGCACGCTCTGGACCACATCGTTGATCGAGTCGAGTGCAGGGATCTTGTCGGCGACGATCTCGAGGAGGAGCAGAGCCCCGAGGATCCACAGCGTGATGTCGCCCGACAGCCACGCCCATCCTGCTGGCAGCTCGACCGCGGGGAGGAAGCGATCCGCCAAGCCCAGCAGGAAGAGCGGCATCCAGGCGTTCAGACCTGCCGATGCCGCAAGGCTGGAGCCGATCAGGAATTCGATCACGGCTCCACTCTAGGACGCGGTCCGGACATCGTCCGGGTGCGCGGATGCGCTCGGCCGCCCACGATGTCGGAGGGGCGTCCTACGCTGGAGACATGCAACCCACGCGCAGCGTCCGTCCTTTCGAGGTCGTCAGCGAATACGTTCCGGCCGGCGACCAGCCGCAGGCGATCGCCGATCTCGCGGCGCGCATCAACGCCGGCGAGACCGACGTCGTGCTGCTCGGCGCGACGGGCACCGGAAAGTCGGCGACGACCGCCTGGCTCATCGAGCAGGTGCAGCGCCCGACGCTCGTCCTCTCGCACAACAAGACTCTCGCCGCCCAGTTGGCCAACGAGTTCCGCGACCTGATGCCGAACAACGCGGTCGAGTACTTCGTCTCGTACTACGACTACTACCAGCCGGAGGCCTACGTCCCGCAGACGGACACCTTCATCGAGAAGGACTCGTCGATCAACGCCGAGGTCGAGCGGTTGCGGCACTCCACGACGAATTCGCTGCTGTCGCGTCGTGACGTCGTCGTGGTGTCGACGGTCTCGTGCATCTACGGCCTCGGCGCGCCCGAGGAGTACCTGCGTGCGATGGTGGCGCTGCAGGTGGGCGAGCGCTACGACCGCGATGCGCTGATCCGCCAGTTCATCGCCATGCAGTACAACCGCAACGACGTGGACTTCTCGCGCGGCAACTTCCGCGTGCGAGGGGACACGATCGAGATCATCCCGGTGTACGAAGAGCACGCGATCCGCATCGAGCTCTTCGGCGATGAGATCGAGGGCCTGTACTCCCTGCACCCGCTCACCGGCGACGTGATCGAGCGGCTCGATTCGGTGCCGATCTTCCCGGCATCCCACTACGTCGCCGGCACCGATGTGATCCAGCGCTCGATCGGGACGATCGAGAAGGAGCTGGAAGCACGACTGGCCGAGTTCGAGAGGCAGGGCAAGCTGCTCGAGGCGCAGCGGCTGCGGATGCGCACGACTTTCGATCTGGAGATGCTCCAGCAGCTCGGGTTCTGCTCGGGCATCGAGAACTACTCGCGCCACATGGATGGGCGCGAACCAGGAGAGCCGCCGCACACGCTGCTGGACTTCTTCCCCGACGACTTCCTGCTGGTGATCGACGAGTCGCACGTCACCGTGCCGCAGATCGGGGCGATGTACGAGGGCGACGCCTCGCGCAAGCGCACTCTCGTCGAGCACGGATTCCGTCTGCCCAGCGCGATGGACAATCGGCCGCTGCGCTGGGACGAGTTCAAGAACAGGATCGGCCAGACCGTGTACCTGTCGGCGACGCCGGGCAAATACGAGATGGGCATCGCCGACGGCATCGTCGAGCAGATCATCCGGCCGACCGGCCTCATCGACCCCGAGATCGTCGTCAAGCCGTCCAAGGGGCAGATCGATGATCTCCTCGAGGAGATCAGAGTGCGGGTCGAGCGCGACGAGCGAGTGCTCGTGACGACGCTCACGAAGAAGATGGCCGAAGAGCTCACCGACTTCCTCGGCGAACACGGCGTGCGCGTGCGCTACCTGCACTCCGACGTCGACACGTTGCGGCGCGTGGAGCTTCTCAGCGAGCTGCGTTCAGGGGTGTACGACGTGCTGGTCGGCATCAACCTTCTCCGCGAGGGGCTCGACCTTCCGGAGGTCTCGCTCGTGGCGATCCTGGATGCCGACAAGGAAGGCTTCCTGCGCTCCGGGACGTCGTTGATCCAGACGATCGGACGCGCGGCGCGAAACGTGTCCGGCCAGGTGCACATGTACGCCGATCGCATCACGGACTCGATGGCGAAGGCGATCGACGAGACAGACCGGCGGCGTGAGAAGCAGGTCGCGTACAACACCGCGAACGGCATCGATCCGCAGCCGCTGCGCAAGCGCATCGCCGACATCACCGAAGTGCTGGCGCGTGAGGCGGCCGACACCGCCGACATGCGGTCCAGCCGCAACAAGGCCGGCAAGAACGGCAGAGGCAAGTCGCCGACGCCGAATCTGCGGCGCGTGGGCATCGCCGCCGAGGGAGCGGAACAGCTCGAGGCCATGATCGAGGATCTGTCGAACCAGATGCTGGCCGCAGCCGAAGAGCTGAAGTTCGAGCTCGCGGGGCGTCTGCGCGACGAGGTTCAGGACTTGAAGAAAGAACTGCGCGCGATGGAGAACGCCGGGCACGCCTGACCGGGGGAGAGGACGCAGGGGTCGTCGCGGTGCGCGGCCGTCTACGGGCAGTGCATCAGCGGCTTCGGTCCTGATCGATCGATCTCATGCTGCGTCATCGGCGCGCCGCACAACGGGCACGCGCGCTCGGCGCGTTCGGCCGCGCTGGGCGGCGGCGTCGACTCATACGGGCCGACGGAGGCAGGACCGGCGAAGCGGATGAGGTTCGTGTTCACCCACGCGTACAGCCCGCCGGCCTCGCGGATGCGGGTGCGAAGCGGAGCGCGATCCTGATCCTTTGCCATGTTCCTTAGTGTACTAAGCATTCGTGCACTCGTATAATCGGATGCGTGTCCGACGCCGATGATCTCCTCGCACTTGACAACCAGCTGTGCTTCGCGCTGGTCACCGCCGCGCGCAACGTCGTCGCGATCTACCGGCCGATCCTGGAACCGCTGGGGCTCACGCATCCGCAGTATCTGGTCATGCTCGCGCTCTGGGAGCGGTCGCCCCGCACGCTGAACGATCTGGCCGCGGACCTCGCACTCGATCCTGCTACGGCATCGCCGCTGGTCAAACGACTGGAGGCCGACGGGCTGGTCATCCGCAACCGCAGCGCCGGGGACGAGCGTCGACTGGACATCGACCTCACGGATGCCGGTCTGAGCCTGCGTGAACGGGCACTCGACGTCCCGCCGCAGGTCATGGCGGCGGTGGGGATGGATGTCGCGCAGATCTCCGCGCTGCGCGATGCGCTGCAACCGTTCGCAGGACGGCGTGCATAACGATCCGATCGGCGCCGCGGCATCCGATCCGTCCACAGTGCGGTCTGCACTCCTCGCCTTCTCCTAGTGTGGAGGGATGCATCGCCGCCGTCCACGCCCCGAGCTCGCATGAGGCGTCTGCTCTGGGTCGGAGCCGTGGCGGCACTGCTGCTGGTGGTGATGGCGGCTGCTTCGCTGCAGGGGCCGGCCCGTTTCGAGCCTCCGGACTTCGAATCGGCGCCCGTACCGCTGCCCACGATGGCGGACGATCCGACGCAGACTCCGATGCCGCTGCCCACGCAGACGGCGGTCCCGATGAACGAGACGGCGGCGACCGTCGTATCGATCATCCTCATGGTCATCAGCGGAATCGTCGGAGCCCTGCTGCTGTTCCTCGCGATCCGAGCTCTGCTGAGGGCGTGGGCCGCGCGCATCCCACCCCGCGAGGTCGATCAGGCCGGCGACGAGAGCTTCGCCGTGTCGCCCGAACCGAATCCCGAGACGGCGGCACCGACGATACGCCGCGGAATCGAGGCCGCGCTGCGCGTCATCGACGAGCACACCGCACCGTCGAACGCCATCATCGCGGCGTGGGTGGGGCTGGAGGAGAGCGCTGCAGAGGCCGGTATCACCCGGGGGCGCACGGAGACGCCCGCCGAGTTCACGCTGCGGGTCATCACGCACCGGTCGGCCGTGGCCGACGATGCGGCGATCCTGCTGCGGCTGTACGAACGTGTTCGATTCGCGGGGCACGAGGCGGATGAAGCGGATCGGGTCGAAGCGCGTCAGACGCTGACGGCCATCCAGGAGGGCTGGCGATGACGCTCGGACGGGGGATCGTGGCCGTGGTCGTGCTGATCGCCGCCACCGTCGGGCTCATGCTCTTCGGCCTGGAGCCCGTTTTCGCGTTGAGCGGTGGTGTGCTCGCGGGCACAGTGGTGCTGCTGGCCGCGCTGCGCGGATCCGAGGCCGTCGTCGAGGACGGACCGCGCGAGGAGCCGGCACCGGCGACCCGCGGTTCGGAGATCTCCCGTCTTGCCTGGGCGTTCAACCCGCGCACGGGCGTGGCGGGCGAGATCGTCAGCAGGCGGGTGCGTGCTCTACTGCGCCGTCGGCTCGCACGGCGCGGCATCGACCCCGACGACCCGGCCCAGCGGAGCCGGATGGACGCGGTTCTCGGCGTCGGCCTGTGGCAGCGGCTCAACGGACGCCAGGTGCAGAACATCGACATCAGAAACGCTCTGGATGCCGCGGACCGACTGGCAGCGGCATCCGACGGCTCCGACGAACAGACCACGCGATCGCCGACCAGGAAGCAGGAGCGCACATGACGAACACCACCGAGATCGCCGACACCGGGCGTCGCGTCCTCGACGCCGTCCGCACGGTCGTCGTCGGGATGGACGACACTCTCGAGATCGCGCTCGCGACGATCCTCGCCGGAGGGCACGTTCTCTTCGAAGACGTCCCAGGGCTCGGCAAGACCCTCGCGGCGCGCAGCCTGGCCGCGGCCCTCGGGCTCGACTTCCGGCGTCTGCAGTGCACGCCGGACATGCTCCCCGGCGACGTCACCGGCTCGTACGTCTACGCGCCGGACACCGGCGACTTCGTCTTCCGTCCGGGCCCGATCTTCACCGGTCTGCTGCTCGCGGACGAGATCAACCGGACGACGCCGAAGACGCAGTCGGCGATGCTCGAGGCGATGGCCGAGCGGCAGGTGACGGTGGAGGGGAACAGCTACCCCTTGGCGCGTCCGTTCCACGTCATCGCCACCGCCAACCCGATCGAGTACGAGGGCACGTACGCCCTGCCGGAGGCGCAGCTCGATCGCTTCATGGTGCGTCTGTCCGTCGGATACCCGGAACCGGACGGCGAGACCGAGATCCTGCTCGGGCGGGTGCGACGTCAGACCGAGGAGACGAACGTCGATGCCGTGATCGATGCGGCGCAGCTGCGCGAGGTGCAGGCAGCCGTGGAGGCCATCCACGTCGATCCGGATGTCGCCCGGTACTGCGTCGATCTGGCCCGCGCGACGCGCGCGGCGCCGAACGTCGCGGTCGGGGCATCACCGCGCGGGTCGCAGTCCCTGCTGCTGCTCGGGCGCGCACTGGCGGCTCTCGACGGGCGCGACTACGTGCGCCCCGACGACATCAAGCGCATCGCGGTTCCGGTTCTCGCGCATCGGCTCACGCTCACCCCGCAGGCGTGGGCGCAGGGCATCGAGCCGGCGAGGATCGTGACGGGGGTGCTCTCCGAGGTCGCCGTTCCGCCGACGGTCGGCGCCGCACGGTGACCTGGGAGCGCACCTCCTCGCGCCGCTGGTCCCGTACGCCTGCGCTGCTGATCGGGATCGGCGCGTCGGTGGTGCTCGCCGGGACCGGGCTCGCCCTGTCCCGCCCGGACGTCGTCGCGCTTGCCGTGCCGCTGGCGATCTGGTCGCTGCTGGCGGCGGATGCCGAGCGCCTCCGTCCCGCCGCGCGCGAGGACGGCGCGATCACCGTACAGGCGGCGACGGATGCACCAGCCGTCGCGGCGCTGGACGACGTCATCACGGTCGACACGGATGCCGAGGTCGCAGAGCTGCTCGTCGTGCAGTCGGCGCGGCGCAGGCGTCGTCTGCTGGTACCGGGGCGCTCGACGATCCGCGCACACAGCCGCAGTCGGCACTCGGGGCCGATCGACGCACTCCGCATCAGTGGACGCAGCCTGGGCGCCGACGGCGCGCTCACGGGAGGCGAGCTCGGAGTCGTCGTGCAGCGCCGCGCTGTGGCTCCGGCATCCAGAGACCTGCCGGCGCTTCCGCTGGCTCCGCGGCTGACCGGGCTGCACGGTGCGCACGAGGGATCCAGGGCGGGGCAGGGCGGCGACTTCCGCGATGTCCACCCGTTCGCACCGGGCGACGAGCTGCGGCGCGTCGACTGGCGTGCCACGGCGCGCGCCGCACGTCGCCCGGGCGAGCTGTTCGTCCGCAGGACGAACTCGCTCAGCGATGCGTCGGTCGTGATCGCCGTGGACGCCGCGGACGATCTCGGCGAAGTCGTCGCCACATGGGGCAGCGGCGACCTCGTGCGCAGCGGAACCACATCGCTCGACATCGCGCGCGAGGCTGCGCGCTCGCTGGCCGCAGCCGCGGTGTCGGCGGGGGATCGGGTGGCCTACCACGTGCTCGTGCACGGCGGGCGCTCGCTGCGCAGCGGGACGGGTGCCAGACACCTCGCGCGGGTCGTGGCGGAGATCGCCGCCACTGGACAGGCCGGAGACGACAGCCGCTATCGGCGTACGCCGCCGGTGCCGCACGGATCCGTCATCGCCGTGCTGTCGACGTTCTTCGACGGAGCGGCAGCCGAGGTCGCGCTGATGTGGCGGGCGTCCGGACATCGCGTGCTTGCCGTCGACACGCTGCCGGAGCTGGACAGCTCACGGCTGTCGGCAGAACAGAGCCTCGCCCTGCGCATCGTTCTCGCCGAACGCGACGACATGTTCCACGACCTCACCTCGGCGGGGGTCGAGATCGTGCGGTGGGATGCCGGGGCATCGGGTGTCATCGGCGCGCTCGCCCGATCGAGGACAGGGGGCGTCCGATGAGCGACGACACCCTGGACATCGGCGCCTCCGTCCCCGGCTGGCTCATGCGGATCGCGCTCATCGGCGTGGTGGCCGGCGGCGCCTGGATGCTGGAGCCGGGGATCGTGTGGCAGATCATCGCCCTCCTCCTCGTCCTCGTCGGGGCAGCGCTGCCGCAGACGGGCGCGGCGTGGTTCGCGATGGTGATCGTGCCGTTCGCGCTCATCACGCAGCCCGCCGACCTCTGGCGCACGTGCCTGGCCGTGTTCGTCGTGCACCTCGGCCACGTGCTGGCGACGCTGAGCCTCACGATGCCGGCCCGCTCGCGGGTCGCGCTGCAGGCGCTGCGGCCGACGGCGATGCGCTTCATCGGCGTTCAGCCGATCGCCCAGTTCGGCGCGATCACGGCCGTGCTGCTGCCATCAGCCGATGCGACGGGCATCGCGTGGCTGGCGCCGATCGGCGCGGCGGCGGTCGTGGGCGTCGCCGTCCTGCTCCTGCGCCACGTGCGGCGCTGAGAATCTCGCCCGTGCACCGACCCTGAGAGGGCTATCGGGCCCAATGTCCGTGGCCCCTCGTAGACTTGTTCGGTGCCCATCGTCCCCGTCTCCAGCCCAGGAAAACTCAGTGTTCGCGGTGCCCGCGTGCACAACCTCAAAAACGTCGACCTCGACATCCCGCGCGACTCGCTGGTCGTCTTCACCGGCCTGTCCGGCTCCGGCAAGTCCAGCCTCGCGTTCGACACGATCTTCGCCGAAGGCCAGCGTCGCTACGTCGAGTCGCTGAGCGCCTACGCGCGCCAGTTCCTCGGACAGGTGGACCGTCCGGACGTGGACTTCATCGAGGGGCTGAGCCCCGCGGTGTCGATCGATCAGAAGTCGACCAACCGCAACCCGCGCTCCACGGTCGGAACGATCACCGAGATCTACGACTACATGCGTCTGCTCTGGGCGCGCATCGGCATTCCGCACTGCCCCGAGTGCGGTGAGCGCATCCAGCGCCAGACCGTGCAGCAGATCGCCGATCAGCTCATGGAGCTCCCCGCGCGCACCCGCTACCAGATCGTCGCCCCGGTGGTGTCGCAGAAGAAGGGCGAGTTCGTCGACCTGTTCCGCGAGCTCGGCGCCAAGGGGTACTCCCGCGCGATCGTCGACGGCGACCTCATCCAGCTCGCCGAGCCGCCCACGCTCAAGAAGAGCTACAAGCACGACATCGCCGTGGTCGTCGACCGTCTGGTCGCCTCGGATGACATCCTCGGACGCATCACCGACTCGGTCGAGACCGCGCTCGGCCTCGCCGGCGGCGTGATGCAGATCAACTTCGTCGAGGAAGAGGGGGATGCCGCGTGGCAGTCCTTCTCAGAGAAGCTGGCCTGCCCCAACGGGCACTCCATCACCCTCACCGAGATCGAACCCCGCACGTTCTCGTTCAACGCCCCGTTCGGCGCCTGCCCGTCGTGCTCGGGACTGGGTACGAGCATGTCCGTGGACGTCGACCTCATGCTCGGAGACGAGCAGCTCTCCATCCGCGAGGGCGCGATCATTCCGTGGACGACCCAGGGCAAGGGACTGTTCCAGTACTACGAGCGACTCCTCGAAGGACTCGCCCGTGACCTGAACTTCGATCTCGACACCCCGTGGCGCGACCTGCGCGTCGATGTGCAGGACGCCATCCTGCGCGGCGACAACTACAAGGTCACCGTGAAGTGGAAGAACCGCTACGGCCGCGAGATGCGCTACGCGTCCGGGTTCGAGGGCGTCGTGCCGTACATCGAACGGCAGTACGCCCAGGCCGAGAGCGACACCCAGCGCGCACGCTGGGGCGAGTACCTGCGCGAGGTGCCGTGCCCGGTCTGCGACGGCAACCGGCTCAAGCCCGAGGTTCTCGCGGTCAAGGTGCACGGCCACTCGATCGCCGAGGTCTCGCACCTCAGCCTCGCCGAGGCCCGTTCCTTCATGGAGCAGCTGACGCTGACCGATCGCGAGGCGAAGATCGCCGCGCAGGTGCTGCGCGAGATCCGTCTGCGTCTGGACTTCCTGCTGCAGGTGGGCCTGGCGTACCTGAACCTGAGCCGCTCCGCGGGTTCCCTGTCCGGCGGCGAAGCGCAGCGCATCCGTCTCGCGACGCAGATCGGATCGGGCCTGACCGGCGTGCTGTACGTGCTGGACGAGCCGTCGATCGGCCTGCACCAGCGCGACAACAGGCGTCTCATCGAGACACTGCTCACGCTGCGCGACCTCGGCAACACGCTCATCGTCGTCGAGCACGACGAGGAGACGATCCAGGCATCCGACTGGGTCGTCGACATCGGCCCCGGCGCCGGCGTCAACGGCGGCGACGTCGTGCACTCGGGGCCGTACGCGGCGCTGCTCGGCGAGAAGAACTCGATGACGGGCGACTACCTCGCCGGGCGACGGGAGATCCCGACCCCGCACAAGCGGCGCAAGCTCGACAAGCGCCGTATGCTCAAGGTCGTCGGCGCCCGCGAGAACAATCTCAAGAACGTCGACGTCGAGTTCCCGCTCGGTGTGCTGACGGCCGTGACGGGAGTGAGCGGTTCGGGCAAGTCGTCGCTGGTCAACGACATCCTGTACCGGGTGCTGGCCTCCAAGCTCAACGGTGCGCGATCCCTGGCGGGCAAGCACACCCGAGTGACGGGGCTGGACAACCTCGACAAGGTCATCCACGTCGACCAGGCGCCGATCGGACGCACGCCGCGATCCAACCCGGCCACGTACACGGGCGTCTTCGATCGCATCCGCACGCTCTTCAGCGAGACGCCGGAGGCGAAGGTCCGGGGTTACCAGCCGGGTCGATTCAGCTTCAACGTCAAGGGCGGTCGCTGCGAGGCCTGCTCCGGCGACGGCACGATCAAGATCGAGATGAACTTCCTCCCTGACGTGTACGTCGACTGCGAGGTATGCCACGGCAAGCGGTACAACCGCGACACGCTCGCCGTGCACTACAAGGGCAAGAACATCGCCGAGGTCCTCGAGATGCCGATCGAAGAGGCGGCCGAGTTCTTCGAGCCGATCCAGGCGATCCATCGCTACATGAAGACCCTCGTCGACGTCGGCCTGGGCTACGTGCGACTCGGCCAGTCGGCGACCACGCTCTCCGGCGGAGAGGCGCAGCGCGTCAAGCTCGCGACCGAGCTCCAGCGTCGCAGCAACGGGCGCAGCATCTACGTGCTCGACGAGCCGACCACCGGTCTGCATTTCGAGGACGTCCGCAAGCTCCTCGAGGTCCTGAACGGCCTGGTCGACAAGGGCAACACCGTGATCGTCATCGAGCACAACCTCGACGTCATCAAGTCCGCGGACTGGGTGATCGATCTCGGACCGGAAGGCGGCTCGGGCGGCGGGGAGATCCTGGCGACCGGCACACCGGAGCACATCGCGGCCATCGAGGACAGCCACACCGGGCAGTTCCTCGCCGAGATCCTCGGTGGAGGGCGCCAGGCGCGGAAGGCCGGCTGATGGCGGACGTGCTGCCGTACAAGCCCAAGCAGGGGGAGATCCCGACCGACCCTGGCGTCTATCGTTTCCGCGACGCCCAGGGACGCGTGCTCTACGTCGGCAAGGCGAAGAACCTGCGCCAGCGGCTCTCGAACTACTTCGCCCCGCTGCGCACCCTGCACGAGCGCACGCGACGGATGGTGACGACCGCGGCGTCCGTCGAATGGACGGTCGTTCCAACCGACGTGGATTCCCTCCAGCTCGAGTACATGTGGATCAAGGAGTTCGATCCGCCGTTCAACGTGCGCTACAAGGACGACAAGTCGTACCCGTTCATGGCGATCACGCTGGCGGATGAGGCGCCGCGGGTCATCGTGACGCGCAACCGGAAGATCCCGGGGGCGCGGTACTTCGGTCCGTACCCCAAGGTCTGGGCGGTGCACGAGACGATCGACCTCATGGTCAAGGCGTTCCCGATCCGCACGTGCAGCGACGCCAGTTACAAGCGGGCGATGCAGACCGGACGGCCGTGCTTCCCGGGCCAGATCGGCAAGTGCGGCGGCCCCTGCTCGATGACCTGCACGGTCGAGGAGCACCGTGCCATGGTCGATGATTTCATGGCTTTCATGGCGGGCGGCGATGAGCGCTTCACGCGTGAGCTGACGCGACGCATGCGCGAGGCATCCGCGGCCATGAACTACGAGGCCGCGGCGAAGTACCGTGACAAGCTCTCCGCGATCGATGCCGTTCTCGGCAAGAGCGCTCTCGTGCTCCCGGCCGATGAGGACGCCGACCTGTTCGGGATCGCCGAGGACGAGCTCTCCGCTGCGGTGCAGCACTTCGTGATCCGCGGCGGGCGCGTGCGCGGTGTGCGGGCGTCGACGATCGAGAAGGAGCTCGACGTCTCCTCCGGCGATCTCGTCGATCAGGTGCTGCAGCGCGTGTACGGCGAGGCGGCCGACGGTGAGATCCCCCGTCGCATCCTCGTCCCGACCCTTCCCGACGACGCCGCCGAACTCGAGGTATGGCTGCGCGGGCGCCGTGCGCGCAAGGTCGAGATCGCGGTCGCGCAGCGCGGGCAGCGCGCAGAGCTCATGCGCACCGCGACGCTCAACGCGCAGCAGGCGCTGATCCGTCACAAGACCAAGCGCACCAGCGACTACGTCGCCAGGACGCAGGCGCTCACGGATCTGCAGGAGGCTCTGGGGCTCGACGAGGCGCCGCTGCGCATCGAGTGCTACGACATCTCGCACCTGCAGGGCACGAACGTCGTGGCGTCGATGGTCGTCTTCGAGGACGGCCTGCCGCGGAAGGACCAGTACCGTTCGTTCAACATCGCCGAGACGACCGACGACACGGATTCGATGTACCAGGTGCTGCGTCGGCGCCTGGCGTACCTGGACGCGCCGGAGGAGGAGGCGGCTCCCGTCGACCCGCTCGCGGACGGCGAGGTCACCACGACGCGCAGTCGCCCTCGATTCGCCTACCCGCCGCAGCTGCTGCTCGTCGACGGCGGTCAGCCGCAGGTCGCGGCAGCCGCCCGAGCGCTGCGCGACGCAGGACACCCCGAGATCGCCCTGTGCGGAATCGCGAAGCGGCTGGAGGAGATCTGGCTCCCGGGCGACGATTTCCCGGTGATCCTCCCGCGCACGAGCGAGGCGCTGTACCTGCTCCAGCGCCTGCGCGATGAGGCGCATCGGTTCGCGATCTCGCACCAGCGCCGACGCCGCAAGCGTGACATCTCGACGGTCCTCGCCGAGGTCCCCGGCCTCGGTGCCTCCCGGATCAAGATCCTGCTCAAGCACTTCGGCTCCGTTTCGCGCCTTCGCGCGGCCAGCCCGGCCGAGATCCAGGAGGTGCAGGGCATCGGGCCCTCCCTCGCCCAGGGGATCCATTCGCACCTCTCCAGTCGATAGGGTTGGACGACGGGGAGGGAGAACCGATGACAGGCGAGGACGAGGGCAAGTTCCTCATCGTCACCGGCATGTCCGGCGCTGGGCGCACGACGGTCGGGAATGCACTCGAGGACCTGGGCTGGTACGTCGTCGACAATCTGCCTCCGCAGATGCTGCGTCCGCTGCTGGATCTGACGGATCTCGGTGGTGGGGCGCTGCCCAAGGTGGCCGCGGTCGTCGACGTCCGGGGGCGCAATCTTCTCGACGATCTGCCTGATGTGACGAGGGCGCTGCGCTCGCGCGGCTCCGTGCAGGTGCTGTTCCTCGATGCATCGGACGACGTGCTGGTCCGTCGTTTCGAGGCGGTGCGTCGCCCGCATCCGCTCCAGGAGGACGGGACGCTGCTCGACGGCATCCGCCTGGAACGCGCCCGGCTCACGATGGTGCGCGAAGCCGCCGACATCGTGATCGACACGTCGAGCCTCAACATCCACCAGCTCGCCACGAAGACCAACGAGCTCTTCTCGGAGGAGGGCGCTGCTCGGCATCGCCTCACGCTGCTGAGCTTCGGGTTCAAGTACGGACTGCCGACCGATGTCGACCTCGTCGCCGACATGCGGTTCCTGCCGAACCCGTTCTGGAACGACGAGCTGCGCGGTCTCACCGGTCAGGACGAGGCGGTGCGCGACTATGTCCTCTCGCGCGAAGGCGCGCAGGAGTTCCTCGATGCGTACGCGAAGGCACTGGTGCCGGTGCTCGAGGGCTATCAGCGCGAGAACAAGAGCCACTCCACGGTTGCGATCGGCTGCACCGGAGGCAGGCACCGCTCCGTGGCGATGTCGGAGGAGCTCGCGAAGCGGCTCTCGCAGATGCCGGGGGTGGCCGTCAACGTGCGCCACCGTGACCTCGGCCGCGAGTAGAGACCGGCGGAGCCGAGTAGGCTAGTCCTTCGCGCCGCGATCCGGCGCGAAGAGCAAGAAGGAGTGTCGTGGCACTAACCACCGACGTCAAGGCTGAGCTGGTCAGCATCCGGAACGCGCCGCCCACGGTGCGCGTCGCGGAAGTCACTGCGATCCTCCGGTTCGCCGGCGGTCTGCATTCGATCGCCGGCCGGGTGGCCGTCGAAGCCGAGGTGGATGCCGAGCTGCTGGCGCGTCGCGTCGCCAGGGACCTCGCTGAAATCTACGGTGTGCGCCCCGAGATCGCCCAGGTGCAGTCGTCGAGTTCGAGCGACGGCGCCCGCTGGGCCGTACGCGTGATCGGCGCAGGGGAGACCCTCGCCCGTCAGACCGGACTCCTCGACCAGCGTCGCCGCCCTGTGCGCGGCCTTCCCAACCGCCTGACCACCGGGTCGCGCGAGGAGATCGCCGGCCTCTGGCGCGGTGCGTTCCTCGCCGCCGGTTCCCTGTCCGAGCCCGGCCGCTCCGCCATGCTCGAAGTGGCGTGCCCGTCGTCCGAGGCCGCCATGGCGCTCGTGGGCGCGGCGCACCGACTCGGCGTCGCAGCCAAGGCGCGTGAGGTCCGCGGGATGCCGCGCGTCGTCGTCCGCGAGGGCGAGGCCATCCGATCCGTCCTCACGCAGATGGGCGCTGCCGGCACGGCCGCCGCGTGGGAGGAGATGCGTCAGCGCCGCGAGGTGCGAGCCGGCGTCAACCGTCTCGTCAACTTCGACGACGCCAACCTCCGCCGATCCGCGCAGGCCGCCGTCGCCGCCTGCGCTCGTGTCGAGCGTGCGCTGGAGATCCTCGGGGAGGAAGTTCCCGACCACCTCAAAGTCGCCGGAGAGCTGCGCCTGTCGCACCGCGACGCCAGTCTGGATGAGCTCGGCCATCACGCCGATCCGCCGCTGACCAAGGATGCCGTTGCCGGACGCATCCGTCGCCTCCTCGCGATGGCGGACAAGCGCGCCCAGGTCGAGGGCATCCCCGGGACCGAAGCCGCGGTTCCGGCCGGGCTCGATGTCTAGGGATTTCTTCGTCATCTGAGGAAGGAACGCCTCCCCGGCGGCGTTGTCGTCAGTAGGATGGAAATCGTCTGCTCCGTGCCGCATTTCGGCGTCACGGAGGACCGGAAAGCGCCGCGGCGCGGCGCGGATTGGATGAAATCGACATGGCGACCTACACGCTCCCCGACCTTCCGTACGACTTCGCGGCACTCGAGCCGCACATCAGCGGCAAGATCATGGAACTGCACCATGACAAGCACCACGCGGCGTACGTCGCCGGTGCGAACGCCGCACTCGAGGGTCTCGCCGAGGCCCGCGAGACCGGCAACTTCGCCAACGTGAACCGCCTCGAGAAGGATCTCGCGTTCCACCTGGGTGGCCACGTCAACCACTCCATCTTCTGGACCAACCTCTCCCCGAACGGCGGCGGACAGCCCGAGGGCGAGCTCAAGGCGGCCATCGACGAGTTCTTCGGCTCGTTCGAGAAGTTCCAGGCGCACTTCGCCGCTACGGCCATGGGCATCCAGGGGTCGGGCTGGGCGGTCCTCAGCTGGGACTCGATCGCAGAGCGCCTGATCATCCAGCAGCTGTTCGATCAGCAGGGCAACACCGCTCAGGGCACCGTCCCGCTGTTCCAGCTGGACATGTGGGAGCACGCCTTCTACCTCGACTACCTCAACGTCAAGGCGGACTACGTGAAGGCCGCCTGGAACATCGCCAACTGGGAGAACGTGGCGCAGCGCCTCGACGTCGCCCGCAAGCAGACGAACGGCCTGCTGGTACTGTCGTAAGCAAGACGGGCGTCCCGACGGACAATGTGCTCGTCGGGACGCCGCCGTCCACGAACTTCTCCATCAATACAGCGCGCGAGCGCACGAGAAACAGGGAGACCTGAGTGTCTGTCAAGATCGGCATCAACGGCTTCGGCCGCATCGGACGCAACTACTTCCGCGCGGCCCTCGCGCAGGGCGCAGACATCGAGATCGTCGCTGTCAACGACCTCACCGACAACAAGACTCTGGCGCACCTGCTGAAGTACGACTCCGTCGGAGGCGTTCTGGATGCAGACATCAGCTACGACGAAGAGAGCATCACGGTCAACGGCAAGACCATCAAGGCCTTCGCCGAGCGCGACCCCGCCGGTCTCCCGTGGGGTGAGCTGGGTGTCGACATCGTCATCGAGTCGACCGGCTTCTTCACCAAGGCAGACCTCGCCAAGAAGCACATCGAGGCCGGCGCCAAGAAGGTCCTGATCTCGGCACCGGGCACCGGCGTCGACGCCACGTTCGTCATGGGCGTGAACGAGGACAGCTACGACCCGGCAGCGCACCACATCATCTCCAACGCCTCCTGCACCACCAACTGCCTCGCGCCGCTGGCGCAGGTCTTCAACGAGGCGTTCGGCATCGAGCGCGGCTTCATGATGACCGCGCACGCCTACACGGCAGACCAGAACCTGCAGGACGGCCCGCACGGCGACCTGCGTCGCGCACGTGCGGCCGCGATCAACATCACCCCGGCATCCACGGGTGCGGCGAAGGCGATCGGCGAGGTCCTGCCGGAGCTCAACGGCAAGCTGTCCGGCTCGTCGTACCGCGTTCCGGTTCCCACCGGCTCGATCGTCGACCTGACGCTGATCACGACGCGTGACGACCTCACCGTCGACGAGGTCAACGCCGCGTACCAGAAGGCTGCGGCCGATGGCCGGCTCAAGGGCTTCCTGCAGTACAACGAGGACCAGATCGTTTCGAGCGACATCGTGCACAACGCGCACTCGTCCGTCTTCGACTCGACGCTCACCAACGTCAGCGGCAACCTGGTCAAGGTCTCGAGCTGGTACGACAACGAGTGGGGCTACTCCAACCGTCTCGTCGACCTGACCGAGTACGTCGCAGAGCGTCTCTGAGATCTGAACTGAACATGTCTCTGCGCACCCTGGAATCCCTGGGGTCGCTCGAGGGCAAGCGCGTCATCGTCCGTTGTGACCTCAACGTTCCCCTGCGGGACGGCGTCATAACGGACGATGGCCGTGTTCGCGCCTCGTTGCCGACCTTGAACGCGCTGCTCAACGCCGGCGCCCGCGTGATCGTCTGCTCCCACCTCGGGCGCCCCGATGGCGCACCCGACTCGAAGTACAGCCTGGCACCGGTCGCCCAGCGGCTCTCCGAACTGCTCGGAAAGCCCGTCGCGTTCGCCCGCGACACGGTCGGCGAATCGGCATCCGAGGCAGTCGCGGCCCTCGAGGACGGCGGAATCGCCGTGATCGAGAATCTGCGCTTCAACCCGGGGGAGACCTCGAAGGATGAGGCGGAGCGTCGGGCGTTCGCCCAGCAGCTCGCCGACCTCGGCGATGTGCTGGTGTCGGACGGCTTCGGTGTCGTGCACCGCAAGCAGGCCAGCGTCTACGAACTGGCGCAGATCCTGCCCTCGGCGGCCGGGCTGTTGATCGCCACCGAGCTCGGCGTCCTCGACCGCCTCACGGAGACCCCGGAGCGGCCGTACACGGTCGTCCTCGGCGGCTCCAAGGTCAGCGACAAGCTGGGGGTGATCTCGCATCTGCTTCCGCGTGTCGATCGGCTCCTCATCGGCGGCGGCATGCTGTTCACCTTCCTCAAGGCACAGGGCTACGCGGTCGGATCGAGCCTTCTCGAAGAAGATCAGCTCGACACGGTTCGCGGCTACATCACCGAGGCCGCCGAGCGCGGCGTCGAGATCGTCGTCCCGACGGATGTCGTGGTCGCGGCATCGTTCGCTGCGGATGCCGCGCACGCGACCGTCTCGATCGACGCGATCGAGAACACTGCGGCCGGCGCATCCGGCATCGGCCTCGACATCGGTCCTGAGACGGCGGCTGCGTTCGCCGAGGCGATCCGCGGCTCGAAGACGGTGTTCTGGAACGGCCCGATGGGCGTGTTCGAGTTCCCGGCGTTCGCGAACGGCACGAAGGCCGTCGCGCAGGCGCTCACCGAGGTCGACGGCCTCGGCGTCGTCGGCGGCGGCGACTCCGCTGCCGCCGTGCGTCAGCTCGGTTTCGCGGACGACCAGTTCGGCCACATCTCCACCGGTGGTGGAGCCAGCCTCGAGTTCCTCGAGGGCAAGAAGCTCCCCGGCTTGGAGGTACTCGGATGGGCGTAAGCATGCGCACCCCGCTGATCGCGGGCAATTGGAAGATGAACCTGGACCACCTGCAGGCGGTCGCCACGGTGCAGAAGCTGCACTGGACGCTGAAGGATGCCGGACACGAAGGCGACTCGGTCGAGGTGGCCGTGTTCCCGCCGTTCACCGACATCCGCAGCGTGCAGACGCTGATCGACGCCGACAAGATCCCGTTCGCCCTGGGCGCGCAGGACGTGTCGGCCCACGATTCGGGTGCGTACACGGGCGAGGTGTCCGGTGCGTTCCTGGCGAAGCTGGACGCGAAGTACGTCATCATCGGCCACTCGGAGCGGCGCGAGTACCACGCCGAGTCCGACGACGTCGTGGCAGGCAAGGTCAAGGCCGCGATCAAGCACGGTCTCGTCCCGGTGATCTGCGTCGGCGAGACGGCGGAGGACCTGGAGAAGTTCGGTGCCAGCGCGGTTCCGGCCGGTCAGCTCAAGGCGGCGCTCGACGGTGTTCCGGCATCCGCCGACATCGTCGTGGCGTACGAGCCGGTCTGGGCCATCGGCTCCGGCCAGGCAGCGACGCCGCAGCAGGCGCAGGACGTCTGCGCCGCGCTGCGCGGCGTGCTCGCCGAGACGCTCGATGCGGATGCCGCGGCACGAACGCGCATCCTGTACGGCGGTTCGGTGAAGTCGTCGAACATCGCCAGCTTCATGCGCGAGCCCGATGTGGACGGCGCACTCGTCGGAGGCGCGAGCCTCGTCGTCGACGAGTTCGCGGCGATCATCCGGTTCCAGAAGCACGTCGGAGTGTGAGTGTGCGGCGGGGCTCCGGCCCCGCTGCACCGTATACTTGACCGTTACGCGGGCAATTCGGCCCGAGCGAAAGGCTTTTCACGTGCAAGTTCTTGAGTTCGTCCTGCAGGTCGTGCTGGGCATCACCAGCGTCCTGCTGACTCTCCTCATCCTTCTTCACAAGGGTCGTGGCGGCGGTCTGTCCGACATGTTCGGCGGTGGGATGTCGACGGCTGTCGGTTCATCCGGCCTCGCCGAGCGCAACCTGAACCGCTTCACCGTGGTTCTCGCACTGGCCTGGTTCGTCTCCATCGTCGCACTGGGCCTCATCACGAAGTTCGAGGTGATCTGATGGCAACCGGCGGCAATGCGATCCGCGGAACCCGAGTCGGTTCCGGCCCGATGGGCGAGCAGGACCACGGCTACCACGCCGACCGCATCGCGGTGTCCTACTGGGACGGACTCGGCAACGAGACCGTCCGCTACTTCGCGGCGGGGCTCCCCGAAGAGGAGATTCCGGACACGATCGATCACCCGCACTCCGGCCTTCCGGCGGGGCGCGACAAGGAGAACCCGCCTGCGCTGTCGAAGACGGAGCCCTACAAGACGCACCTCGCGTACGTGAAGGAGCGCCGCACCGACGTCGAGGCGGAGCAGCTTCTCGAGGACGCACTCACGCAGCTGCGCGAGCGTCGCGGTCAGTAACGCGCCGCACAGCACTTCGGAAAGACCGTCGCGACTTCTTAGTCGCGACGGTCTTTCCGCATTCGCCGGACGATGAGCAGGACTGCGCCTGCGAGGATCAGCACCGAAGCGCCGACGAGCGCGAGAACGGGAGGTTCGGCCCCTGTCGCAGGCAGCGCCGCGCCGCCCGGAGGAGGGACGGCGGGGGATCCGGATGCCTGGGTGAGCGTGACGGTGACCTCGAGCGCCGCCGAGGCGTCGCTGTTGTCGTTGCCTCCTGTAGCGGGGAGCGCGACGCGCAGGGGCACCTGAACGCTCGCGCCGGCGTGGAGTTCGCGTTCGGTGCGCAGCGGGGCTGCCTCGGTCAGGGCCTCCGCGAGCCCGACGTCGGCGGCGGATGCCGGGTCCGTCGGCACCCAGGCGGTCTCGATCTGCGCGTCGGCGATGTCGGGGGAGGCGTTGCGCACCCAGAGCGGAACGTCGATCGCGTCGCCGGGGACGAGGGCGTGCGTGCCGTCGAGCAGGCGCAGCGTTCCGCTCTGCGTCCAGGTGATGCCGTCGTGACTGAGGAGCAGGGGAGAGGGGTCGGCGGACGCGGCCTGCGCCGACGGGGCCGCGATGAGCCCGCCGGTGAGCGCTGCGACGACCAAGACGGCCGCCGCGGCCACGGCCGCGAGTCGTCGCCTGCGCACGGCGTCGCCGATGAGGGCCACGATGCCCCACCCGATCGCGAGGACGCCGATCACCGCGACGACGATGGATTTGACCGACGGCGTCGCCCAGATGTTGATCCAGCCGAGCCAGGGGATGGCGTAGACGAGGACGCCGCGCACCTGGACCTCGCGTACGGGTTCGGCATCCGCGACATTGTTCGCGTCGCCCTGCGTGGTGAGGATGCGCTCACCGGTGCCGTCCACCCCGATCGCCACGACGCGGTGCGTCACCACCTCCGGCTCGCCCGAATGCACCTGGTAAGTGACGACGTCGCCGATTCGGATGTCGGCGATCGGGGCCGGGCGCACGGCGATCAGATGGCCCTGCTCCAGCGCGGGTCGCATGCTGCCGGTGAGCACCGTGTAGCTCGACGCGCCCAGGATGAAAGGGATGACGGCCGTGAACAGAGCCAGCGCGCAGACGATCGCGAGCAGGATGCCGAGGAGGATCCCGCGAGTGCGGCGGGCGGGGGAGCGGTGCACTGGCGAGGTCATGGCACCGCTGCACCGCAGGTCGTGCCGATCGGCAGAAGTACCGATGTCGCCGTATAGGCCCGGGAGTTCGGCGAGATCCACAGGCCATTGCTCCCGTTGACGTACGCCGGGTAGACCCGCACGGTGAGCGTCGTCGGGGCGAGCAGGCCGGAGAGCAGGTTGCCGAGCAGGCCGCCGTTCAGTGCGACGGA
Organism: Microbacterium sp. M; assembly: GCF_045181065.1. Classification (GTDB taxonomy): domain Bacteria; phylum Actinomycetota; class Actinomycetes; order Actinomycetales; family Microbacteriaceae; genus Microbacterium. The sequence continues at coordinate 2,272,077 of NZ_CP173721.1, read as the reverse complement.
GGTGGTGGTGAGCACGGTCGTCGTCGACACTCCGTCCGCACGTGAGATGACGACGTTGTATCGGTTCGCGCCGGCCACGGCGCTCCAGGTCATCGTCGCGGTCTGCGTCAGCGGAGGCAGGCCGCTGTTCGCACAGGTCATGGTCGCCGGCGCCGGCGCGGTGTATCCGGCGATCGAGGTGCCGGCGTGCGTGTTCGACACCGACCAGTACCCGCTCGCGCTGGACGCCCCGGCCAGCAGAACGCCGGCGACGAGCCCCGCGATCACGATCGGTGCGCGGCATCGGCGTCGAGTGCTCATCCGGCACCCCGCTGCGTGAGATCGAACGTGACGTTCGGCGCGAGATCCTGGCCCTGCAGCGTCGACGGGGCCGTTGCCGCCAGTGTGTAACGGACGCAGACCGTGACCTGGGCCCCTGGCGTGAGGCCGCCTGTGGCCGGGTATCCGGCGGCGGGGAGCGTGGTGCCGGCCGCGCCCGAGCAATCATCCAGGCTGACCGAGCGGGTGACGTATGCGTTGAAGGCGGCCGCGTTGGACGCGCTGGCCGTCAATCGGGTGCTGAGCGTCGTCCCCGCCCCGAGCACGGTGACCGTGGCGCGTTTCGAGATCGTCGTGCCCGGTCCGATCGCTCCCCAAGCGGCTCCGCCGGCCCAGTCGACCTGGATGTCGAGATCCCCGCTGGTCACGGCACCGCCTGGCAGCGTCTGCTGAGCCTGCCAGTACGCGGACACGCCGGAAGCCGTTGCGAGAGCCAGAACGGCTCCCGCAACGACTCCGATGAGGGCGCGCCGCCGCATCAGGGCATCCGGGGACGGGGCGCGATTACGGCGTCGGGTCGACCTGCGTGAGCGTCAGCGAGACGTCCTCGAAGACGAAGTCGGTCACCTGCAGGTCCGTTCCGCTGGTCGCCGGATCGAACTGGAAGGCGACCTCGACGCTGACGACTTCGCCGTCGAGCGCATCCGTCAGTCCAGTGCCGGGGAACGTCGCACCGGTGTCGTCCGTGACGTTCACGACGGGCGGCAGGATGCCGGTGGGCAGGCTCGCCAGGTCGGCGACAGTGAGGTCAGCGACGAGGTTGTCTCCGACGAGCGTGATCGTGAAGTCGCCGGCGAGAGTGAGTGTGTCGCCGGGCACGATGTCGATCGTGCTGAGATCCGTCACCGGCGTCGCGGTCCCGCCCTCCGGCGTCAGCGTCCACGAACTCGCCCCGGCGGGCTGGAGGTCGAGATCGCCGCTGACGACGGTGCCGCCGCCGAGCGTCGCCGTGGTCGTCCAGTACGCCAGCGTGCCTCCGCCACCGAGCAGAAGCACTGCTCCGGCCGCGATCGCGATGATGGCCATCGTGCGCTTGCCGGAGCGGTGCTCCGTGCGCGTCTCGACCGCTTCGTCCATGATGAGTGCCCCTCTCCATCGGGCGCTTGGGACGCGCCCGCCGTCTTTCGCGCAAGCGTAATGCGCCCCGAGAGGTTTGGATACCGGAATATCGGAAAGGGTCAGCGGCAGTTCGCTGCCGCGTCGATCATCGACTGCGGGGGTGCGCCGTACACATCGGTGCCGTTCGCCCGATCACTGAAGCCCATGCTGATGGCCCACGCCGTCGCCCATGCCTCGATCGTGTCCTGATCCGACGAGTCGTACATCGCCTCGCACTTGACGCTGATGGCATGGCCGACCTCGTGCGCGACGAGCGCCTTCGCCCACTCTGCCGGCCAGGATTCGGCGATGTAATCCGACAGAGCGATCGTCGAGTAGCCGGGATCGCCGTACCACCAGGTCGTCCAGCCGCCGTTGGACGGTCCGTCGTAACCGGGAACCGTCGGCGACCAGTCGAAATCGAGCAGGACGCCCGGGGCGAGCGAACGCGCGAACGCCTCGATCTCGACCCTGGGACCGTAGAGGGGGCCGGCCTTCTCCGCCAGTTCCGCCTGCTCGCTCGCGAGCATGGCGGCGGCCGCCGCCTCCAACTCCGCATATCGCGTCGCGGTGCCATCGTCGAGTTCCGCGATCCCGGCGACGACCTCGGCCGCGGTGCGGACGGCGATGATCTCGGGATTGCGTGCGTTCACATGTGCGGCTTCGAGATCGGATGCTGCGGATGCCGCCGCCTGCGCGGCGCGAAGCGCGGTTTCCTCGACGCTCGCCTCGGCATCCGTCACGTCTTCGCTGAGCGTCTCGAAGTCGTCGGTGCGCTCCTGCAGCGCCGTCGTGTCGTCGGCGAGGCGTGCGCTCTCGGCGAACAGCTCCCACGTCCATGCGGGCTTGGTGCCCGATTCCGGGAAGGATGCTGCGGTCGCGGCATCCGCGTCGGAGGTCGTGGTCTCGACCGCTGCGATCGCGGTGTCCAGCTCGTGTCGTGTGCCGGCGGGCATGAGCGCTCCGCTGTCGGCGGCGGCGATGTCGCTTGCGGCAGCCGCAGCTGCATCGAGCTCGTCGGCATCGGCGGCGAGGTCGATCTGACGGTTCTCGGCCACCGCCCCGGCGTCCTGGAAGGCCACCAGGGAGTCGTCGTAGTGCAGGTTCGCGGCCGTGTGCACGACCGCGCCGACGGCGATGATCAGGCTGCCCGTGAGGATGCCCCACAGGATGCGCCTTCGACGAGGGCGAGGAGGTGCCGGGGCGTTCGCGCTGGAGAACGTCGCGGGGAATTCGTGCTCGCCGTCGAGGTGCTGTCCGGTCACAGCGCCCCCTCACGACGAATCCAGGAGAGTGGAGGGGCTGACGAGAATCGAACTCGCGTCATCTGTTTGGAAGACAGAGGCTTTACCATTAAGCTACAGCCCCGGATCCGGCCCGGCTGGCGGGTCGGGAACCGACTGGACAAGCATAGCGGACAGTTCGGACCGCTCTCGTCCGTTAGACTTCCTAGGGCTGAATCTGCGTGCGGATTCCCCGGGGCGTAGCTCAGCTTGGTAGAGCGCCCGCTTTGGGAGCGGGAGGTCGCAGGTTCAAATCCTGTCGCCCCGACTCTGTCCCACACGCTTCACGCCGCGCTCCAGCGCGGGAACCACAAGGAGAACGAACCAGCATGGCGAACAGCACCGTCGAGAAGCTGACCCCGACCCGGGTCAAGCTCAGCATCACGGTCACCCCCGAGGACCTCAAGCCCAGCATCAAGCACGCCTATGAGCACATCGCTCAGGACGTCCAGATCCCGGGCTTCCGCAAGGGCAAGGTCCCCGCGCCGATCATCGACCAGCGCATCGGCCGCGGCGCCGTCATCGAGCACGCCGTGAACGAGGGCCTGGACGGCTTCTTCCGCGCCGCCGCCACGGAGCACAAGCTCCGCATCGTCGGCCGTCCCGCCGCCGAGATCATCGAATGGCCGAACGAGAAGGACTTCGCGGGTGACCTGCTCGTCGACATCGAGGTCGACGTCCGTCCCGAGATCGAGATCCCGTCCTTCGACGGCATCACGCTGACCGTCGACGCCATCGAGACCGATGAGGCAGCCGTCGACGAGGAGCTCGACCGCCTTCGTGCGCGCTTCGGCACGCTGATCCCCGTCGACCGCCCCGCCGCGAAGGGTGACTTTGTCGAGCTCGACCTGGTCGCCACGATCGACGACGCCGAGATCGACCGTGCCGAGGGCGTCTCCTACGAGGTCGGCTCCGGCGAGCTGCTCGAGGGCATCGACGACGCGATCGAGTCGCTCACCGCCGGTGAGGACACCACGTTCCGCTCCAAGCTCGTCGGCGGCGACCACGCCGGCAGCGAGGCCGAGGTCTCCGTGACCGTCAAGGCCGTCAAGGAGCGCGAGCTTCCCGAGGCCGACGACGACTTCGCTCAGATCGCGAGCGAGTTCGACACGATCGCCGAGCTGCGCGAGAGCGTCGCCGAGCGCGTCAACGAGCAGGGCGTGTTCACGCAGGGATCCGCGGCGCGCGACAAGCTCGTCGAGGCGCTTCTCGAGAAGATCGAGATCCCTGTCCCGCCGCAGCTCATCGAGGACGAGGTGCACAACCACCTCGAGTCCGAGAACCGTCTCGAGGACGACGAGCACCGCGCCGAGGTCACCGAGGCCAGCGAGAAGCAGTTCCGCACCCAGGTGCTCCTCGACACGATCGCGGAGCAGGCGGATGTGCAGGTCTCGCAGGACGAGCTGACCCAGTACCTCATCCAGTCCGCAGCGCAGTACGGGATGGCTCCGCAGGAGTTCGTCGAGGCGCTGCAGTCGTCGAACCAGATCCCCGCACTGGTCGGTGAGGTCGCCCGCAACAAGGCCCTCGCCATCGCGCTCGGCAAGGTCTCCGTCGTCGACACCAACGGCAAGGCCGTCGACCTGAGCGACTTCATCGCGGTCGACGACGAGGCCGATACCGAGGCTGCGGCCGAGGAGAAGCCGGCCAAGAAGGCTCCCGCCAAGAAGCCGGCGGCCAAGAAGGCCCCCGCCAAGAAGGCTGACGAGGCCGAGGCCGACGCTGAGAAGCCGGCCGCCAAGAAGCCGGCTGCGAAGAAGGCTCCGGCCAAGAAGCCGGCCGCCAAGAAGGACGAGGCCGCGAAGGCCGAGTGATCGCGAAGCGATACTGACGAGAAGGCGGATGCTTCGGCATCCGCCTTCTTGCGCGAAAGGGAGACGGATGGACACCTGGGAAGAGCGCATCGAGGCGGTCTGGACCGCGGCCAGTGGCGAGCTGGTCGGCGATGAGGTCATCGCGCTCATCGATGCCCTCGCTGCCGAGCGAGGCGCGGACGACGCGCGAGCGGAGTGCGAACGCGCCGGAGCGCGGGACTCGGCCGGGCGTGAAGCGGAGGCCGTCGAGCTGTACCGGCGCGCATTGGGGTTGGGCCTGGACGACGAGCACCGCCCGCAGGCCGTGATCCAGCTCGCCAGTTCGCTGCGCAACATCGGCGAGTTCGATCAGGCGCTGGCGCTGCTCGAAGAGGAGGAGCGCACGCATCCCGGCTCCCCGTACCACGAGGCGGTCGCCGTCGTGAAGGCGCTGGTGCTGGCCAGCTCAGGCGCACCGGCGCGCGGCCTGTCCGTCGCGCTGCTGGCGCTGATCCCGCACCTGCCGAGATATCACCGATCCATGACCGCCTACGCGTATGAGATCGCCGACCGCGACACCTGATATGCCGACGGCGAACACGACCTGAGCACCGTGTCGTCGCCGGTAGATTCGAATCATCGAACACGGAAACAGGAGCTGAAATGGCTGCAGAACCCCTTGTCGCGACGAGCGTCTTCGACAGGCTGCTGAAGGACCGCATCATCTGGCTCGGCTCAGAGGTGCGCGACGAGAACGCCAACGAGATCTGCGCGAAGATCCTTCTTCTCGCCGCGGAGGACTCTGAGAAGGACATCTACCTCTACATCAACTCACCCGGTGGCTCGATCACGGCAGGCATGGCCATCTACGACACGATGCAGTTCGTGCCGAACGACATCGTGACGGTGGGCATCGGCATGGCGGCATCGATGGGTCAGCTGCTGCTGACCGCCGGCACCAAGGGCAAGCGGTACATCACGCCCAACGCCCGCGTGCTCCTGCACCAGCCGCACGGCGGTTTCGGCGGCACCGCGAGTGACATCCAGACTCAGGCGCAGCTCATCCTGTCGATGAAGAAGCGTCTCGCCGAGATCACCGCTTCGCAGACGGGCAAGTCCGTCGAGCAGATCAACGAAGACGGCGACCGCGACCGTTGGTTCACCGCCGACGAGGCGCTCGAGTACGGTTTCGTGGACCACATCCGCGAGTCCGCCAGCGACGTCATCGGCGGCGGCGGCACCGAGCCGGACAGCAAGTAAGCGGAAAGCGAAAGGATTCCCATGCACACTCCCACTTTCCGCGCCGCAGGCAACCTGCCTTCCAGCCGCTACGTGCTCCCGCAGTTCGAGGAGCGCACCGCCTACGGCTTCAAGCGCCAGGACCCGTACAACAAGCTGTTCGAGGACCGTGTGATCTTCCTCGGCGTGCAGGTCGATGACGCGTCGGCGGACGACGTCATGGCTCAGCTGCTGGTTCTCGAGAGCCAGGACGCAGAGCGCGACATCACGATGTACATCAACTCGCCCGGCGGCTCGTTCACCGCGATGACGGCGATCTACGACACGATGCAGTACGTCGCGCCGCAGATCCAGACCGTCGTGCTCGGCCAGGCGGCCTCGGCTGCTTCCGTGCTGCTCGCCGCCGGCGCACCAGGCAAGCGCCTCGCGTTGCCCAACGCCCGTGTGCTCATGCACCAGCCGGCGATGGGCGAGGCCGGTCAGGGCCAGGCGTCCGACATCGAGATCCAGGCCGCGGAGATCCTCCGTATGCGCACCTGGCTCGAGGAGACGATGGCGCACCACACCGGTCAGCCTGTCGAGAAGGTGAACCGCGACATCGATCGCGACAACATCCTCTCGGCCGCGCAGGCCAAGGACTACGGCATCGTCGACCAGGTGCTCACCACGCGCAAGCGCGCCTGAGCTTCGATTCCACGCGAGAGGGCGATCCGGCATCACGTCGGGTCGCCCTCTTCGTGCATCCGCGGACCGCGAATGCGCATCGGCCCGCACTCGCGGTGCTCATATGAGCGCCTGAGTGCGCATACGTCGCCGGCTCGGTACGCTGGAGACGAAGGGAGGATGCCGTGGACGACGATCTGCTCACCGTGCGCGTGGCCGAGCTCTACTACGACGAGAGCAAGACGCAGGACGAGATCGGCGCCCTCCTGAAGATCTCCCGCTGGAAGGTCGGCAGGCTGCTGACCCAGGCGCGCGAACGGGGCATCGTCCGCATCGAGATCGTGCATCCTCGCGCCAGACGGCTCGGCATCGAACGCCTGCTCACCGAGCGCTTCGGGTTGGCGGATGCCGTCGTCGTTCCGGCCGCCGACGATGACTCCACCACTCTGGAGCGCGTCGCACAGGGCGCCGCCGACCACCTGGCCGCCCTGCGACCGGTTCCGCGCGTTCTCGGCGTCAGCTGGGGACGCACGCTCACCGCTGTCGCCGAAGCGCTCGTGGACGGCTGGGCGCACGGCGTCACCGTCGTGCAGCTCAACGGAGGCGTGAGCCTGAACCGCCGTTCGGGGGGAGCCGCTCAGCTCGCCGCGACCATCGCGCAAAGCGCCGGCGGACAGGTCTCCCTGCTGCCCAGCCCCGCGATCCTCGAGCGGCTCGAGACGAAGCAGGCGATCGAGTCCGATCGGACCGTCGCCGGCGTCCTCGAACAGGCGGCGAATGCGAACGCCTTCCTGTTCAGCGCCGGACCCTGCGACCGCACATCCGCCCACGTCGAGAACGGCTACCTCGACGTCGAGGACGTCGCCGAGCTCGCCCGCCGGGGTGGCGTCGGCGATGTTCTCGGTCGCTACGTGGATGCCGACGGCAACATCGTCGACCCCGAACTCGACGCCCGAACGGTCGGTGTGCCGCTCGAACGGCTGCGCACCGCTGACCACACCGTCTTCGTCACCGCGGGTGCCGCCAAGCACGACATCGCGCGTACAGTCGTGACCAGCGGCCTGTGCCGCGTCCTGGTGACCGACGAGCCCACAGCCCGAGCATTGTTGGAGGAACAGTGACCACGAAAGAACTCACCCGCAGGACTGCGGTGGACGTGCTGGGCGGTGACCCGGACGATGCGACGCTGCGCCGCTTCCTGCACGGGCTTCCCGGCGTCGACGCTGTCGGGCTGGAGCAGCGGGCGGCCGGACTCGGCACCCGTTCGATCAAGACCACGTCCAAGGCCTGGGCGCTCGACAAGATCATCTCCTTGATCGACCTGACCACGCTCGAGGGCGCTGACACGCCGGGCAAGGTGCGGTCGCTGGTCGCGAAGGCGAAGACACCGGATGCCGCGGACCCATCGACCCCGGTCGTCGCCGCGGTGTGCGTGTACGGCGACATGGTGCCGTACGCCGTGGAGGCGCTCGGCGGTCTGCACGGCGACCCGGACGACGGCGGGATCTCGGTCGCGGCAGTGGCCACCGCGTTCCCCAGCGGGCGCGCATCACTGGACATCAAGCTCGCCGACACGGCGGAGGCCGTTGCAGCGGGCGCCGACGAGATCGACATGGTCATCGACCGCGGCGCCTTCCTCTCCGGCCGGTACGGCCTGGTCTTCGAGCAGATCGCGCGCGTCAAGGAAGCCTGTCGGCGTGAGGACGGCACCTCCGCCTCGCTCAAGGTGATCCTCGAGACGGGCGAGCTGAACACGTACGACAACATCAAGCGGGCGTCGTGGCTCGGCATCCTGGCCGGCGGCGACTTCATCAAGACCTCCACGGGCAAGGTCCAGCCGGCGGCGACGCTGCCGACGACCCTGCTGATGCTCGAGACCGTGCGCGATTGGCATCGTGCCACCGGCGAGCGGATCGGCGTCAAGCCCGCCGGCGGCATCCGTTCGTCGAAGGATGCCGTGAAGTACCTCGTCACCGTCGCCGAGACCGCGGGGGAGGACTGGCTTCAACCGCATCTGTTCCGCTTCGGAGCGTCCAGCCTGCTCAACGACGTGCTGCTGCAGCGCCAGAAGCTCGCCACCGGCCACTACTCCGGCCCCGACTACGTCACGATCGACTGAGAAGGAGCGCACGCATGTCATTCCTGGAATATGCTCCGGCACCCGAGTCGAAGGCGATCCTGAGCCTCAGGGACAGCTACGGGCTGTTCATCGACGGCGAGTTCGTCGACGGCGCGGGCCCGAGCTTCACGACCATCTCGCCGGCGGACGAATCGCGCATCGCCGAGATCGCCGGCGCGAGTGACGAGGACGTCGATCGAGCCGTCGCGGCCGCGCGCCGCGCGTACGAGAAGACGTGGTCGAAGATGAGCGGTCGCGACCGGGGCAAGTACCTGTTCCGCATCGCCCGCCTCGTGCAGGAGCGCGCTCGCGAGCTCGCGGTCGCCGAGAGCCTCGACAACGGCAAGCCGATCAAGGAGAGCCGCGACGTCGACGTGCCGCTGGTCGCCGCCTGGTTCTTCTATTACGCCGGCTGGGCCGACAAGCTCGACTACGCGGGCCTGGGGGCGAACCCCAAGGCGCTCGGCGTCGCGGGTCAGGTCATCCCGTGGAACTTCCCCCTGCTGATGCTGGCCTGGAAGATCGCACCGGCGCTGGCCGCTGGCAACACCGTGGTGCTCAAGCCCGCCGAGACCACGCCGCTCACGGCGCTCATCTTCGCCGAGATCCTGCAGCAGGCCGACCTGCCGCCCGGTGTCGTGAACATCATCACGGGTGCGGGTTCGACCGGGGCGCATCTCGTCCGGCATCCGGACGTCGACAAGGTGGCCTTCACGGGATCGACCGGGGTCGGCCGCGACATCGCCCGCGCCGTGGCGGGCAGCGGCAAGAAGCTCACCCTGGAGCTCGGCGGCAAGGCGGCCAACATCGTCTTCGACGACGCACCGATCGATCAGGCCGTCGAGGGCATCGTGAACGGCATCTTCTTCAATCAGGGACACGTCTGCTGCGCCGGCAGCCGTCTGCTCGTGCAGGAGTCGATCCACGACGAGGTCATCGATCGGCTCAAGGATCGCCTCTCGACCCTGCGCCTCGGCGACCCGCTGGACAAGAACACCGACATCGGAGCGATCAACTCCGCCGCTCAGCTGGACCGCATCCGCGAACTCAGCGACATCGGCGAGGCCGAGGGCGCCCAGCGGTGGACAGCGGACTGCGCCATCCCCGAGAAGGGCTTCTGGTTCGCGCCGACGATCTTCACAGGCGTCGAGGCATCGCATCGCATCGCCAGAGACGAGGTCTTCGGGCCGGTGCTCTCGGTGCTGACGTTCCGCACGCCGGCCGAGGCGATCGCGAAGGCCAACAACACGCCCTACGGGCTGTCCGCCGGAATCTGGAGCGACAAGGGCTCCCGCATCCTGGCCGTCGCTGACCGGCTGCGTGCCGGCGTCGTCTGGGCGAACACGTTCAACCGATTCGACCCGTCCAGCCCGTTCGGCGGGTACAAGGAGTCCGGATACGGTCGCGAGGGCGGCCGCCACGGGCTCACCGCCTACCTGAAGGGAGCTTCCGCATGAGCAAGCGTCTTTCCGTTCCGAAGACCTACAAGCTCGCGATCGGCGGGGCGTTCCCGCGGAGCGAGTCCGGTCGCACCTACGAAGTCGTCTCGGCGAAGGGCGCGTTCCTCGCGAATGCCGCCAAGGCGTCCCGCAAGGATGCGCGGGATGCCGTCGTCGCCGCCCGCGCGGCCGTGAAGGGCTGGTCGGGTGCGACCGCGTACAACCGCGGTCAGGTTCTCTACCGCGTCGCCGAGGTCCTCGAGGGGCGTCGCGCGCAGTTCGTCGAGGAGATCGCGGCTCAGGAAGGCGTCTCCGTCGCGGCGGCCGGCACTCAGGTCGACGACGCGATCGACCTGTGGGTCTGGTACGCCGGCTGGTGCGACAAGTACGCGCAGGTCGCAGGGAACGCCAACCCTGTCGCCGGCCCGTACTTCAACATCACCGTGCCTGAGCCGACGGGTGTCGTCGCGATCGTCGCACCGCAGGATTCGGCGCTGCTGGGTCTGGTCTCGGTCGTCGCGCCGGCACTGGTCGCCGGAAACACCGTCGTCGTGCTCGCGAGCGAGCGCTTCCCGCTGTCCGCGATCAGTCTCGCCGAAGTGCTGGTCACGAGCGACCTACCCGGCGGTGTGGTGAACGTCCTCACCGGATCCTCCGCCGAGGTCGCGCCGTGGCTCGCCTCGCACGCCGACGTCAATGCGCTCGACCTCGCGGGTGCGGACGAACTGGACTGGGTCGACCTCGAGATCGCGGCGGCCGACACGCTCAAGCGCGTGCTGCCCCCTGGGCCGGTCGAGGCGTCACCCGCGCGGATCGCCGCGTTCACCGAGACGAAGACGGTCTGGCACACCAAGAGCATGGTGTGACGTGGCGGACACCGAGTCGTGGCAATGCGGCTCGGTGTCCGATGCACGGGTTAGGCTCGTCAGGAAGATCTTCGGATCCTGAGGAGGATGCGCATGGCTCGTATCGGTGAGAGCGCCGACCTGTTCAAATGCTCGTTCTGCGGAAAGAGCCAGAAACAGGTCCAGCAGCTCATCGCTGGCCCCGGGGTGTACATCTGCGACGAGTGCGTCGAGCTGTGCAACGAGATCATCGAAGAGCGCATGGCCGAGTCCGAGGCCTCGGGCGTGGCGGAGTTCGATCTGCCGAAGCCGCGTGAGATCTTCTCCTTCCTCGAGGAGTACGTCGTCGGCCAGGAGCCGGCGAAGAAGGCGCTGTCCGTAGCGGTCTACAACCACTACAAGCGCGTCCGCGCACGCAGCACGCTGCAGCCGGCCGAGCAGCGCGCCGAGGACATCGAGATCGCCAAGAGCAACATCCTGATGATCGGTCCGACCGGTTGCGGCAAGACCTATCTCGCCCAGACGCTCGCCAAGCGCCTCAACGTCCCGTTCGCCGTCGCCGATGCCACGGCGCTCACCGAGGCCGGGTACGTCGGTGAGGATGTCGAGAACATCCTGCTCAAGCTCATCCAGGCCGCCGATTATGACGTCAAGCGCGCCGAGCAGGGCATCATCTACATCGACGAGATCGACAAGATCGCGCGCAAGGCCGAGAACCCGTCGATCACACGCGACGTGTCGGGTGAGGGCGTGCAGCAGGCGCTGCTGAAGATCCTCGAGGGCACGGTCGCGTCGGTGCCGCCGCAGGGCGGTCGCAAGCACCCGCACCAGGAATTCCTGCAGATCGACACCACGAACGTGCTGTTCATCGTCGCCGGCGCCTTCGCCGGCCTCGAGGACATCGTGTCCGCGCGCGTCGGCAAGCACGGCGTCGGATTCGGTGCGCCGCTGCACGACAAGACCAAGGACCTGGATCTCTTCAGCGAGGTGCTGCCCGAAGATCTGCACAAGTTCGGACTGATCCCCGAGTTCATCGGCCGTCTTCCCGTCGTCGCCTCGGTCTCGCCGCTGGACCAGAGCGCTCTCATCGACATCCTGACCGGCCCGCGCAACGCTCTGGTGAAGCAGTATCAGCGCATGTTCGAGCTCGATGGCGTGCAGCTCGAGTTCGAGGAGGACGCGCTGCGTTCGATCGCGGATCTGGCCGTGGACCGCAAGACCGGCGCCCGCGGACTCCGCGCGATCCTCGAGGACGTGCTGGGACCGATCATGTTCGAGATCCCGTCCGCCGAAGACGTCGCGAAGGTGATCGTCACCCGCGCCGCCGTCGACGAGGGTGCGCCGCCCACGGTGATCATGGAGCGCAAGCGCAAGAGCGCCTGATTCGCCTGAGACGATCGTCCGCGTCGCGACACTCGAGGGTATGACGACGACGCAGAAGCGGTGGACGAGGGTCGGACTGGCCGTGGTTTCGGCCCTGGTGCTTGTGGGCTGCTCCGGCGTGCAGGCGCCGAGCTCCACGGCAGCGCCGGAGAGCACCGCCGCAGCCGACAGCGCTCCGCCGGCAGACTCCGTCGCCTACGAGTGCAACGGACGGTTCGTCGATCCCGAAACCTATAACGCCGACGTGCGAGCTGATCAGCTTCCTGCAGAGGATGCCGCCGGCATCGCCGCCGGGGTCGACGACATGGGAGACGACGGACTCCTGGATGACCCGTCCGCGTGGATCATTGCGGCCCGTTCCGGCAGCAGCGTCACGCTGCTGCGTCCCCTCGAGGCAGAAGGGGACTACGACGTCGTCGTCTTCGACAAGATGGACGAGCTACCAGCCACCGGTGAACCCGGCTGGATGCTGACCAGCAGCGCGTCGTGCACGCTCGCGCTCGACCCGGCGCCGTTGACATCCGCCGTGGTCGCGCTGGACCCGGCTGCTGCGACGGATGCCGACAGCACGCAGTTGGCGCTGCTCGTCACCGAGCGGGAGTGCAACAGCGGTCGGGATGCCGAGGGGCGGATCGAGTTGGTGTCACTTCAGGAGACTGCTGACGCCGTCATCGTGCGCATCGCGGTGAGCCCGCACACAGAAGACGCAGCGCACACCTGCCAGAGCAACCCGCCGACCCCGTTCACCGTGGAACTCGCCGAGCCCCTCGGCGACCGCGAGGTACTGGACGGCTCGCTGGTCATCCCTCAGTCGATCCCAGCGCAGGCCGACATGTCGTTCTGACCTCCGGTCGAACCGGCACACGGGATGTCTGAGGCCCGGTCTACGTTGGCGGCATGCGCAGCTTCGAGATCTCCGTGCCGGACGACGTCCTGAACGATCTGAGTGATCGGCTGGCGGGCTCCCGCCTGCTCGGCGATTCCCCGCGCCGACCGGCGACCGGGCTCTCCGCGGCCTATCTCGCTGAACTGGTCGACGCCTGGCGATCGTTCGATTGGCGTGCTCGCGAGCGGTGGCTCAATCAGGATCCTCAGTATCTCGCCGACGTCCGCGGCACTCGGCTGCACTTCGTCCATCGCCGCGCGCGGAATGCCGACGCGCCGGCCGTGCTGGTCATGCACGGCTGGCCGCACACGTTCGCCCTGCAGCTCGATCTCGCGCGACTTCTACCGGAGTTCCATGTCGTCGTGCCGAGCTTCCCCGGTTTCGCCTTCTCCGAGCCCTATGACGGCACGATGACCGAGAACATCATGGCCGACCTCATGCACAGCCTGATGACCGGAGAGCTGGGTTACGAACGGTATCTGGTCTACGGCGAGGACATCTCGGCCAATGTCAGCGATCTCATCGCGGCCGAGCATCCGGAGCAGGTCGCGGGAATCCTCGTAACGCATGCGCATTTCGGTACCGACGAGGAGCGAGACGCGCTGGACGACCCCGAGGCCAGAGGGTTCTTCGAACGACTGGCGGCGTCGGGCGGGCCGGATGGTGCGTACGCGCATCTCCAGGCGACCAGGCCCGACACGCTGGCCGCTGCGCTCAACGATTCACCCGTCGGACTCCTCGCCTGGCTCGTCGAGAAGCTCGTCGAGTGGAGCGATACGCCCAACGGCGACCCTGCAGCTCTCGAGCGGCTCATAGCGCGCGATCGCATCCTGACCGAGGCCACCCTCTACTGGGCGACCCAGACGATCGCCTCGTCCTTCCGGCCTTATTTCGATCGGGGAGCGGACGCGCGCATCCCGCCGGTCGAGGTGCCGGCCGTCGTTGCGATCCAGCGTCACGAGCACGACTATCCCGAGGCGCTGGCGCGCGCGTTCTACCGCGATCTGCGCTCGTTCGAGCGGCTCGACGAAGGCGGCCATTTCGCGGCCGCCGAGGTCCCTGCGGCGATGGTCGAGCGTCTGCGACTGCTCGCCGCGGAAGCCGGGCTCCTGGGCGCGTAGGTCTCCGATCCGGCGCTTCGTCTCAGGGCGTTCGCATCCATTCGGCCACGAGCAGCGTGTCGTCGGCACCGGTCCACGTCGTCGTCCTCACGATGCGGAAGCCCGCCGAACCGGCGACGTTCGTGATCCGGTCGACGGTGCTGTACGGCTCGTGGTCACTGGGGTATGCGGTCCGACGGACTCGGGACTCGGGGGGCCGTTCTTCGGCGAAAGTCGCCGTCACGACGCGTCCATCCGGTCGCAGCACGCGGTGCCACTCGGCAAGCGTCGCTCGCGCGTCTGGGATCGCATGCAGCGCGGTCACGCAGGTGATCAGGTCCATCGACCCATCGGCGATCGGCAGGGCGGCGGCATCGGCCTCGATCCAGATCGCGTCCGGGAGCTCCTCGCGGGCGACCGCGAGCATACCCGTCGAGATGTCGACGCCGATCAGCCGCAGATCACCACCCCTTCGGTGGAGCGCGCGCAGCACCAGGCCAGTGCCCGTGGCGACGTCGAGCACATCCTGCACATCGGAGATGTCCACGAAGTCGGCGACGGCGTTCGCCAACTCGCGATGCATCGCGCTCGCGTCATAGGTCGCCGCGCGACGATCGAACGCTTCGCGGACGACGTCGATGCGGTCGGCCTCACTCACCCCCGAGTCCGCGTCGCTTCAGCAACGGTGCGATCTCGGCATCCCTGCCGCGGAAGTCCCGGTAGGCCTCGAGGGGATCCTTCGAACCGCCGACCCCCAGCAGCCGGTCGCGGAACCGATCGCCGTTCTCGCGCGTCAGACCGCCGTTGTCGCGGAACCACTCCACGGTGTCGGCATCCAGCACCTCGCTCCAGATGTACGAGTAGTAGCCGGCACTGTACCCGCCGGCGAACACGTGTGCGAAGTATGTCGACGAGTACCGGGTCGGAACGGCCGGGTTGTCGAGCCCTATCGACGCGAGCGCCGCCGCCTCGAACTCCGCCGCGTCGGTCACGGCATCCGATGCACCGAGCAGATGCCATGCCTGATCCAGCCAGGCGGCCGCGAGGTACTCGCTCGTGGCGTGCCCCTGGTCGAACGTCTCGGTCGCCTTCAGCCGCTCGACGATCCCGGAATCCAGGGGCTCGCCCGTCTCGACGTGGCGGGCGTAGTTGTCCAGGACCTCGCTCCACAGGATCCACATCTCGTTGACCTGGCTGGGGAACTCGACGAAGTCGCGGAACACGTTCGTCCCGGCGAAATGCGGGTAGGTGACCGTGGCGAACAGGCCGTGCAGAGCGTGACCGAACTCGTGGAACAGGGTCGTCACCTCATCGAGCGTGAGAAGCGTGGGCTGTCCGTCGGCCGGCTGGGCGACGTTGAGATTGTTCACGACGACGGGCGCCGTGCCGCGCAGCCGCGACTGACTGACGATCGGGTTCATCCACGCGCCGCCGCGCTTGGAGTCGCGCGTGTAGAGGTCGAGGATGTACAGCCCGAGTGCGCTGCCATCGGCGTTCGAGACCTCGAACACGCGGGCGCCGGGGTGATAGGCGATCAGATCCGTGCGCTCGACGAACGTGACGCCGTACAACTGCGTCGCCGCGAAGAACACGCCGTCCTGCAGAACCCGCTCCGCCTCGAACCAGGGCCGAAGCGCGGCGGTGTCGATGTCGTACTCCGCTGCGCGCACCTTCTCGGTGTAGAACGCCCAGTCGTGCGCCTCGAGGGCGAACGGTTCGGCCTCGGACTCGTCGATGATCCGCTGCAGGGCGGCCTGCTCCCGGCGGGCGTTCGCGGCGGCCGGCACGGCCAGACGATGCAGCAGGTCGGACACGGCCTGCGGAGTCCGGGCGGTCTCGTCGGAGGTGACGTAGGCGGCGTGCGAGTCGTGGCCGAGCAGCGCCGCGCGCTCTGCACGCAGCCGGACGATCTCGGTCAGCACGGCGCGGTTGTCGTTCGCGTTCCCGCGGGATCCGCGCGAGCGCGACGCTTCCATGATCCGGCGGCGGCTCTCGCGATTCGTCAGCGAGGCGAGGTAGGGGTGACCGGTGAAGAGCGGGAGCGTGACGAGATGTCCGTCCAGCCCTCGCTCGGAAGCGGCACGGGATGCTGCCGAGAGCTCGCCCTCCGACAGGCCATCGAGCTCGGCCTCATCGGTGAACAGCACGGCCAGGTCGTTGGTGTCGGCGAGCAGGTTCTTCTCGAACGTCGTCGTCAGTGTGGACAGCTGCTGGTTCAGTGCCGTCAGTCGCGTCTTCGCTTCGTCGTCGAGCGCCGCGCCCGCGTGCGTCATCTCGCGGAAGTGCCGCTCGACGAGGTACCGGTCCTCAGCGCCGAGCTCGAGGTCGTCCAACTGCTCGTGCAGGGTGCGGATGCGCCAGTAGAGCTGGGCATCCAGGGTCACGGCATCCTGGTGCGCGGCCATCAGGGGCGCGAGCTCCTCGTCGATGGCCTGGATCTCGGCGGTCGCATCCGCCGAGCTCACGGTGTAGAACGCGTGGGCAACTCTCTCGAGCAGCGCACCGGCCTCCTCGAGAGGCACCATCGTGTTCTCGAACGTCGGCATCGACCGTACCCGGGTGATGCGCTGGATCTCGTCGAGATGCTCGGTGAACGCGACGCGGAATGCGGGCAGGTAGTGCTCCGGGCGGACCGAAGCGTAGTCGGGCAGTGCATAGGGGAGAGCGGACGGCGTGAGCAGCGGATTGGCGACGTCGGTCATGACATCGAGCCTACGCCGGGGCCGCAGCGCAGCGCCGGCGATTGATGCAAAGAAATACTTGCAAAGATC
Source organism: Microbacterium sp. M (assembly GCF_045181065.1). Lineage (GTDB taxonomy): Bacteria > Actinomycetota > Actinomycetes > Actinomycetales > Microbacteriaceae > Microbacterium. Next base: position 2,255,140 of record NZ_CP173721.1, on the reverse strand, counting down.
TGCTTGCAAAGGTATCTTTGCAAGCATGACGGATGACGAACAGTTGCGACGGCTCGATCCCGGTGCCCTCAAGGCCCTGGCTCACCCGCTGCGGGTACGGATCTTCGATCTGCTGAGCACCCACGGGCCGCAGACCGCGAGTTCGCTCGCCGCGCTTCTGGGGGAGACCTCGGGCTCGACCAGCTATCACCTGCGCATGCTCGCCGCTCATGACCTGATCCTCGAAGTCGAGGGTCGTGGTACGGCTCGCGAGCGGTGGTGGGAACTGCCGCAGGGACGGATCGACATCCCCGGCCCCAGTCAGACCATGACTCCGGCCAATCGAGCGGCGGCGCAGATCGTCTCGTCCGAGTTCTTCCGCCTGCGTCACGAGACGCTGATGTCGTGGGCGAACCGCCCCGAGTCCGAGGCGCCGGAGGGCTGGAAGGACGCCGGGCTCATCGCCACGACGCTCCTCGAGATGACGCCGACGCAGATGGAGGACCTCAAAGCCGAGCTCATGGCTGTGGTGGACAGCGCCGTGACGCGCTACCGCGGCCAGACCGGGCCGGATGTGCGTCGCGTGTCGATGCGCACCGACCTCTTCGACATTCCGGGTTCGGGCCCGGTTCTGTCCGATGCCACCGACGAGAACACGGAGGAATCATGACCAGCGCGACCATTTACCTCGTTGCTCCGACGCGCGCCGAGCAGAGGCTGCTCGGCGTCGCCGAACTCCTCACGGCCTTCGTGCAGCATCGCATCGAGCGACGCGCCGAGAAGCGCGCTCTCGCCCTCGACCTGCTGCGCGAGCAGCAGGCCAGGCGGGAGGATCCGCACGCCGTCGATCACATGCTCGCGCAGATGGGTGCTCCGCGGCACTGATCATCGGCGCCGCCAGGGACCAGCGGGCCTCAGTCCTCGAACGGCCGGACGACGACTTCACCGGATGCCGTGGCGAGCACTTCCCACCCGGCATCCAGCTCCGCGATCGGACGACCTTCGAGCCAGGTCAGCGTCCAGGAGCCCGTGTGGCCTTCCGCTTCGACAGCGGCGATACCGGGCCGCAGGGATGCCGGGACAGAAGCCGGCGGCTCGGTCAGCGCGGCCCAGCGCGTGCCCAGCTGCATCAGCTCTCCTCCACCGGGGCCAGCTCGATCTCCGTGACGGCGAGCTCCTCGCCCTCGACGAGCGACAGTTCCGCGATCCGACCGACCGCCTGGAGATCGCCGGCAGCCGCGCGCAGGGCGTCGAGTGCCGACGCAGGAGCGGCGATCTCCGCACGGGCGACCGGCGTCTTCTGCGAGGCCTTCGCCTCGGTCTTGGCGCGGCGGATGCCGATGAGAGCGGCGCTGGCTGCGGAGAGGACGGCGGGGTCGCCACCGGCATCCCGAGCTTCAGGCCACGCAGCGGTGTGGATCGAACCCTCTTCGAACCAGCTCCACGCCTCCTCCGCGGCGAACGAGACCACAGGGGCCAGCAGGCGCAGAAGCGTCGAAAGTGCGATCCGCAGGGCGAGCGCAGCGGACGGCTGGCCCACGTCGGCCTGGTTGTACGCGCGCTCCTTGACGAGCTCGAGGTAGTCGTCGCAGAACGTCCAGAAGAACGACTCGGTGAGTTCGAGCGCCCGTGCGTGGTCGAACGCGTCGAACGCCTTCGTGGCCTCGCGCACCACGTCGTCGAGTGCGGCGAGCATCGAGGCGTCGAGGTCGTGCGTGACGGCTGCGCCTTCGGGAACCGGGAACCCGAGCACGAACTTCGCGGCGTTGAGGATCTTGATCGCCAGGCGGCGACCGATCTTCATCTGCGTCGGGTTCTGCGGGTCGAACGCGGCATCCACGCCGAGGCGGCTGGACGCGGCCCAGTAGCGCACGGCATCCGATCCGTGCTTGGCCAGGATGTCGGCCGGCGTGACCACATTGCCCTTGGACTTCGACATCTTCTTGCGGTCGGGGTCGACGATGAATCCGGAGATCGATGCGTGCGCCCAGGGGGTGCGTGCATCCTCGAGCGTCGATCGCAGCATCGTCGAGAACAACCACGTGCGGATGATGTCCTGAGCCTGCGGGCGCACGTCGAACGGCGCGACCAGGTTCCACAGCTCCTCGTCCCGCTGCCAGCCGCCGGCCAGCTGCGGCGTGAGTGACGATGTCGCCCAGGTGTCGAGGATGTCGGTCTCGGCCTCGAAGCCGCCCGGCACGCCGCGCTGCTCCGCGGTGTAGCCGTCGGGGACCTCCGAAGTCGGATCGATCGGCAGTGCCGCGGCATCCGGGAAGATCACGCGAGCGAAGTCCCGCTCACCGTTCTCGTCCAGCCCGTACCAGACCGGGATCGGAACGCCGAAGAAGCGCTGACGCGAGATCAGCCAGTCGCCGGTGAGCCCGCCGACCCAGTTCTCGTAGCGCACGCGCATGAAGTCGGGGTGCCAGGTCAGCTCGCGACCGTTGGCGATCAGCTGGTCGCGGAGCTCGGCATCGCGCGCGCCGTTGCGGATGTACCACTGGCGCGTCGATACGATCTCGAGCGGGCGGTCGCCCTTCTCGAAGAACTTCACCGCGTGCTGGAAGGGCTTGGACACGTTCAGCAGGTCACCTGAGGCCTCCAGAAGCTCGACGATCTGCTTGCGGGCGCTGAAGACGGTCTTGCCGGCGAGTTCGGCGTATGCGGCCTTGCCGGCGTCGGTGATGATCGCGTCCGGCGCCTCGGCGATCACGCGGCCGTCCTGGCCGAGGATCGTGCGGTTGGGCAGGTCCAGCTCGCGCCACCAGATGATGTCGGTCACGTCACCGAAGGTGCAGACCATGGCGATGCCGGATCCCTTGTCCTGCTGGGCGAGGTGGTGCGGGAGCACGGGGACCTCGACGTCGAAGATCGGAGTGCGGGCCGTCTTGCCGAAGTACGGCTGGTAGCGCTCGTCGTCGGGATGCGCCACGAGGGCGACGCAGGCGGCCAGGAGTTCGGGGCGTGTGGTCTCGATCTCGATGTCGCCGGAGCCGTCGCTCTTGTGGAAGGCCAGGCGGTGGAAGGATGCCTGCTGATCGCGGTCCTCGAGCTCGGCCTGTGCGATGGCGGAGCGGAAGTCCACGTCCCACAGGGTCGGCGCGAGCGCCTGGTAGGCCTCACCGCGCTCGACGTTGCGGAGGAAGCCGAGCTGGCTCTGGCGGATCGTGTCGTCCGAGATGGTGCGGTAGGTCTGGGTCCAGTCCACGCTCAGGCCCATCTGACGGAAGACGTCCTCGAACTGCTTCTCGTCCTCGACCGTGAGCTTCTCGCACAGCTCGATGAAGTTGCGACGGCTCACGGGCAGCTGGTCGGCGGCCTTGAGGCTCTTGGCGTCGCCCTGGAACGGGGGGACGAAGTCGGCGTCGTAGGGCAGTGTCGGATCGCACCGCACGCCGTAGTAGTTCTGCACGCGTCGCTCGGTGGGCAGGCCGTTGTCGTCCCAACCGATCGGATAGAACACGGCCTTGCCGCGCATGCGCTCGTAGCGGGCCTTCACGTCGGTGTGCGTGTACGAGAACACGTGCCCGATGTGGAGGGATCCGGATGCCGTCGGAGGAGGCGTGTCGATCGAGTAGACACCCGCGCGGCCGAGTTCGGCGGCGCGAAGGCGATCGAACAGGTAGGTGCCCTGCTCGGCCCAGACGCCGTCCCACTTCGCTTCGAGACCTTCGAGTGCGGGCTTGTCGGGAATCACAGACATAGATGTCTCCTCGAGCGATGTATACGGCACGGTGTGTACGTGCCTGAGTGTGGGTGGGTGCTGACAGTCTACCGATTGCCCGCAGAGGTCGCCCGACGAGGTAGATCGACCCGGTCCAAGAATCGGACGTAGACTGATACGTCCCCTTCTCCTGTTCTGAGGATCCGCATGCCCGCCGCATTCACCCGTCGAATCCTGCCTCTCACCGCGCTCGCTGCGGCAACCGCCCTCGCTCTGAGCGCGTGCGCCGCTCCCGGCGGCGAATCCGCCGATGGTGGCGGCGGCGGCGAGGTGGTCTGGGCGATCGAGGGCGCGAACCTCTCCGCCGGGCACATGGACCCGCAGACCAGTCAGCTCGATGTCGCGAGCATGGTGCAGCGCGTGGTGCTCGACTCCCTCGTGTTCCAGGAGGCCGACGGCACGTTCTCGCCGTGGCTGGCGACCGAGTGGACGGTGTCGGACGACGCGACCAGCTACACGTTCCAGCTCCGCGATGATGTGACCTTCCACGACGGCGAGCCGTTCGACGCGGAGGCCGTGAAGGCGAACTTCGATCGCATCGCCGACCCTGAGACGGCATCCGCCCAGGCTGCGAGCATGCTCGGAGGCGAGTGGTACGCCGGCACCGAGGTGCTCGGTGAGCACGAGGTGCGAGTGAACTTCAGTCAGCCGTACGCACCGTTCCTGCAGGCGGCGAGCACGCCGCTGCTCGGGTTCTATTCGCCTGCGGTGCTCGAATCCTCCGCCGACCAGCTGAAGGCGGGCGGCCCCGGCGTCACCGTGGGCACCGGTCCGTTCGAGCTCACTGATTACACACCGGATCAGGAGATCGTCTACACCCGCAACGAGGATTACGCGTGGGGGCCCGATGATGCGGGAGCCGCGCAGTTCGAGACGCTGCGCGTCTCGATCCTTCCCGAGGCATCCGTGCGCGCCGGCGTCGTCGAGAGCGGCGAGGCCGATCTCGCCAGCCAGTTGCCGCCGAACATCGCCTCCGAGCTCTCAGATGCGCTCACCGTGGAGTCGCTCGAATACCCCGGTCTGCCGTACTCGCTGTACCTCAACGAGAAGTACGGCGTGTTCGCGGACGAGAAGGTGCGCCAGGCCTTCGCCCGTGGCATCGACGTCGACGCGGCTGTCGAGGAGCTCTTCTTCGGCCAGTTCCCGAGGGCATGGAGCATCCTCGGATCGACCACGCCGACCTATGACGCATCGCTCGAGGGCAGCTGGCCGTTCGACCAGGACGAGGCGAACCGTCTGCTGGATGAAGCCGGATGGACCGAGCGCGACAGCGACGGCATCCGCATGAAGGACGGCCAGCGCCTCTCGGTGCGCTGGATCGCCTGGACCCCGGTGCCCGACGACAAGGCTGCGCTGGGCAACGCGATCCAGTCGGATCTCGCCGAGATCGGCTTCGAGGTGAAGCGAGAGGTGCTCGAACCAGGTGCGTACAACGAGCAGTACGGGCCGAAGACGTTCGATCTGACGGACTGGGGCTTCTCCGGCGTCGACCCCGACCTCCTGCGCAGCCACCTGCACACCGATGGCTTCCAGAACGCCTCGCAGGTGTCGGATGCCGAGATCGACGCGCTGCTCGAGCAGGGCGTCGCCACGACGGATCAGGATGCCCGCACCGACGTCTACCAGCAGCTGCAGCAGTGGAACGCCGAGTACACCGCGATCGTGCCGCTGTACAGCCCTTCGCTGATCACGGCGGTGAACGACGACGTGCACGGCCTCGCCTACGACCTGTACGGTCGGCCGCTGTTCTACGGCACGACCGTCGACTGAACCGGCGACGTCGGTGAGCGAGAAGGCGGGCCCCAGTGCGCTCGTGCTCCGGATCGCGGGGATCGCGGCATCCGCTGTGCTCGTGCTCTGGGGTGCCGCGACGCTCGCCTTCCTCGCCTTCCGGGTGATCCCCGGGGATCCGGTGTCGGTCATGCTCGGTCCTCAGGCGCAGGTGAGCGAGAGCGTGAAGGACGCGATCCGTGCGGAGCTGGGGCTGGACCGTCCGCCGTTCGAGCAGTACGTCGCGTACCTGGGCGGCCTCGTGCGCGGAGACCTGGGGGAGTCGTACCAGCTCAGGATGCCGGTGTCGGAGGTGATCGGCAGACAGCTCGGGGCGACGCTGCAGCTGTCGGCAGCGGCGCTGGTCATCGCCGTCGTCGTGGCGCTCGCCGTCGCACTCCTGGCGCGCGGTCGCATCATCGGGGCGATAGCGACAGGCATCGAACTCGTCATCCTGTCGTCCCCGGTGTTCTGGATCGGGATCGTGCTGCTGAGCGTCTTCGCCTTCGGACTGGGCTGGTTCCCCGTCACGGGGTCGCGCAACCCTGCGACGCTCGTGCTGCCCGCCATCACGCTCGCTCTTCCTGTGGCGGCGCTGCTCGGGCAGGTGCTGCGGGACGGCATCTCCGAAGCGGAGCGCCAGCCGTTCGCCGACACCGTGCGTGCCCGAGGCGCTGGCCCGGTGTGGCTGACGCTGCGTCACAGTCTGCGTCACGGCGCGACGGGTGCTCTGACCCTCGCCGCGTATCTGACCGGATCGGTTCTCGGCGGCGCCGTCCTCGTCGAGACGGTGTTCGCCCGACCAGGTCTCGGGCGCGTGACCCTCGCCGCCATCACGGATCGGGATCTCCCGGTGATCACCGGGATCATCCTGCTCAGCGCCCTCGTGTTCGTGATCGTGAGCATCGTCGTCGAGCTGCTGCATCCGGTGCTGGATCCGCGGCTGCGCCGTGCGCGGAGCGCCCGATGAACGCCGCGCGGCGTGTGCTCCTGGCTGTGGCCGTCGCGGTGCTCGCCGTCATCGCGCTCGCCGCATTCGCGCCAGGACTGATCTCGAGCCACGATCCGCTGCAGGTGGACGTGCGGTCGACGCTGCTGCCGCCCAGCGCCGAGCATCTGTTCGGCACCGACCAGAGCGGGAGGGACGTCTACTCGCGCGTCGTGCACGGTACGGCGCGCTCGGTCGGGATCGGCCTGCTGGCGACGGCGATCGCTCTGGCCGTCGGACTGCTGATCGGATCTCTCTCCGGATCGTCTCCGCGCGTGGTCGACGCCGGCTTCATGCGACTGAACGATGTGCTGATGGCGTTCCCGGAGTTCCTCATCGCGCTCGTGGTCGTCGCGATCCTCGGGCCTGGTCCGGTGAACGTCGCGGTCGCTGTGACGCTGGCTGCGATCCCGGTCTATGTCCGGCTGGCACGCGTGCAGACGCGTACCCTGCGTCTGGCGGAGCATGTCGAGGCCGCCCGCATCCTCGGGGTGGCTCCCCTCAGGGCGTTCAGCAGGCATGTCGTGCCAGGGGTGCTCGGCTCGCTCAGCGTTCTCGCGACGATCGGTGTCGGCTCCAGCATCCTCGCGGCGGCCGGACTCAGCTTCCTGGGGCTCGGGCCGACCGAGCCGACGCCGGAGTGGGGGTTGATGCTCTCCGGAGGCCGCAACGTTCTCGGACAGGCCTGGTGGGTCTCGGTGTTCCCCGGGATCGCGATCACGCTCACCGTGATGGCGGTGACCGTCGTCGGACGGATCGTGCGGGCCGGCGCTGAGGGGCGGCGGGCATGACGGCTCTCGAGGTGCGCGGGCTGCGGATCGGCTTCGACGGCCACGTGGTCGTCGATGGCGTCTCGTTCTCGGTGGAACCAGGGCAGTGCGTCGCGATCGTCGGGGAGTCCGGCGCGGGTAAGACGCTCACCGCGCGGGCGATGCTCGGGCTGACACCGGCGCACGCCGGTGTGGACGCGGAACTGCTGGAGGTGGCCGGCACCGACGCACGTCGTCTCGACGAGCGTTCGTGGCGTCGGCTGCGCGGCGACACGATCGCCCTCGTCTCCCAGGATGCGCTGGTCTCGTTGGATCCGCTGCAGCGGATCCGCTCCGAGATCGCGGAGCCTCTGCGCCTGCACGAACGGGGGCAGCGCGGCGCGGCGCTGCGCGCCAGGGTGCGCACCCTGCTCGAGCGGGTGTGGATACCCGATGCCGAACGACGCGCCGAGCAGTATCCGCATGAGCTCTCCGGGGGACTGCGGCAGCGGGCGCTGATCGCCTCGGCGCTCGCCGGATCGCCCACGGTCCTCGTCGCGGATGAGCCGACGACGGCGCTGGATGCGACCGTCCAGGCGCGCGTGCTCGACCTGCTGCGCGAGATCGCAGATTCCGGAACCGCGGTGCTGTTCATCAGCCATGACTTCGCCGCCGTGCGTCGCGTCGCCGATCGGATCATCGTGATGCGCGGCGGTCGGGTCGTCGAAGAAGGGGACGCGGCGCAGATCCTGGACGCTCCGCGCGAGGCGTACACGAGGGCGCTGGTGGCGGCGACCCGACACGAGCCGCGCGCCGTCGCGGACGCCGTCGTCGAGCCGGTGCTGTCGGTCGAGGGGCTGTCGAAGGCGTTCGGCGGGGTGCCCGCGGTGTCGAGTGCGTCGTTCCTGGTGCCCAGCGGTCGCACGCTCGGGATCGTCGGAGAATCCGGCTCGGGCAAGACGACGCTCGCCCGCATGATCATCGGAGTGGAGCGTCCGGATGCCGGGTCGCTCACGTGGCACGGCGCCCATCGCGTGCAGTTCGTGCACCAGAACCCGCTCGGAGCCTTCGATCCGCGCTGGAGCGTCGGTCGTTCGCTGCGGGAGGCGCTCGAGGCCGCGGGGGTGCCGAGGGGCGAGCGGGGTGCGCGCATCGCCGCGTTGCTGGCCGAAGTGGATCTGGATCCGGCGCTGGCCGCCCGCCGCCCTGCCGCTCTCTCGGGAGGACAGCGGCAGCGTGCGGCGATCGCGCGGGCCCTCGCGGCCGACCCCGACGTGCTCGTGCTCGACGAACCGGTCTCAGCACTCGATCCGACGGTCCGCGAGCGCGTGCTCGCGCTGCTGCTTCGGCTTCAGCGCGACCGCGGGCTCACGATGCTGTTCGTCTCGCACGACCTCGACGTCGTGGCGGCCGTGGCGGATGACGTCCTGGTGATGAAGGACGGCGCCGTCGTCGAGCAGGGGCGCGTCGTCGATGTGTTCGACGCACCGCAGCATCCGTTCACGCAAGAGCTGCTCGCGGCTTCTGGGTCACGCTAGATCCCGGACCTCGATCCCGACGCCGACCGCGAGGATCGGGGCGAGCTGCTGCACCTGGAAGGTCGTCAGCGTCACGCCGCGCAGGCTGTTGGTGTCGATGAAGGCGAGAGCGTCGAGGCCTCGGAGGTCCACATCCTTGGCGCGCAGTCCGCGTGGGTCGACCTCGTCGCTGCGGCAGTCGTCGAAGCGCACACGCGTCAGTTGCGCCTGCGGCATGTCGAGCGCGCGGATCGTGCAGTCGGCGACGAGGATATCGGTGGCCTTCGCCGCACCGAGATTGAGGTAGTCGATACGCAGATCGCGCAGCTCGAGCTCGGCGATCCGAGTGGTGCTGAGATCGAGGGTGCCGATGCGCCCGCCCGTGATGCGCACGCGCCGGATCCCGGCGTCGCGCAGCTTCAGCGATGCGGCGCGGATGCCGGTGACATCGACATCCATGACATCGGCCCCCGTCATGTCGATCGTGCCGGCGTCGGCCGTCACGACGCATTGCTCGAGGGTCGCGTGCGCGAGATCGACGTCGCCGGCCAGTGCGAGCCGGGACGCCAGAAGATCCGCGCTGCGCGCCGGTTCCGCCGGTGTCAGCGTCTCGGGGAGGTCGGGCGGCGAGACGCGGGGTGCGGCGGGGGATTCGGGGGAGCGTGCCATGCATCGAGCGTAGGGCGCTGGTCGGACACGTGCGGGTCGGATACTTGCATGCCGGATGCTCGGAAGCTATTTTGCTAGCATGCAAGCATCCGAATCCAAGGTGCAGTTCAACGTCTACCTGCCGCAGGACCTGGTCCGCAGCGTGAAGCACCGGGCCGTCGACGACTCCACGAGCCTTTCCGCGCTGGTCGAGACGGCGCTGCGCGCGTATCTCGAGGAGGAATCGCGATGACCGTCGTCCAGCAGATCGTGTACACGGAGCGGCCGGAGCGGTGGTGGGCGCTCGCGGAAACGCTGGGGTTCTCGCCGACGTTCGCTCCGTCACCGGAGTGGGGCGAGTTCCACGCGGACGGCGTCCTCGCCGTCCATTGCGCGACGGCCGACCATGCGGCCGGCGGTGTCGACATCCACGTGCTGGTTCCCGACCTGGATGCCGCGGCATCCGCGCTGTCGGCATTCGATGTCTCCCGCGAGACGATGGATGGTGTCGGAGAGATGCTGACGGTCCGGACGGCGTCGGGCCCGGCGGTGACCGTATCGGCGGGCACCGGGACCGTCTCGGGGGACATCGCCGTGCAGCCGATCTGGTTCCAGGAGGATCTCACCGCACCGCGGGCGATTCTCGAGGCGCTCGGTCTGCGCGCGGGGATCGCGGCCGATCGCGGTGGCTGGGTCGAGATGCGCGGCGATGGCGGCGTGGTCGGGCTGCACTCGGGATCCGCGCGCGTCGGGTTGAGCTTCGAGGCGCGCGGCGACCTCGACGCGCACGCGCGGCGCCTGCGGGATGCCGGTTTCGATGCCGCCGTGGTCGACGAGGCGTTCGCGCGCACGATCCGGATCCCCGACCCTGATGGCGGCGACGAGATCTGGATCAACGGCGTCCAGGACGACCTGTACGGCTATCACCGGGAGGGGTAGCGCGCCGCGACGCGAGCGCCGGGCGCGAACTCCGGACTTGTACGCCAAATTCGGACTGATCCAGCTCAAGCATCCGAAGATGACGCACTTCTCCGCGTGAAGCGCTCGCCCAACCCGCCCTGCACCGGGCGGTGTTTGGGAGAGGTTGTCCACGGATACGGGTGTTGTCCCGGGGTCAGCCTTCGCGCTGATGCCCACAATGGGCGCATGACAGCCCGTACCGACCTCGATCTCGCCGCCGTGGTGACGGACCTGGGTGGAGTCGTTCGGGTGGCTCGACTCGCCGAGTTGGGAGCACGACGCCGCGCCATCGAAGCCGCGGTCGACTCGGGTGCTCTCAGGCGAGTGCGGCGGGGATGGGTGGCGGTACCCGGGGCGGATCCGGTGCTGGTTGCAGCAGCGCGCGCCGGAGTGGTCGTCACCTGCATCTCGCAGGCCAAGCGGCTGGGGCTCTGGGTGCACGAGGAACCGGACCGCTTTCATGTGGGATCGGACCCACGCAGTTCCGGCAAGAAGCCGGATCGCGCCCATGTTCACTGGTCGGTACCGCTGGTTCCGCGATCGCCCGATGCGCTCGAGGATCCGATTGAGAATGTCCTCGCGATCGTCGCAGAGTGTGAACCCTACGAGCAGGCGCTCGCGACGTGGGAGTCCGCGTTGAACCAGAGCCTCGTGAGTCTCAACGGTCTTGCGCACTACCGCTGGAAACCGTCCGCTCGACGGCTGCTCGCCGATGCCCTGCCTTTCGCGGATGCTGGGCTCGAGACGTACCTGCGGTCGCGCCTGCGATGGTTGCGTCTGCCGATCCGGGCGCAGATATGGATCGCGGGGCACCGCGTGGACGCGCTCATCGGCGATCGCCTCGTCCTGCAGATCGATGGTGCCAGCCATGTCGGCGAACAGCGCAGCGAGGACATCCGGCACGACGCGGAACTGCGTCTCATGGGCTACCACGTGATCCGCGTCAGCTACACGCAGATGATGTTCGAGTGGGCGATGGTTCAGGACCTCATCATGCGAGCCGTGGCTCAAGGGCTGCATCTCGCGGCGTGAACAGCGGCCCAAGTGCCCGCGCGATGGCGCCGGATGTACGCCAACTTCGGACTTGTACGCCACATTCGGAGTGATTCAGCTCAAGCGTCCGAAGATGGCGTACTTCTCCGCTCGAAGCGCCCGGTCGCGCGTCAACAACGCCGCCGCACGCGCCTGACGTGCGAGAAGCGCGATCCCACGCGGATCCCGCGTACAATTGACCCAAAGCATCGATCCGGCCATCACCGGGGAGCTCTCGGAAGAACAGTCGCAGGACCTACTAGAACCGAGCGGGGCAGGCCCGTCATCGCCGCAGTGAGAGTGGCCCCGCCGTGAGGCGGCGCACGCGGGGTGGTACCGCGGTCCTTCGCACGACAGGATCGTCCTCGCAGCAGCATCCGCCACGACGAACACTGCGAGTCACGATGACCTATCCACGCCCTTCCGCCTTCGGCCCCGCCGCCGACTCCGTCACGCCCAGCCCGCGGCTGCCCGCGATCGAGCAGGAGATCCTGGAGTTCTGGAAGACGGACGACACGTTCCGCGCCTCCATCGCGCAGCGCGACGGCGCCGAGGAGTGGGTGTTCTACGACGGCCCGCCGTTCGCCAACGGCCTGCCGCACTACGGGCACCTCCTGACGGGATACGCCAAGGATCTCTTCCCGCGCTTCCAGACGATGCTCGGCAAGAAGGTCGACCGCGTCTTCGGCTGGGACACCCACGGCCTGCCCGCTGAACTCGAGGCGATGAAGCAGCTCGGCATCACCGAGAAGAGCGAGATCGAGGACATGGGCATCGACGTCTTCAACGCGAAGGCGAAGAGCTCCGTGCTGGCCTACACACGCGAATGGCAGGACTACGTCACGCGTCAGGCGCGCTGGGTCGACTTCGACCGCGGGTACAAGACGCTCGATCTCGGCTACATGGAGAGCGTGCTGTGGGCGTTCAAGACGCTGTACGACAAGGGGCTCGCCTACGAGGGCTACCGCGTCCTGCCGTACTGCTGGCGTGACGAGACGCCGCTGAGCGCGCACGAGCTGCGCATGGACGACGACGTGTACCAGATGCGCCAGGACCCGTCCGTCACGGTCGCGTTCCCCCTCACAGGGCCGGATGCCGAGGCGAAGGGTCTCGACGGCGTCCGCGTCCTCGCGTGGACGACGACCCCGTGGACCCTTCCGACCAACATGGCGCTCGCCGTCGGTCCGGAGATCGCCTACGCGGTCGTCCCAGCGGGTCCGAATGGTGCTGCAGACGGCAGCGCCGGCCGCTTCCTGCTCGCCGCCGACCTGCTCGCCGGGTACGCGAAGGATCTCGGTTACGAGGACGCCGCCGCGGCATCCGATGCCGTCGAGCGCACCGTCTCGGGGGCGGAGCTGTCCGGCCTGAGCTACGAGCCGCTGTTCGACTACTACACGGATGCCGCGACCTACGGCACCGAGAACGCCTGGCGCATCCTCGTCGACGACTACGTCACGACCTCGGACGGCACCGGCGTCGTCCACCAGGCGCCCGCCTACGGCGAGGACGACCAGCGCGTCGCGACGGCTGCCGGCATCCCGACGATCCTGTCCCTCGACGACGGGGGACGTTTCCTCCCGAACGTGACCGACGTCGCCGGCGAGCTCTGGATGGATGCGAACACGCCTCTCGTCCGGTTGGTGCGCGAGCAGGGCAGACTCATCCGGCTGCAGAGCTACGAGCACTCCTACCCGCATTGCTGGCGCTGCCGGAACCCCCTGATCTACAAGGCCGTGTCGAGCTGGTTCATCCGCGTCACGGACATCAAGGACGACATGCTCGCGAACAACGAGCAGATCACCTGGGTGCCCGAGAACGTCAAGCACGGCCAGTTCGGCAAGTGGCTCGAGGGCGCGCGCGACTGGTCGATCAGCCGCAACCGCTACTGGGGCTCGCCGATCCCGATCTGGAAGAGCGACGACCCCGAATACCCGCGTGTCGACGCCTACGGTTCGCTGGAAGAGCTGGAGCGCGACTTCGGTGCGCTCCCGCGCAATCCGGAGGGCGAGATCGATCTGCACCGCCCGTACATCGACGACCTGACGCGTCCGAACCCGGACGACCCGACGGGCAAGAGCACGATGCGCCGCATCGAGGACGTCTTCGACGTGTGGTTCGACTCCGGTTCGATGCCGTACGCCCAGGTGCACTACCCGTTCGAGAACCAGGAGTGGTTCGACGCCCACGCGCCGGCGGACTTCATCGTGGAGTACATCGGACAGACCCGCGGCTGGTTCTACGTCATGCACGTGCTGTCGACCGCGCTGTTCGATCGCCCGGCGTTCACCGGTGTCAGCTGCCACGGCATCGTGCTCGGCAGCGACGGCTACAAGATGTCGAAATCGCTGCGCAACTACCCCGACGTCTCCGAAGTGCTCGACCGCGACGGCTCCGATGCGATGCGCTGGTTCCTCATGTCGAGCTCGGTGCTCCGCGGTGGCAATCTCGCGGTGACGGAGGAGGGGATCCGCGCCGGCGTCCGTGAGTTCCTGCTTCCGCTGTGGAACTCGTGGTACTTCTTCGCGACCTACGCCAACGCGTCGGGCGACGGCTACGAGGCATCCTGGCGCACGGACTCGACCGATGTCCTGGACCGCTACATCCTCGCCCGCCTCGGCGACCTCGTGCGCGAGGTCCAGACCGACCTCGAGGGCCTGGACTCGACGACGGCGGCCGGCCGCCTGCGCGACTTCGCCGAGACTCTGACGAACTGGTACATCCGGCGCTCGCGTGACCGCTTCTGGACCGGTGTCACCGACGACCCGAAGAGCCGTGAGGCCTTCGACACCCTCTACACCGTGCTCGAGACCCTGAGCCGCGTCGCGGCTCCGCTCGTGCCGCTGATCAGCGAGCGCGTCTGGCAGGGGCTCACGGGTGGCCGCAGCGTCCACCTGACGGACTGGCCGGATGCCTCGGCGTTCCCGGCTGCGGATGAGATCCGCGATGCGATGGATGCCGTGCGCGAACTCTCCAGCGTCGGCAACGCCCTGCGCAAGAAGGAGAAGCTGCGCGTGCGCCTGCCGCTCGCCCGACTGACTGTCGTCTCGCCGCTGGCCGGTTCGCTCGGGCAGTTCGAGGACATCCTGCGCGAAGAGCTCAACGTCAAGTCCGTCGAGCTCGTGCAGCTCACCGACAACGCCGCGGCGGAGTACGGCATCAGCCACCGCCTGAGCGTGAACGCACGCGCCGCAGGTCCTCGCCTCGGCAAGGAGGTGCAGCGGGTGATCCGCGCCGCGAAGGACGGCTTCTGGACCGAAGACGCCGGCGTCGTGACGGCTGACGGCGTCGTGCTGGAGCCGCACGAGTACGAGCTGGTACTGGAGACCACCGGTCGCCCGGAGGGCGAGGCCCTCGCGATCGTCCCGAGCGGTGGATTCGTGCTGCTGGACACGCTGACCACACCGGATCTCGAGTCCGAAGGACTGGCTCGGGACGCGATCCGCGTCGTGCAGGAGGCTCGTAAGAACGCCGATCTCGACGTGAGCGATCGCATCGTATTGACGCTCGACGTCGCGGTCGCGAACGTCGATGCCCTCCTGGCGCACGGGGAGTTCATCGCGGGGGAGACTCTCGCAACCAGCTGGGCAGTCAGCGGAGTGGACGACATCGATGTTCTCGTCGACGCGGCCACGAGCGGCGGTGGCTTCTTCAAGAGCGGCGCGAGAGCGCTCGGTTCGGAGAAATCCGGGATCGTCGTCACCATCGAACGTGCAGGAGCAACGAATGTCTGATCGCGACCGCGCGGATGCCGTCTACGAGGCGCTGCTTGCTCGAGCGGGCGAGCGGTGGGTGCAGCCCCGCAAGGAGCGGACGGCGCGCATCCTGACCCTGCTGGATGATCCGCAGCGCACCTACCGCGTCGTGCACATCACCGGCACGAACGGGAAGACCTCGACCGCGCGGATGATCGAGAGCCTGCTCAGGGCGCACGGTCTGCGCACCGGTCTGTTCACGAGCCCGCATCTGGAGCGCTTCACCGAGCGCATCATGATCGACGGCGAGCCCATCGACGACGGCGCGATCGCCGACGCCTGGGACGAGATCGAGCCGTTCGTCGGCATCGTCGACGCCGAACTCGAAGCTGCTGGTGACGCAGCGCTGACGTTCTTCGAACTGCTCACGGTGCTCGCGTTCGTCGCGGCCGCCGACGCACCCGTCGACGTGCTCGTGCTCGAGGTCGGCATGGGCGGCGCGTGGGATTCGACCAACACGGCCGATGGCGACGTCGCGGTGTTCGCGCCGATCGACATCGACCATGCGGATCGGCTCGGCGACACGATCGAGGCCATCGCCGAGGTGAAGGCAGGAATCATCAAGGAGGGCGCGGCTGTCGTCTCCGCGCAGCAACCGGATGAGGTCGCTGAGGTGCTGCGCCGTGTGGCCGCGGAGAAGAGCGCGACGATCGCGTTCGAGGGTGCCGATTTCGGGCTCGCCGAGCAGAAGCTCGCGGTCGGCGGTCAGCTGCTCACCGTGCGGGGCCTCGCCGGCCAGTACGTCGAGGAATATCTCCCGCTCTACGGTGCCCACCAGGGGCACAATGCCGCTCTGGCGGTCGCTGCGGTCGAGTCCTTGATCGGCGGAGGATCGCAGCCGATCGCCGGCGACATCATCACCGAAGGCTTCCAGGGCGCGACGTCGCCGGGGCGACTGCAGTTGCTGGGCATCGCACCGACGGTGGTCGTGGACGCGGCGCACAACCCGCACGGCGCGACCGCCCTCGCGCAGGCGCTCGACGACAGCTTCGATTTCGACGAGTGGGGCGTGGTTCTCGGCATCCTGTCCGACAAGGATGCCGCAGGCATCGTGTCCGTGCTGGCACCGGCGGCAGCGCACGTGTTCGCGACCGCGCCGGAGTCGGAACGCGCGAGCGATGCCGACGCGATCGCGGACCTGGTCGAGCAGGCCGGGCACCGGGCCACCGTGCACCCGTCTCTCGCCGAGGCCGCAGATGCGGCGCGCGAGTGGGCGGCATCCTCCGACCGCCGTGCGGTCGTGATCGCCGGCTCCGTTGTGCTCGCCGGCGAGGCGATCGCCCTGGCCGAGGAAGAGGACTGGAAATCCGGGTGGCGCGCATGAGCGACACTCCCTCGGCGCAGCGTCCGCGTGCGCAGCGCAGCCTCGTCCAGAAACTCGCGCCGATCGTGCTGGGTTTCGAGGCGATCGTCGTGTTCCTCGGCGGCCTGACGATCTTCGGCCTCCGAGTGCTGCCCGACCCGATCGCCGACTGGTGGGCCATCGTCGGCGGTGCCGTGCTGGCACTGGCGTGCATCGCGATCGCCGGACTCATCACGAAGCCGGGGGCGATCGCCGCGGGGTGGGCGGTACAGCTGATCGTCGGACTGTCCGCGTTCCTGGTCCCGGCCATGCTCATGGTCGTGCTGGTTTTCGGTGGCATGTGGGGGTATGCGACGATCATGGGGGCCAAGCTGGATGCACGACGTCCGGCAGGAGCCGAAACCGATTCTTCGACAGAGAGTGAATGACATGGCCACCGAAGAAACCCTCGTCCTCGTCAAGCCCGATGGCGTCGCTCGCGGCCTCACCGGCACGATTCTCGCGCGCATCGAAGCCAAGGGCTATGCGCTCGTCGACATCCGCCTCGTCGAGCCGGACCGCGACCTGCTGGCCGCGCACTACGCCGAGCACGAGGGCAAGCCGTTCTACGAGCCGCTGCTCGAGTTCATGCTGTCCGGACCGTCCGTGGCGATCCGTCTCGCCGGAAACCGCGTGATCGAGGGCTTCCGCTCGCTCGCCGGCACCACCGACCCGACCACGGCCGCGCCGGGCACGATCCGCGGCGACTTCGGTCGCGACTGGGGCCTGAAGGTGCAGCAGAACCTCGTCCACGGCTCCGACAGCCCCGAGTCCGCCGCGCGCGAGCTCGGCATCTGGTTTTGACACGGCTGGACTCAATGCGGCGCAGCCGCGTTGAGTCGAGCTCGTGTCAAGGTTGAGCGAGCGCAGCGAGTCGAAACCCAACCGCTGACGAAGGCCCGCTCCCTGAGGGAGCGGGCCTTCGTGCTGCAAGGGCGGTCAGAACCAGAGATCCACGAGGGCGCCCAGGAAGTCCATGTTGTTCACCTGCAGCAGGAGGATGACCAGCGCGCAGCCCACGATGGAAGCCAGCGGCACCCACGCCATGAGCTTCTGACCGATCGCCATCGCCTTTTCCGATCGGCTGAACGTGCCGTTTCGCAGCAGATGCACCATCGTCGAGATGAACGTGGGGATCGTGACCGCCCAGGTGACCAGGCACCAGGGGCAGAGCACGAAGAGCTCGAAGACGGTCTGTCCGATCAGCCAGCACACGAACCCGAACGCGAAGGTGATCCCGGCGCCGAACAGGGCCCAGAACCAGCGCGGGAAGCGGGCGCCCGCGATCAGCGCCACGCCGACGACGAGCGGAGCCATCCAGCCGGTCAGACCGAGAAGCGGATTCGGAAAGCCGAAGACGGCACCCTGCCATGATCCGAGATTCGTGCTGCACTGCAGGAAGGGGCTGATGTCGCAGGCCAGCGGGTCGCCAGGATTCTCGAGCAGGTAGAACTTCTCCACGGTGAGTTGGAAGGCGGCCCACCACCCGATCACGCTCGCGATGATCAACCAGATTCCGTACCCGACATAGCGGGGGCGCTGCTCCGTCATAGCGCCAGTATCTCAGCGATTGCTATGGGCGCAGCGTGAGGCCGCCGGGACAATCCGCACGTCGGATGCCGCGATATCCCGCGCATGATGCGATAATGGCGTGTGATGCTTCTCGCGGCGCCGCCGCTGACAGGCATCGACGAAGACTTCGGGGCACACGCCCCACGCGATCAGAGCAGAAGAGCCGATCGCACGCCGAGTGAGTTCGCGGCCCGTGCCGCATGAGATTTCGCGGAGCACACAGTGCCCGTGCAGGGAGTTCGCCAGAGATGGCCGATGACAACAATGACAACAACAACCCGACCCTCGACGAGAATGCAGAGCCCGCGCTAGACGCGACGCTGCAGACTCCGGACTCCGCTGAGGCTCCGGACGTCGACGTGCCTGCAGAGGATGCCGGAGCGGACGCTCCCGAGCAGACGTCGGCCGACACGCCGGACGCATCTGAGCGCGAGACGGGCGAGCCCGGATCGGAGTCCGACGCGGCGCCGACCGAGACCGTGCCCGAGCCGGCTCCTGAGTCGAGCGAGTCTGAGCCGGAGTCGAGCGAGGTCGATTCCGCGCCCGTCGAGGAAGAGTCCGCAACGGCTGTGCTGCCCGACGCAGAGACGGCAACGTCAGAGCCCGCCGAGCCCGCCGACGCAGAGCCCGCGACGAGCGCCCCGGTTCCGGCGGAGTCCCCGGCCGAGTCAGAGTCCGGTGCGGCCGAGCCCGAAGCTGTGAAGACCGCGCCTGAGCCCGTGTCCGTACCCGCCAAGCCCGAGCCGCTCACCGCGGTCAGCCTGGGGCTGATCCCCGAGACCTTCGTCTCGCGCGTCTCCACCCAGTTGCACTTCTATGCGCCCGAGATCGCACCGCTGCCTGCGCGACCAGGCCGTGACCGCGACGGCGCCCGTGATCGCGATCGTGACCGTGACCGCGACCAGGATGCCGACGAGTCCGGCTCGCCCGCGCGCCGTGGACGTCGTCGCCGCGGGGGCAATGGCGAAGGCGATGACGAGCAGCGCTCCGAGCCGCGCCAGCGTCAGCGCGTCGTCGAGTACATCACCGAGCCGAAGGCCATCAAGGGCTCCACGCGCCTCGAGGCCAAGAAGCAGCGCCGCCGTGACGGTCGCGATGCCGGGCGCCGTCGTCCCGTGGTCACCGAGGCGGAGTTCCTCGCGCGCCGCGAATCCGTGGACCGCAACATGGTCGTCCGCTCCAAGAACGGCCGCACGCAGATCGCGGTCATCGAGGACAAGGTGCTCGTCGAGCACTACGTGGCCCGCAACCAGGACGCGTCGCTCATCGGCAACGTGTACCTCGGCCGCGTCCAGAACGTCCTGCCCAGCATGGAGGCGGCGTTCGTCGACATCGGCCGCGGACGCAATGCCGTGCTGTACTCCGGTGAGGTCGACTGGGACGGCGTCGAGACCGGCAACCAGCCGCGACGCATCGAGCTCGCCCTCAAGCCGGGCGATCGTGTCCTCGTGCAGGTGACGAAGGATCCGGTCGGCCACAAGGGTGCTCGCCTGACCAGCCAGATCTCGCTCCCCGGCCGCTACCTCGTGTACGTGCCGAACGGATCGATGAACGGCATCTCGCGCAAGCTCCCCGACAACGAGCGCGCGCGTCTCAAGCGCATCCTCAAGGAGGTCCTGCCCGAGTCCAGCGGCGTCATCGTCCGCACGGCCGCCGAGGGCGCGACCGAGGACCAGCTCACCCGCGATGTGCAGCGCCTCACGAACCAGTGGGAGCACATCCGCAAGCAGGTCGAGAACCAGCAGGCGCCCGCGCTCCTGCATGCCGAGCCCGACCTCCTGGTGAAGATCGTCCGCGACGTCTTCAACGAGGACTTCACGAAGATGCTCATCCAGGGCGAAGAGGCGCAGCGCACGATCCGCGCCTACCTCGAGAGCGTCGCGCCGGATCTGCTCGAGCGCGTCGAGGAGTACGAGGACGAATCAGACCCGTTCGACGTGTTCCGCGTCACCGAGCAGATCGAGAAGGCTCTGGACCGCAAGGTCTGGCTGCCCTCCGGTGGTTCGCTCGTGATCGACCGCACCGAGGCCATGACCGTCGTCGACGTCAACACCGGCAAGTTCGTCGGATCCGGCGGCAATCTCGAAGAGACGGTCACGAAGAACAACCTCGAGGCCGCTGAGGAGATCGTCCGTCAGCTCCGTCTGCGCGACATCGGCGGCATCATCGTCGTCGACTTCATCGACATGGTGCTCGAGTCCAACCGCGATCTCGTGCTGCGCCGTCTCGTGGAGTGCCTGAGCCGCGATCGGACCAAGCACCAGGTGGCGGAGGTCACATCGCTCGGGCTCGTGCAGATGACCCGCAAGAAGCTCGGACTCGGCCTGCTGGAGACGTTCAGCGAGGCGTGCGAGGTCTGCGCCGGCCGCGGTGTCATCGTGCACCACGACCCGGTGGTCAAGCACCGTTCGAGCAACGGCAGCACATCGAACCGTCGTCAGCGCGGCGGCAACCAGCCCAGCGCGCCGGCGCCGGCGGCCGGTGTGACCCACAGCATCCCCGAAGGTGCGAAGACGGCTCTCGCTCAGATCGCGGCATCCACGCGGGTCGTCGCGGCCGAAACGCCGGACGAGGCGCCGGCCGTCGAGCTGCCCGCTGCGGCCGAGCGTCCGAAGAAGGCGCGCAAGAAGCGCTCGGAGCGGGCCAAGGCGCCGCGCACCGAGGCGGATGTTCTTCTCGACTCGGTACTGGATGCTCTGCCGGAGCCCAAGGCTCCCGGTCAGGGGCGCAACCGCCGCCGCGTGACCACGGCTGCTCTCACCGGCACGCCGGTGTCCGTGAACGCCGACTCGGGGTCAGTGACTGCCGCGCCGGTCGCGAGCGGGGACGCGCAGTCCTGACGCGATCAGCCGACGCGTGAGCTCTTTTCCGCCCACCGGGGTGGCACCTGCTGCGACGAGCCGGGGGATGATCTCCTCCGGCACGTCGTAGTGGTCGAGGTCGAACGCGCGCTCCGGCACGTCGTTGCGGCGTGCGAAGGCGTGCAGTTCATGGAGATCCTCATCGCTGACGAGGTGCGCCCAGAGCCGTCCGTGAGCGGGCCAGATCGGGTCGTCGACGAGTACGGTCACCGTGCGATCCTACGTCCGGGCGGATCTCGCGCGACACGGCATCCGCTCGCTTTGCCACATCGGCCGGCATCCGGTAAAGTGGACCCTTGGTGCGCGAGCTGAACCGTCCCCAGGGCGGTCCGGATGAGCCCCGGTGCTCGCACCCGTCAGACCTGCGACGAACGCAGGCACAGTCTTCCCGTGAGATTTCCGGAGCCTTGAGCTCCCCGATGAAACAGGTATCAAGTGGTTTACGCAGTAGTGCGCGCCGGCGGACGGCAGGAGAAGGTCGAGGTCGGCACGATCGTTCAGCTCGACCGTGTCAAGGCGACCCAGGGCGAGAAGATCGAGCTGCCCGCAGTGCTGCTCGTCGACGGCGCCACGGTGACCACCGACGCCGACAAGCTGGCGAAGGTCAAGGTCACCGCCGAGGTCATCGGCAACCTCCGCGGCCCGAAGATCGTCATCCAGAAGTTCAAGAACAAGACCGGTTACAAGAAGCGTCAGGGCCACCGCCAGGAGCTCACGCGCGTCAAGATCACCGGCATCAAGTAAGCACGAAGGGGAGCTGAGAAATGGCACACAAAAAGGGCGCGAGCTCGACCCGCAACGGTCGTGACTCCAACGCACAGCGACTCGGCGTGAAGCGCTTCGGCGGTCAGACCGTCAACGCCGGCGAGATCCTCGTCCGCCAGCGCGGTACGCACTTCCACCCCGGCGTGAACGTCGGCCGTGGCGGCGACGACACGCTGTTCGCTCTCGCAGCGGGCTCGGTCGAGTTCGGCGCGAAGGGCGGCCGCAAGGTCGTCAACATCGTCGCAGCTGCCGAGTAATCCGCAGCACAGCAACCATCCGAACGGGGCGGGCATTTGCCCGTCCCGTTCGTGCTTTCCCCCTTCGCTCAGCTCAGGAACCAGAGGACACCACATGGTCACCTTCGTCGACACGGTGACGCTCCACCTGCGCGCAGGCAAGGGCGGCAACGGCTGCGTGTCGGTGCACCGCGAGAAGTTCAAGCCGCTCGGCGGCCCCGATGGCGGCAACGGCGGTGACGGCGGCGACATCGTCCTCGTCGCCGACCCGCAGACCGGCACCCTGCTGTCGTATCACCACTCGCCGCACCGCTCCAGCGGCAATGGCGGGTTCGGCATGGGCGACCATCGCTCCGGCTTCGCGGGGGAGACCCTCGAACTGCCGGTTCCGGTCGGCACGGTCGTCAAGGATGCCGATGGCGAAGTCCTGGTGGACATGGTCGTACCAGGGGAGCGCGTCGTCGTCGCCCAGGGCGGCCGCGGCGGCCTCGGCAACGCGGCGCTCGCATCTCCGAAGCGCAAGGCGCCGGGTTTCGCGCTGCTGGGCACACCGGGTTTCGAGGGCGACGTCGTCCTCGAGCTCAAGACCGTCGCCGACGTGGCACTGGTCGGCTACCCGTCGGCCGGCAAGTCGAGCCTGATCGCAGCGATCTCGGCAGCGCGGCCCAAGATCGCCGACTACCCGTTCACGACGCTGCACCCGAATCTCGGTGTCGTGCAGGCCGGTGATGCGCGCTACACCGTCGCCGACGTTCCAGGACTCATCGAAGGCGCCAGTGAAGGACGCGGACTCGGTCTCGAGTTCCTCCGCCATGTGGAGCGCTGCTCCGCGCTGCTGCACGTGCTCGACTGCGCCACGCTCGAGCCGGGTCGCGACCCGATCAGCGATCTCGACGTCATCATCGCCGAGCTTGCAGCCTACGAGGTGCCAGAGGGCCAGATCCCGCTGCTGGAGCGTCCGCAGCTCGTCGCGCTGAACAAGATCGACGTCCCGGAAGCACGCGATCTCGCCGAACTCGTGCGCCCCGAGCTCGAGGAGCGCGGCTTCCGCGTGTTCGAGATCTCCACGGTGTCGCACGAGGGCCTGCGCCCGCTGACCTTCGCACTCGGCGACATCGTCGAGAAGCACCGCGCAGAGGCGGCCGTCGCCGTCCCCACCGAGCGTGTCGTGATCCGCCCCAGGGGCTCCAAGAAGGAGTTCACGGTGCGGGTCGAGGGCGGCACCTACGGCAACGTCTACCGTGTGATCGGCGAGAAGCCGGTGCGCTGGGTGCAGCAGACCGACTTCCAGAACGAAGAAGCCGTCGGCTACCTCGCGGATCGCCTGGAGCGTCTCGGCGTCGAGGACGAACTGTTCCGTCTCGGCGCGACGCCGGGCGCCACGGTCGTCATCGGCGAGGGCGATGGCCTCGTGTTCGACTGGGAGCCGTCGATGTCCTCGGCGGCGGAGCTGATGGTCGCGCCTCGCGGTACCGACCCGCGCTTCGCCGCGACGAACCCGCGACGGACGACGACGCAGCGCCGCGAGCAGTACTACGAGCGGATGGACGCCAAGGCCGCGCTGCGCGCTGAGGCCGAAGAGCGCCGCATCGTCACCGAGGAGGACCTCGACGGGGACCAGGCATGACGGCCCGCACCCGCGAGGAGCTCGCCACTGCCGCCCGCATCGTGGTGAAGGTCGGCTCGTCGTCGATCAGCGGTGAGTCGTCGTGGCGGATCCCGATGATCGTGAACGCCCTGCAGAAGGCGCACGGCCGCGGATGCGAGATCGTCCTGGTGTCGTCCGGAGCGATCGCCACCGGCATCCCGTTTCTCGATCTGGATGCCAGGCCGACCGATCTCGCGACGCAGCAGGCTGCGGCGGCTGTCGGACAGAACATCCTCGTCTACCGCTACCAGGAGGCGCTGCGCCCGTTCGGGATCGTCGCCGGTCAGGTGCTGCTGACCACGGGCGACCTCGAGACGCCGACGTCGCGCAGCAATGCCCGTCGGGCGATGGAGCGTCTGCTGGGCCTTCGGATCCTGCCGATCGTGAACGAGAACGACACGGTCGCGACCCAGGAGATCCGCTTCGGAGACAACGACCGGCTCGCGGCGCTGGTCGCCCAGCTGGTTCAGGCCGATGCCCTCGTCCTGCTCAGCGATGTCGAGGCGCTGTACACCAAGCCTCCGACGGATCCGGATGCCGAGCCGCTGGACGTGATCGGGGCCGACGAGGATCTCACGGGTCTCGAGTTCGGCGCCACCGTCGTGAACAGCGTCGGCACCGGAGGAGCGGCTACCAAGGTGTCCGCCGCCCGGCTCGCCGCGGCATCCGGCATCGGCGTGCTGGTGACCGGAGCCGACCTCATCGACCGGGCGCTGTCCGGCGAGCACATCGGCACCTGGTTCGTGCCGGCGACACCCGCCTGATCGGCGCGCCCTCGCCCCTGTCACAGCGGCCCGGGGAAGAGCACCGCTCGATACACTGGGCTGATGAGCGCCGACACCCTCACCGCACCCGCCGACCCCGCCGCCACGGACGTCGCAGGGCCACAGCAGCGCCTCGCCCTCGCCAAGGACGCGTCTCGCGCCACAGCGCAGCTCACCAGCGATGACAAGGCGCGGGCGCTCGAGGCGATCGCACGGGCGCTGGAGGCCGACGCGGACCGGATCATCGCCGCGAACGCGCAGGACATCGCGCGCGGAAAAGCCGACGGCATCGGCTCGTCGCTGATCGATCGGCTGCGCCTGGACTCCGCACGCGTCGCGGCCCTCGCCGCTGCCGTCCGTGAGGTCGCCGCGCTGGCCGACCCGGTCGGTCAAGTCGTCGGAGGACACCGGATGCCCAACGGCGTGGCTCTTCAGCAGGTGCGCGTGCCGTTCGGAGTGGTCGGCGCCATCTACGAAGCGCGACCGAACGTGACCGTCGACATCGCCGCGCTCGCGCTGCGCTCGGGCAACGCGGTCGTGCTGCGCGGCGGCAGCGCCGCGCGGGAGTCCAACACGGTCCTCGTGCAGGTCATGCGCGACGCGCTGGAGGGCATCGGCATCACGCCGGAGGCGATCCAGACCGTCGACGACTTCGGACGCGACGGTGCGAAGGCGCTCATGCACGGTCGGGGGTTCATCGACGTGCTCGTGCCCCGCGGCAGTGCGTCGCTCATCGAGGCCGTCGTCACCGAATCCACCGTGCCGGTGATCGAGACCGGCGCGGGCAACGTGCACATCGTCCTCGACGAGACGGCGCCGGCCGACTGGGCCACGCAGATCGTCGTCAACGCGAAGGTCCAGCGTCCCAGCGTCTGCAACGCCGTCGAGACCGTGCTCGTCCACCGTCAGGCCGCGCCGCGGCTCATCCCGCTGGTGGCCAGCGCGCTGCAGAGCGAGGGCGTCGCAATCCATGGCGACGACATCGTCGCCGGGCTCGTCAGCAACGTGATCCCGGCCACGGAGGAGGACTGGGAGACCGAATACCTCAGTCTCGACATCGCCATCAAGGTCGTGGATTCGCTCGACGACGCGCTGGCGCATATCCGCAGGTACAGCACCGGGCACACCGAGGCGATCATCACGACCGATTCCCGTAGCGCCGAGCGCTTCCTCGCCGAGGTGGATTCGGCTGTCGTGATGGTGAACGCCTCCACGCGCTTCACCGATGGCGCGGAGTTCGGCTTCGGCGCCGAGGTCGGCATCTCGACGCAGAAGCTGCACGCGCGAGGGCCGATGGGGCTCTCCGAACTGACCAGCACGAAGTGGCTCGCGCGTGGGGCGGGGCAGACGCGCGGCTGAGCGATAGGATGGGGGAGCGCGTTCGCGCCCCCGGTCACGAAACGGAGCAAGGATGAATCTCGTCGCACAGTTCGCGATGGCAGCCGCCGAGACCGAGCACCACGGAAACGTGGCGCTCGAGACGCTGATCTTCGGTGTCATCGCCGCGATCGTCTTCGCGCTGCTCGGGCTGGTGACCTTCTCGTATCGCCACGTCGCCAACCGCCACTCGGCCAAGGCCGAGGCCTGGGCGGCCCAGCACGGCAAGGACGGCCACGGGGCAGGGCACGGCCACTGAGCCGCGGATGGAGCACACGAACTCGCGGGCGCCGCGTATCGGGGTGATGGGCGGAACGTTCGATCCGATCCATCACGGTCACCTCGTTGCGGCCAGCGAGGTCGCGCACGAGTTCGATCTCGACGAGGTCGTCTTCGTGCCGACGGGCCGACCGTGGCAGAAGCGGACGGTGACCCCCAGCGAGCACCGCTATCTGATGACGGTGATCGCCACGGCATCCAATCCCCGATTCACCGTCAGTCGCGTCGATATCGACCGTGAAGGCGACACCTACACCATCGACACGTTGCGCGATCTGAAGACGCAGCGGCCGAATGCGCAACTGTTCTTCATCAGCGGCGCGGATGCCGTAGCGCAGATTCTCAGCTGGAGGGACCATGATGAGTTGTGGGATCTGGCCCACTTCGTCGCGGTCTCACGTCCAGGACACGTTCTGAGCACCGATGGCCTCCCGAGCGACGATGTCAGCCAGTTGGAGGTTCCGGCACTGTCGATCTCCTCAACGGATTGCCGCCAGCGCGTCCACGAGGGTGAACCGGTGTGGTATCTCGTCCCCGACGGAGTCGTTCAGTACATCGCGAAGCATCACCTGTATCGGAGCAAGGCATGAGCACATCGGACAGCGAAGGGAAGGAACCGCTGACGCGCAAGCAGCTGCGGGAGATCCGCCTGACTGGCGCGACACCGGTGATCACAGCGGAAGAGGCGGCGGCGGCCTCCGCACCCGCCCCGACGCCTCAGCCTCCGCTGCCGCGCGCCGCCGAGCCGGCCGAGGTGCCGCCGGCTCCGGTCGCCGATGAAGCGGTCGACCTCGGTGCGCTGCCGCTGACACGACGTCAGGCGCGTGACCAGGAACGGATCCGCACGGCTTCGGTACCGGTGATCGGCGCAGAAGAAGCGGCGGCGGCGCAGACGGCTGCGGAATCGGATGCCGCAGAAGAAGCCGAAGCGCGCCGGACCGAGTCCGAGGACGCCTCGGACGAGCACGCGATCGTCTCCGCTGTTCCCGTGTTCGCCCCTGTTTCGGCATCCGCGCCGGCGCAGGAGACCGACTCCGACGACGAGGACGCGGCCGACGTCGAGGTCGAGCAGTCCAGTGAGTCCGCGGTCGACGCCGACGCGGTTGAGGCTTCGGCCGACGCCGACGCCGACGACGTCAAGGGTGAGACCCCTGACGAGGACGCGAGCGCGGACACGGAAGCGGAACTCGTGGACCTCGGCGTCGATGCCGACGCGACCGAGCACGTCGACGACGATGCGGACGACGAGCAGGACGAGCGTCCGACCGTCAACCCGACCTTCGGGCAGAGCGTCCTCTCCGAGGAGAAGACGACGACGCCGTTCACGCCGTCGTTCGACGAGCTCATCGCGGTCAGCGACTCCACAGGTTCGCAGCACGCCGCGCCCAGCGCCCTCATCTTCAACCCGCCGCCGGGGGAGGGGTCGCTCTCCGGACCGGTCGCCTCGACCGGCGAAGTCCTGATCACCGGATCCTACGACCTCCCGGAGGGCCTCGGCTCTCGGGGACACGCGAAGGGGACGACCGACGGCAAGGACGTCGACGCCGTCCTCATCGACGGTGAGTTGCCGCCGGCATCCTCACCGACGCCGATCGCGGCGAGCTCCGCGGTCAGCACCATCAAGCCCGCCGGCGAGGTCATCCGCCCACCAGCTCCCGAGAAGGGCAACAAGCTGATGCTGATCCTCGCGATCACCGCCGGCGGTCTCGCTCTCGCGCTGGCGGCCGCGCTGATCATCGCCTTCACCACGAATGTGCTGTGATGCAATCACCTGAAACCGCGGAGCAGATGCTCCAGATCGCCGCCAACGCGGCGGCTTCCAAGGGCGGCGAGGATCTCCTCGCGCTCAACGTCTCCGAGCCGCTGCCGCTCGTGGACATCTTCCTTCTCGTCACGGGAAACAGCGAACGCAACGTCGCCGCGATCGCCGACGAGATCGAGGACAAGCTCATCGAGGCCGGGCACAAGCGCGTCCGCCGCGAGGGCCGTGCCGAGTCCCGCTGGGTCCTGATGGACTTCGGCGACCTGATCGTGCACGTGTTCCACGCCGAGGAGCGCGTGTACTACGGTCTCGAGCGTCTCTGGAAGGACTGCCCCGTCGTTCCGATCGAGCTGGCAGAGCCCGCCGACCGCGCCTGACATGGCCGTCCACCTCATCACGGGCGCCGGCTCCGGAATCGGAGCGGTGCTCGCGCGTCGGCTGCTGGAGCGCGGCGACGACGTCATCCTGCTCGCCCGCGATGTCGGACGGGCCCGCGAGATCGCCGCTGCGCTGCCTGGTGCATCGACGCTCGTCGGCGACCTGTCCCAGCCTGGGCGGTTGTCGTGGGCGTTGTCCAAGCAGCGGCTTCCCGACCGGATCGACGCTCTCGTGCATGTCGCGGGTGTCGTCGATCTCGGTCCGGTCGCCGACCTGCCGGCGACGCTGTGGGAGCAGCAGCTCGCCGTCAACCTCGTGGCTCCGGCCGAACTGACCCGGCTGATGCTGCCAGTGCTGCGGGTGTCCCGCGGCCAGGTCGTGTTCGTCAACTCCGGCGCCGGTCTGCACGCGCATGCCGGCTGGTCGGCGTATGCGGCATCCAAGCACGGGCTGAAGGCATTGGCGGACGCGCTGCGCGCGGAAGAGGCCGAGCACGGCATCCGCGTGACATCGGTGTACCCCGGCCGCACGGCGACGCCCATGCAGGCACGCGTGCACCAGCAGGAGGGGACGGACTACGCACCAGAGCGGTTCATCGATCCTGAATCCGTCGCGACGACGATCCTCACCGCGCTCGATCTGCCGCGGGACGCCGACATCACAGACGTGACGGTCCGCCCGGGCGTCTGATCGGCCCGACGGCATCTGCGGTGCCTCTCGGCACCTGTCAACCCTCCTGTGTGCGTCCATGATGCCGGGCAGGATGACGGCTGTGCCGTCCTCCCTGATGCCTTCGATCCGTGCAGCCGTGGCGCCGCCCCGGCTGCTGTTCGCCGCGAAGACCGCCCTGGCCGTCGGTATGGCGTGGATCATCGCGCACCTTCTCCCGGGCTTCGTCGACGACCACCCGTACTACGCACCGCTCGGCGCGCTGATCAGCATGCATCCGACGCTGATGGATTCGGTGAAGTCGAGCGTGCAGACCGTGGCCGGCCTGGCCGCCGGCATCGTTCTGGCGCTCCTGGTCGTCTTCACGTTCGGCCCGACCGTATGGACGCTGGCGCTCGTGGCGGGCATCGGCGTGCTGCTGTCCGGGACCGGATGGTTCGGCGCCGGGAGGGAGTACATCGCCGTCGCCGCCGTCTTCGTGCTCATCATCGGAGGACACGACGCCGACGCGTATTCCCTGAGCTATCTGGCGCAGATGGCCGTCGGACTCGTGGTCGGGCTCGCTGTCAACCTTCTGCTCGCCCCCGGGCCGTTCTCGGCCACGGCGGAGGCACGCGTGAAGGAGTATCAGCGGGAACTCGCCGATCACCTCGCGGGCATCGGCGACGCTCTCGCAGCATCCTGGCCTCCGGAGCGCACCGAGTGGACCAGGGGCGCGGACGCCCTCGAGACCACCGCGCGCGACGTCAGGGCGGCCCTCGCAGAAGCGGACCGGAGCCGCAGAGGCAACCCCCGAGCGGTGGGCGGACGCCACGGCACCGAGGCCGCGCACGAGCGACTGGAGACCCTCGAGTCGATCGCGGTGCGGGTACGGGACGTCTCCGATGCGCTGGAGGACGTCGTGCACGAACGGCCGGCGGCCTTCCCTCTCGATCGAGAGCTGATACCGGCGATCGCGCGCGCGTGCCAGGCGACGGCGGGTGCGATCGCGGTCAACGGGGTGGACGACCCGCACGCGCATCGGGCGCGGGAGGCGGCGGCGCAGGCGGTGCGGCTGCTGGTGGACGCTCTCGAGGCAGGGCAGGAGTCGGCACGCAGCATCCTCGGCCCCGGTGTCCTGGTGGCGACGCATCTCAGGCGGGTCGTCGTGCTCCTGCATGCGCGGTCGGGAAGGAGCGATGATGTCCCCCGATGATGGTCATGAGCGATCGGCATCCCCGCGGCCGTGGCATCTCGGCCGGGACGCGTGGGCCCTCGCGTTCCGGCGAGCGGTGCGCAAGTTCGGCACCGACTGGTGTCCGGATGCCGCGGCGGGGTTGACGTTCTACGCGGTACTCGCGATGGCACCAGCGTCGATCGCCCTGATCTCGCTGATCGGGATCCTCAGCCGCGACGGCTCGCGGTTGGAGAATGCGACACGGATGGCGGATGCCGTGCTCCCAGAGGGCACCGGCGCCGCGCTGCGAGGTCAACTGACGGAGCTCGCGGAGGGTGCGGCGACGGGATGGGTGCTGGTGGCGTCCATCGTGGTCACGATCTGGTCGGCGGGCCGGTACATCACATCGTTCAGCCGCACGGCGAACCGCATATACGGCGTCGAGGAGGGGCGGCCGTTCTGGAAGTCGAAGCCCATGCACCTGCTGCTCACCGTCGTGCTGATCGTGCTGGTCGCGATCGCCGTGCTCGTCGCGGTCACGGGCGAGCGCGTGTCGCGCGGCATCGGTCAGCTGTGGGGCGTGGGAGAAGTCTGGTTGTTCGTCTGGTCCGTCGTGCGCTGGCCGGCTCTGGTGATCGTCATGATCCTCCTCATCGCGATCCTGTACTGCTTCGCCCCCAACGTCGCGCCGCGGAGCTTCCGTTGGATGAGCCTCGGGGCGACGGGCGCGCTGGTCGTCTTCGGCATCGTCTCGGCGGGGTTCGGCTTCTATGTCACGGTGATCGCGGACTACGAGCGCCTCTACGGCCCGTTCGCGAGCACACTCGTCTTCCTGCTGTGGCTCTGGATCGCGAACATGGCGCTGCTTCTCGGCATCGAGATCGACGTGGAACTGGAGCGCGTGCGTCAGCTGCGCGCGGGGATTGCGGCCGAGCGGCAGGTGCAGGTGGAACTGCGCGACACCACGGCGATCGCCGCTGCGGTGCGTCGAGATCGTGAAGAGGAGCGGAAGGCAGCGCACGTCCGTCGCGCGGGACGCGACCAGCACCCTCACGCGAGCGAGCGATAACGCAGTTCGGGGCGGCCGACGCTGCCGTAGGTCGGCGCGCTGTCCGCGAGGCCCGAATCGACGAGTCGTTCGAGGTAACGTCGCGCGCTGACCCTCGACATGCCGAGGGCATCGGCGATCTCGGTCGCCGACATCGGGGCCTCCTGCGCCTCCAGCGCCGCGGCGACGCGCTGCAGCGTGGCGGGGGAGACTCCCTTGCGCTGGGCGGCGATCGCAAGGGCATCGTGACGCATGAGCGCATCGACGGTGACCTGGTCGAGTTCGGCCGTGCCGGTGAGCTCGGCATCCCGAGCGATCACGCGCCAGATGTCGTCCAGGCGCTCGTGCAGCGTCTGCATCGGAAACGGCTTCACCACGTAGTGGTGCACGCCGTGCGCTCTGGCGCGCCGGACCGTCTCCAGGTCGCGGGCGGCCGTGACCGCGATCACCTCGACGTGCGCGCCGGCCGCGCGGGCACGGCGGAGCACTTCGATGCCGGACATGTCGGGCAGGTAGACATCCAGCAGCATCACCTGCGGTTCCAATTCATGCACGGCGCGCAGGGCGTCGGCGCCGGTCGGTGCGACCCCGACGACCTCGAAGCGCGGATGCCGTTCGACGAACCCGCGCGTCACGTGCGCGACGGCGAAATCGTCCTCGACGATCAGGGTCCGCAGCCGCGTCATCGGGGCGTCCCCGCGTGCTGCACTGCCGGGAGTCGCACGGTGAAGCG
The DNA here is from genome assembly GCF_045181065.1 of Microbacterium sp. M. Lineage (GTDB taxonomy): Bacteria > Actinomycetota > Actinomycetes > Actinomycetales > Microbacteriaceae > Microbacterium. Next base: position 2,223,431 of record NZ_CP173721.1, on the reverse strand, counting down.
CGCACCACCTGCGGGCGACGGGCCGAGCTCGATGGATCCGCCGCGCCGCTCGACGATGCGGGCGACGATGGTCAGACCGTATCCGCGTTGACGGTCGTCGGGTTTCGTGGAGAAGCCGAGCCGGAACACGTCACCGCGTCGGTCGAGAGGAACGCCGGGGCCGTCGTCCTCGACGACGACGTGGACATCGTGGACGTCGTCCTGAGCGAGTGCGATGCTGACATGGCCGCCCTGCCCCGCAGCATCCAGAGCATTGTCCAGAAGGTTCCCGACCACCGTGCTGAGGTCGTCGCCGCCGCTGTCCGCCGGCAGCCGCGAGTCGTCCGTGACGGTCAGCACCACGCCGAGCTCGCGGGCGCGGGCGCGCTTGGCGAGCAGGATCGCGGCGAGCTCGATGTCCTGCACGCCGGCGGGGGCGTCCAGGCGATTGAGCGCCCCGCCGTCGCCGGCTCGCTCCACGACCCTGCGCGCCGCGTCGACCTCGCCGAGCTCGATGAGTCCGCCGATCGTGTGCAGGGTGTTGGAGAATTCGTGCTGCTGGGCGCGCAGGCCCTCCGCCAGGCTCTGCGCGCCGGCCAGCTCGCGGAGGGCGTGGTCGAGCTCGGTCCGGTCCATCAGCGTGACCACCGTTCCCACGCGACGGCCCTTGACCCGCACGGATGCCGCGCGTGCCAGCAGCACGCGCTCACCGGAGAGCACCAGACGCTGAGCGGGGTCGTCATCGGCATCCGCTTCGGCGATCACGAGCGTCAGGTCGTCCAGGAGATCGGATGCCGCGCGACCCGTCGCCTCGGCCGGCGACGCCAGGCCGAGCAGACGTGCCGCGGAGTCGTTGCACAGCGAGACCCGGCCGTCCTCGTCCAGCGCGAGCATGCCCTCCCGGATGCCGTGCAGCGTGGCCTCCCGCGTTTCGAGGAGTCCGCGGATCTCCTCCGGCTCGAGACCGAAGATACGGCGACGCACGATGCGGGCGACTCCGGTCGCGGCGACGACGCCGACCACCGTTGCGCCGCCGAGCGCGAGAAGGAACCCGGTGATGTCGCCCATGAAGTCGGCGCGCAGGTCGGATTCCAGGATTCCGACCGAGACCTGCCCCATGACGGTGCCGTCCTCGTCGAACACGGGGACCTTCACGCGCCAGGATTCGCCGAGCGTGCCGGTCTGGGTGCCGGTGTACATCTCACCGGAGAGCGGGATGCTCGGGTCCGTCGAGACCTGCTCACCTATGCGGTCCGGATTCGGGTGCGAGAAGCGGATGCCGTCGTCATCCGTCACGACCACGTACGCCACGTTCGACGAGTCCCTGATCAGCTCGGCGATCGGCTGGATGACGGCTGCGGGGTCCGCGTCGTCGTACGCCTCGACGACGGTCGGGAGCTGCGCGACCGATTGCGCCACGGCGATCATCCGCTCCTGCGATGCCTCACGGATCTGCTTCTCTTGCATGAGCATCGCCGCGAGCCCGACCGTCAGGACGATCGCGAGCACGATGACCACCTGCAGCAGCACGAGCTGCGTGCGGAGCGTCATCGCCTTCACCACAGTCCCCATGCTAGGCGTGCGCGCGCCGTCCGTCCGCACGACCAAAAAGACCACAACCTCTCGTTACGAACACAACCCGTGCACGGCATCCGTGCGGATCTAGGTTGGCCGGATACGCACCCGGCGCTGTCGCCGGGCTGAGGACTCGAGGAGGAGTTCATGACACAGCACACCCGCACCCGCATCCGCACCCGACTCGTGTGGGGAGCCGCCGTCGGTGCGGCGGCTCTCACGCTCGCCGCGTGCTCCGGCGAGACTCCGTCCGGCGGTGGCGACGGAGCAGGCGGCGGCGAGGTCACGATCGACAGCGTCGCCGTGATCGCTCCGGCCGACCCAGGCGGCGGCTGGGACCAGACCGCGCGCGCGTTCGCGCAGTCGCTGACCGCCGACAAGCTCGTCTCATCCGCGCCCGTCAGCAACATCGGCGGTGCAGGCGGCACGGTGGGACTCGCGTCGCTCGCGACCGAGACGGATCCGAACACGCTGATGGTCACCGGCAGCGTCATGGTCGGAGCCGTCGAGACCAACGCCTCCGACGTGCGCATCGAGGACACCACGCCGATCGCGAAGCTCACCGAGGAGCCGCTGGTCGTCGTGGTGCCCAAGGACAGCCCGTACGAGACGATCGAGGACTTCGTCGATGCCTGGGTCGACGAAGGGGCTGACATGGCCGTCACCGGCGGCTCGGCCGGCGGAATCGACCACATCCTGGCCGGCCAGCTGCTCACGGAAGCCGGAGTCGATGCCGCAGACGTGCCGACCACCCTGAACTACATCGCGAACTCGGGTGGCGGTGAGGCGCTCACCCTGCTGCTGGGCGGCCAGGTGCAGGCCGGGATCTCCGGCGTCGGCGAGTTCGCGCAGCAGGTCGAGGCCGGCGAGCTCAAGGCGCTCGCGGTGTCGTCCGACGAGCCGGCGGCGCTCCTGCCGGATGTGCCGACGCTCACCGACGAGGGGATCGACATCGTCGTCACGAACTGGCGCGGACTGATCGCACCGGGAGACATCTCCGATGAGGAGAAGGCGGCGCTGGAGGAGTTGGTCACGGCGACGCACGACGGGGATGCCTGGGCCGAGGTGCTGGAGACGAACGGCTGGACGGACGCCTTCCTGGTGGGTGAGGAGTTCTCGTCCTTCCTCGAGGAGGACATCACCACCACCCAGGAGACGCTCAAGACCATCGGGCTGATCGAATGACCGAGCCCCTCACGACGGGGGCGCTGGCATCGGTCGGCGCCCCCGGTTCCCGTAGAGTCGGTGAACTGGTCTTCCTCGGGGTGATCGCGGTGTTCTCCGCGGTGGCACTGGTGATGACCGGGTTCATCCGCGAGCCGATGGGGTCGTCGAACATCCTGGGTGCGCGCGTGGTTCCGTACGCGGTGACCGGGCTGATGCTGCTCGCATCGCTCGGCGCGATCATCGCGGTGCTGCGTGGCGACGTCGGTCAGCCCGACGAAGCGGAGGACATCGACACCGAAGCCCGCACGTCGTGGAAGACGGTGCTCATGCTCGTCGTGTCGTTCGCCTCGCTGATGCTCGTGATCCCGCTGCTGGGCTGGCCCGCTGCGGTGGTCGTGCTGTTCACCGGCGCCGCCCTCGCACTCGGTGCCGCTCGCTGGTGGATGGCCCTGATCATCGGCGCAGCCCTCGGCATCCTGACGCAGCTGCTGTTCGGAACGCTCCTCGGACTGTCGTTGCCGCCGTTCGGCACTGTCCTCCCAGGGGTGCTCGGTGGATAGCTGGCAGCTGCTCATGGAGGGCTTCGCGACCGCGCTGCAGCCCCAATACCTGCTGTTCGCGTTCATCGGCGTGCTGCTGGGAACCGCGATCGGGGTACTCCCCGGTATCGGCCCGGCGATGACGGTGGCGCTGCTGCTGCCGCTGACCTACACGTTGGACGTCACGAGCGCGATCATCATGTTCGCCGGCATCTACTACGGCGGCATGTACGGCGGATCGACGACCTCGATCCTGCTGAACACACCGGGGGAGTCGGCCTCCATCGTCACCGCGATGGAGGGCAACAAGATGGCCAGGATGGGGCGGGCGACCGCTGCGCTGGCCACCGCGGCGATCGGATCGTTCGTGGCGGGCACGATCGCCACGGCGCTGCTCACGCTGTTCGCGCCGTTCATCGCCGACTTCGCGGTCACGCTGGGCCCGGCGGACTACTTCGCGCTCATGATCGTGGCGTTCCTCACCGTGGGTGCGCTGCTCGGATCCAGCCCCGTCCGCGGCATCGTGTCGCTGTCGATCGGACTGTTCCTCGGGCTCGTCGGCACCGACACGCTGACCGGCCAGGCGCGGTTCACCTTCGGCATCCCGAACCTCGGCGACGGCATCGATGTCGTCATCATCGCGGTCGGGTTGTTCGCGGTCGGTGAGGCGCTCTACGTCGGGTCGCGGCTGCGTCACGGAACCCTGCCGATCATCCCCGTCTCGGGGAGCTGGCGGACCTGGATGTCGAAGTCCGATTGGAAGCGGTCGTGGAAGCCGTGGCTGCGCGGCACCGCGATCGGATTCCCGATCGGCTCGATCCCCGCAGGCGGTGCGGACGTCGCCACCTTCCTGTCGTACGCGACCGAGAAGCGGCTCGCGAAGAATCCGTACCGCCAGCAGTTCGGCAAGGGCGCGATCGAGGGCGTGGCCGGTCCTGAGGCGGCGAACAACGCTGCGGCAGCCGGCGTGCTGGTGCCCCTGCTGACGCTGGGACTTCCGACGACGGCGACCGCGGCGATCATCATCTCGGCATTCCAGACCTACGGCATCCGCCCTGGGCCGTTGCTGTTCGAAAGCCAGCCGGCGCTCGTGTGGGCGCTGATCGCGAGCTTGTACATCGGCAACGTCGTGCTGATCATCCTGAACCTGCCGCTGGTGGGGATGTGGGCGAAGCTGCTGCGGATCCCGCGGCCGTACCTGTACGCCGGCATCCTGGTGTTCGCGGGGCTCGGAGCGTACGCCGCCAACTTCACGGTCTTCGACATCGGCGTGCTGCTGCTGCTCGGCGTGATCGGGTTCTTCATGCGTCGGCACGGATACCCGGTGTCGCCGATGGTTGTCGGCGCCATCCTCGGCCCGATGGCGGAGGAGCAGCTGCGCAAGGCGATGGCCATCAGCCAGGGCGACCCGCTCTACCTCGTGCAGAGCCCCGGATCGATCGTCATCTACTCGGTCATGATCGTGCTGATCGCGCTGGGCCTGTGGCTCAAGCGTCGTCAAGCGCGCTTCGAGGCGGCGCTTCCGGACATCGATACGGCGACGATCAGAACCGTGGATGCCGAGATCGCGGAGCAGCTGAGGGAGAGATGAGCGACGGTCTTGTGCGCACGCGTCACCGCTGACGATGCGCACAAGGCTGGTCAGGCCGTGAGCCGGGTTCGCCGCTCGAGCATTCCTCGCTCGGCACGCGTCTGAGGGGGGATCGCCGAGAGCAGCGAGCGCGTGTAGACGTGGACCGGATGCCGGTAGACCTGCTCCGTCGGTCCGATCTCGACCATCTCCCCGAGGTACATCACGGCGACGCGATCGGCGATATGCCGCACGAGCGACAGATCGTGCGCGATGAAGACGATGGACATCCCGAGCCGCTCGCGCAGGTCGCAGAGCAGATCGATGATCTGGGCGCGGATGGACACGTCGAGTGCCGACACGGGCTCGTCGCACACGAGAACGTCGGGGTCGAGCGCGAGCGCCCTGGCGATCCCGATGCGCTGTCGCTGCCCGCCCGAGAACTGATGGGGAAATCGCGATGCCATGTCGGGCTCCAGCCCGACGAGGTCCAGCAGTTCGGCGACCCGCGCCCGTCGTGAGGCCGGTGTACCGGTTCGCGTGGCGTCCAGCGGCTCGGCGACGAGCTGCTGGACCGTCATCCGCGGATTGAGCGACATGTACGGATCCTGGAAGACCATCTGGACACCGCGTCGCAGGACACGGCGATCGCTCAGCCGACCACGTGTGACATCCTGATCGCGATACTCCAGCGTGCCCTCGTCCGGCGTGTCCAGGCCGACGAGCATGCGAGCCAGCGTGGACTTGCCGCTGCCCGATTCTCCGACGATGGCGAGGATCTCGCCGCGGCGGAGGCTGAGGTCGACACCCGCGACCGCCGTGACCGAATGTCCGTGCGCGCCGCGGAAGGTGCGACGCAGGCCGGTCGCGCGCAGGATGGCGCGCTCCGGATCCTCGAGCTCCTGGGCGGCGGATACCGGCTGGGGCATCGAGCCGAGGAGCTGGCGCGTGTAGGCATGCTGAGGGTTCGTGAGGACTTCGTCTGCGGACCCGGACTCCGCGATCCGTCCCGAGCGCATGACGGCGACGCGGTCCGCTACCTCCATCACGACGCCAAGGTCGTGAGTGATGAGCAGAAGACCCATGCCGAGCCGTGTGCGAAGGGAAAGCAGCAAGTCGAGGATCTGAGCCTGGACCGTGACGTCGAGTGCCGTGGTCGGCTCGTCGGCGATGATCAGGTCGGGCTCGAGTGCGATCGCCATGGCGATCAGGATGCGCTGTCGCTGACCACCGGAGAACTGATGCGGATAGTGATCCACGCGCGTCGCCGGGTCGGGGATTCCGACCAGTCCGAGCAGCTCGACGGCCCTTGTCGTCGCCTCGCGTCGGGTCACGTCGCGATGGGCGCGGATGAGATCGCAGATCTGATCCCCGATGCTCAAGACGGGATTCAGTGCGGAGAGCGCATCCTGCATGACGAGGCTCACCTGCACCCCCCGCAGCCGGCGATGCTGTTCGGGGGACAGCGTGAGCAGGTCCTCGTCGTTGAGCCGGAGGACGTCCGCTTCGACGTGCCCCTGATCGATCAGCCCCATCACGGCACGGGCCGTCATGGACTTTCCCGAGCCGGATTCGCCGAGAAGCGCGAACACCTCCCCCCGGTGCACGGTGATGTCGATCCCATCGACGACGCGATGGGGCGTGTTCGTGCCCGTCAGAGTCACGGCCAGCGACCGCACTTCGAGGACCGGGGCCTGCGCTGCGTGCGAGGTGTTCTCCATGAGTGCCATCATGCCACCAGTGTTGGACCGAAATGTTTCGAACAGGAAACATCTGGGCCGAAATTCGGCAGAGTAGTTGACATACGCGCCGAAATCTACGAGATTCAGTGTCACCCTCTTCGCACTGATGCAATGAGGGCGCCCGTGTCACCGAACCGAAGGAGCGCTCCGTGCTCGAACCAGCCGACCGCTACAGCGGCTATACCGCCTACGACTATCTCGAGGCGGGCAAGGACTATCGCGAGTTCCGCTACGCCAAGCAGATCGGCCGTGTGCCGGCGTACGAGGGCCTCGATCTCAGCAATGTGCAGAAGGAGAGGGTGGAGCGCCTGCTGCGCGAGGAGACCGTGATCTCCCTGCACGAACACGTGCAGGTCTTCCCCGACGACATGGGGGAGCTGCGCGATCACATCCGCCAGGGGCGCGAACCCACCGGTTACGAGGGGCTGTCGCGGTCCGGTCTGACGGCGGTTTTCGACAACGGCATGGATGGCACGTGCTGCATCTCGAGCGACGCGGGGTGGAAATACCAGGACGTCCTCTTCGACCTCGGCGTGCGCATGGCCGATCTCGCGCATCAGGATTTCGTCATCAAGGCCGAGTCGATCGCCGACATCCGCTACGCGGCCGAGACCGGACGCGTAGCGCACATCTTCGCTCTGGAGGCGGCGACGATGATCGAGAACGAAGTCGACCGCCTCGATGTGCTGTACGGGTTCGGAGTCCGCCAGATGGGCATCGCCTACTCGGAAGCCAACACGCTCGGGGGAGGTCTGAAGGAGCGCGGTGACGGCGGCCTCACCTATTTCGGTGAACGTGCCGTGGAACGGATGAACAAGCTCGGTATCGCGATCGACATCTCGCACTCCGGGGATCGCACCTGCTTGGACGTCATCGCCCACTCCAAGGCGCCCGTCTTCATCACTCATGCCGGCGCGCGGGGCCTGTGGCCGACGAACCGGATGAAGACCGACGAGACCATCATCGAATGCGCGCGGCGGGGCGGCGTCATCGGGATCGAGGCAGCGCCGCACACGACGATCTCGCCCCAGCATCCGAAGCACTCGCTGGACTCGGTCATGGATCACTTCCAGTACTGCGTGGACCTGGTCGGTCTCGAGCACGTGAGCTTCGGACCGGACACGCTCTTCGGCGACCACGTCGGCCTGCACGATGCGTTCTCGTCGAATCTCTCCCTCGGTCAAGCGCATGCCAACGTCGAGTACGAGAAGCAGCCGTACGTCGACGGCATCGAGAACCCTGCCGAGGCGTTCTACAACATCATCGGCTGGCTTGTGGAGCACGACTACTCCGACGACGAGATCCGCGCAGTCGTCGGCGGGAACACCATGCGCGTCCTCGAGGAGGTCTGGGTCTCATGAAGCATGACAGGTACTTCGCGCTCGGCGCGGCCGCGGCTCTCGCCGTCGGTCTCGTCGCCTGTGCGCCTACAGCGCCCGAACCGGGCGAATCCGGCGGCACTGCAGGACCGAGCGAGGAGACGCTCAGCATCGGAACGACGACGGACGTCGTGAATTTCAATCCCGTCCTCGGCAACAGCCGCACGGATTCGTGGATCACGAACCTCATGTATCCGCATCTGCTGAGCATCGGCGATGACGGCACCAAGGAAGCGCACGTCGCGACGGAGTGGGGGTACGTCGACGACACGACCGGGTATTACGAGATCCGCGACGATCTCACGTGGAGCGACGGCGAACCGCTCACCGCCGAGGACGTCGCCTGGACCCTCAACGCGGTCAAACGCGATCAGGCGCCGGGTACGTTCTACGGACAGCTGGGGAATCTCGACTCGGCAGCAGCCGTCTCGGAGACCCGCGTGGAGCTCACGCTGACGCAGCCGGACTCCTCGATCGTGGAGGAGATCGGCTTCTGGGGCGTCGTCGTCCCGCAGCACGTCTTCGAGCCCCAGGGATCGATCGCCGAGTTCGCGAACGATGGCACGGACGGCGGATGGGTGGGCATGGGACCGTTCATCCTCAGCGATTTCCAGGTGGGCCAGCATTACACGCTCGAGCGCGTCGAGGACTACCCCCTGATCGACGGCGGTATCCCGGGACCGGCGGAGGTCGTCTATCGCGTCTATCCCGATGTCAACACCGAGATCCTCGCGCTGCAGAGCGGCGAGATCGATGTCATCGCGAACGCACTGCCACCCGCTCAGGTGGAGCAGCTGAGCAGCGCCGAGGGGCTCCAGGTCATCGAAGCGCCGGGGCTGGGGTACGCGCACCTCGTCTACAACATGACGAAGGAAGGTCTGGATGACGTGCTCGTGCGCCGCGCCCTGGCGCACGCCGTGGACTACGAGGCGATCCGCACGGTGGTGCTTCAAGGACAGGCTGTCTCGACCGGATCGAGTGCCCTGATGCCGGTGCTCGCCAAGTACTACGACGATTCGGTGCGGGAATACGAGTTCGACCCGGAGCTGTCCCGTTCGCTGATGGAGGAGGCAGGATACGCGGCCGACGCGAATGGCGCCTTCCCCGTGTCGTTCCGCCTGATCTACTCGTTGCAGGACAGCGTGACCAGCCAGTGGGCGCAGATGGTGCAGGACAGCGCAGCGGAGGCCGGCATCACGATCGAACTGCAGGGAACCGAGCGCAACACCTATCTCTCGATGACCAACGAGGGCGACTACGACATCTACGCCGGCAACTTCGCGATCATGGATGACCCGGTCACGAACTTCGCGCTGTCGTATCTGCCCGACGGCGCGATCAACTACACGTACGTCGACGATCCGCAGCTGAACGCGCTGATCGAGGAGGGCATGGTGACGTTCGATGAGGACGAGAAGATCTCGATCATGCGCGAGGCGAACAAGATCGTGCACGAACAGGTCTACGACAACATCATGTACACGCAGAATCTGTTCTTCGCGGCAAGCGATGAATGGGCCGGCTTCATCTCGAAGCCGAGCGAGTTGCTCTCGATCGTGAACCCGCTTTCGCTCGCGAGCGCGCATCCTGCCGAATAATCCGCACAACTCCTCGAGGAAGGTCGCCCGGGTGTCCCGAGCATCGTTCATTCTCCGTCGCGTCGGACGGGGGCTACTCACGATCTGGTTCGCCGTGACCGTGACGTTCCTGCTCCTGCGTCTGCTGCCCGGTGACCCGGCGCTGGCGCTGGCGAGTCCGAACATGACGGACGACATCCGGACGACCATCCTCGAGCAGTACGGCCTGGATCAGCCCTTGCTGGTCCAGTACGGCCTGTACATGTGGCAGCTCCTCCAGGGGAACATGGGGATCTCGTTCACCCAGTCGATCCCTGTGACCGACGTGCTCGTGCAGCGACTGCCGTGGACGCTCCTCCTGACGATCACCGCTCTCGTGCTCACGATCGTCATCGGCATCCCCCTCGGGGTCGCCGCAGCATCTCAGAAGGGCCGCTTCATCGATCGGGGCGTGCAAGTACTGGGCGTGACGGGGCAGTCGCTCTTCGTGCCCAGCGTCGCGATCCTCCTGCTCTTCGTGTTCGGGTTGAACCTCGGCTGGTTTCCCATCGGCGGCGCCTATACGAATGGCACCTATGGAATGGACTGGTACCTGAGCGTCGCGAGACATCTTGTGCTTCCCGCCGTCTCACTGATGCTCATCCAGGTGGGCTCCTACGTACTGACCATGCGATCGACGCTGATCGAGACGCTGGGGGAGGACTACATCCTGCTCGCGAAGGCCAATGGTCTGCGCGGAAGCCGGGTGCTGTGGAAGCATGCGCTGCGCAACGCTCTGCTGCCGACGACGACTCTGATCGGGCTGCAACTGGGGTTCCTCGTCGGCGGCGCCGTGCTGACCGAGACGGTTTTCGCCTACCCGGGAATCGGACGCGGCATCTACGAGGCGGTGACCCAGCTCGACTTCCCGGTGCTCCAGGGCGCCTTCCTGATGCTCGCGGTCACGGTCGTCGTCGCGAACACCGTCACCGACATCGTGTACGGATACCTCGACCCGAGAGTGAAGACGTCATGACTGCTCCCATGCCATCGTCCGAGACCACCGTCATCCTGGAACCCGTCGCTGTCGGCGACGAGCGCGCCGGGGCGCACACCTGGCGCGCCTTCCGTCGCGACCCACTGGGGATGATCTCGCTCGCCCTGCTGATCCTTCTGGTGGTCATCGCCATCGCCGCCCCGCTCATCGCGCCGTACCCCGCGAGCTACGGGCCCGACGTTCTGCGCCCGCCGAGTGGCGAGCACTGGTTCGGCACGGATGCGCTCGGCCGCGACGTCTTCTCCGAAGTCATATGGGGAACGCAGCAGAGTGTGCTCGTCGCGGTCGCCGCCTCCGTGATCGCCATCGTCTTCGGTACCATCATCGCCGTGCTCGGCGCCTACTTCCGGCGCCTGGACTGGGTGATCAGTGTGATCGTCGATATGACGCTCTCACTGCCCGTACTTCCGCTCATGATCCTGATCGCGGCCCTGGTCGGGCCGAGCACGTCGACGATCATCCTCGTCGTGGCGGCGTTCTCCTGGCCGGAAGTGACTCGACTCGTCAGGTCCCAAGCGCTGACCGTCGTGGGCCTGCCGTACGTCGATGCCTCCCGACTGATGACCACCTCGCCCTGGTGGATCATCACGCGGCATCTCCTGCCCGCCGTGACCCCGGTGATCGTCGTCTCGGTCGTCGTCACGGCATCCCGTGCCGTCCTCTCGGCGGCGGGCCTGGCGTTCCTCGGCCTGGGGGATCCCACGACGTGGTCGTGGGGGCGCATCCTCTACGAGGCCCAGCAGGCGGGCGCCATGGTGAGTGCCTGGTGGCTGACCCTTTTCCCCTCGATCGCCATCCTCGTACTCGTGCTGTCGGCGACGCTTCTGTCCATCGCGTACAACGACGCGCGAAACCCGCGGCACCTGGCCCGCTGAAAGGAAAGGCTGCGATGTTCGATCAGCGTCTGGACCCGTCTTTCTACGATCGCGTGCAGGAGCGCGTCGTCGAGCGGATCGCAGCGGCGGGCTTCGATGCCTTCCTCACCGATCACCCGGAGGACATCGCGTACCTGACCGGGTTCTTCCACCATCCGTCCGAGCGACCGGTGGCGATCTGGCTGGGAGCCGACGGACGGATCACGATGCTCCTGCCGGAGCTCGAAAGAGAGTACGCGCAGTCCCAGTCGGCGCGCGCGGAGCTGCTGGCCTTCGCCGAGTACCCGGGCGTGGTGCCGCCATTCGTCACGCTGGCTGCAGGGGTTCGACGCGCCGGACGCGTCGGCTTTGCGACGACGATGCCGTACCAGCGACTGGCTGCGGCGAGGGCCGCGATGCCCGAGACCGATTTCGTACCGTCCGAGGTGATAACGCAAGCCCGGTATGTGAAGTTTCCGGAGGAGATGGTCCTGCACAGGGAGGCCGCCCGGATCACCGATCGGATGCTCGATTCCGGAGTGCAGCTGGTGGCAGAGGCCGTCGCCGCGGGAGGCGACCTGCCGACGGAAGCGGAACTCGAGCGTCACGTCACGGTCACGGGTACGCGCCTGATGTACACCCATCACCGCAATATCGTCATCTCCTCACTCCTGGCCGGGGGACTCGTGTACTCCGGACCGAACTCCGCTTTTCCGCACGGGTTGCCGTCGGTGAACCGCCTCCGTCCGGGAGACACTTTCATGCTGTCCCTCGGGTGCGCGGTCGGCGGACGCTTCGTCGAGGGCGAACGAACGTTCGTGCTCGGGGAGCCCTCGGCTCAGCAACGCCGATTCCACGACACGATCCGGCACGCGCAGCAGGTGGGGCGCGAGACGATCCGGGCTGGACGGGAGTGCCGGGAGGCCAACCGCCTCTGCCTCGATGTCATCCGGGAAGCAGGCCTCGAAGAACTCATACGTCACCGTCAGGGTCATGGCATCGGCCTGGGGATGCACGAGCCGCCGTGGCTCGAGGACGGTGATCCGACGCTGCTCGAGGCAGGCATGGTCGTCTCGAACGAGCCGGGCATCTACGTCCCCGGCCACGCCGGCTATCGCATCAGCGACAGCATGCTCGTGACGGAAACGGGCGCGGAGTCGCTCACCACCTACCCGCGCAGCCTCGATGACTGCACGATCGCACTTTGAGCACCTTCAGAAAGGACGCACCATGACACGCACGCCCTCCGTATCGCCGGAGTTCGCCGCAGCCACAGGCAGCCACCAATGGGTCGACATCAACGACAACCATCTCGCCGTGGAAGTACTGGGACCGGATGACGCGCCTGTCATCATCACGCACCACGGAGCGCCCGGACTCGGCTCTCGGGCAGAACCACGTGCCAGCTTCGGCCGGCTCGCCGACGAATACCGGGTCGTCGTCTTCGATGCGCGCGGAAGCGGGCAGAGCGAGGGCAAAGGCATCCTCAGCCATGAGCAGTGGGCAGCGGACATCGATGCCCTGCGCGAATGGATCGGTGCCGAGCAGATCGTGATGGCGGGCGGATCGTACGGCGGGTTCATGACGATGGAGTACGCACTCAGGTACCCGGATCGCGTTTCCGCCCTCGTTCTGAGAGACACGTCCGCAGACAACTCCAACGCGCACCTCGCACGGGAGAACGCGTTGGCGTCCGACCGCGTGACCATCGACATGGAGAAATTCGACCGGATCGATCTCGGCCGGGTCCGCGACGATGAGGATCTCAAGGACTGCTGGCGGGAGATCCTGCCGCTGTACGATTTCGTCTACGACCCTGAGGCCGTGGAGCGCAAAGTCGAGGCGACGCCGTACCGCTTCGAGGCGCACAATTACGCATTCTCGGTGAACCTTCCCGCCTACGATCTAAAACCACGCCTGGGGGAGATCGTGGCGCCGACACTCATCACGGTGGGCCGGACGGACTGGATCACCCCAGTATCGTGTAGCCAGGTCATCGCAGAGCTCGTTCCGAACTCCGAGCTCGTGGTGTTCGAGAAGTCCGGGCATTCGCCCCAGATCGAGGAGGCAGAGGCGTGGACGAAGACGGTGAGGGAGTTCCTGCACCGCGTGAGCCCGCCGATCCGATGAGCGGCATCCCGCTCGGACGCGAGGTCTCCGAGCTCGACCGGCGCATCGTGGTCGCCCTCCAGCAAGACGGCCGCGCCAGTTGGACATCGATTGCAGAATTCGCCGGTGCCTCCGTCTCGACGGTGACACGCAGAGGCCAGCAGCTCCTGGCAGAAGGGGTTGTGCGGGTCGGAATCGTGCCGACTCTCGGCAGTGAAGGCCATGTCGAGACGTTCTTCGTGCGCATCAACTGCACGCCAGGCTCCCAGCTCGCGGTTGCGGAGAAGCTCATCGTCTCGCCATACGTCCGCTTCGTCACGCTGGTCACCGGCAAGTTCGACATCTTCGCCGAGGTGGTCATCCCGGGCGATTCGGCGACGTACGCCCATGTGCTGACGGAGCTGCAGGCGATCCCCGGAGTTGAACGATGGCGCAGCGATCTCATGATGCACAACTACAAGGTGAGCTTCGACTGGGGGCGTCAGCTGTACGACGCTCACGCCGACGCGACCAGCGATCCGTCGGGGTACATGCCGCCGCCGAACACCTGTGAGCCGTCCCACTTCGATGAGGCGGATCGCGCGATCGTGCGCGAGCTGCGCGACAACGGCAGGGCTTCTTTTCTCTCGATCGGTGCGAAGCTCGACATGAACGAGAGCAGTGTGCGCCGTCGTTACGAGCGGATGAAGAACGCCGGCTGTCTCACGACGGTCACCATGGTCCCGGCATCCGCGCTGGGAATGAGCGCCGAGACGCTGCTCATGCTGCGCGTGGAGCCATCTCGAATCGCTTCTGTGGCGCAGACGCTCGCCCAGCACGTGTCTGTGAGGTTCCTTGCGGCTGCCCTGGATGAGAACTCGCTGTACTGCGAGATCATCCTGCCCAGCACGGAATCTCTGCACGACTTCATGACCGGCACCATCGCACATCTGAAAGGCGTCCGTGGGTGGAACGCGTCGATGGAACTGGTGTTCATGAAGCGCGGGTTCATCGAGACGCCCTGGTGGCGTGCTCAAGTCGCTGCAGGAGTCCCGCTCGCGGCCAAGCGCTGAGCGGCGACGGTCTGTGCGTCAGTGCACGAGAGCCTTGAGGATCACGAAGACGATGCCGAAACAGGCGGTCCCGACGGCGCCCGCGATCCGCACGGTCAGCGAACTCCCGCGGCGGAGGAAGGCGATGTATCCGAGCAGCGCGAGGATGACGGTTCCCGACCACAATGCGAGATCGTTCGCGAGGTCGTCGGGGATCACCCGCGTCGTTCCGGCGAGCAGGATCGCACCGGGGACGGCTGCCGAACTCAGCATCCCGAAGGAGTGCCCGAGCGACCTCCGCAGAGCCGTGCCGACGTCGATCACCTGTCCTGTCGCGTCCTCGTCGCCGACGCGGGCGACCGTTCCGGCGTAGACGTGCGCCGACCAGAACACCAGCACGGTGATGCCGACCGTGATGAGAACAACGGCTGAGGTCTCGCCGTGTGCGGAGGAGACCGCGATCAGCCCGCTCATGAGGATGGTGCCGTAGACGGCCGCTTCGGTTCCGAAACCCGGCCGGAGAACGCGGTGGAGCCGGAGGAGGCTGTGATCGGGATCAGGGCTCGGCATGTCGCCAGTTTAGAGCGGGTGCTGTCCGACCCAAGATAAGTATTGACTTATATAAGGCGCGATGCAATCATTGTCACATGCACGCGCTCGATGTTCTCGGCGATCCGGTTCGCCGGCGCATCCTCGAACTGCTCGCAGTCGGCGAGGAATCCGCGGGTGAGCTCGGCTCGGTGATCACGGCCGAGTTCGGCATCAGCCAGCCCGCTGTCTCGCAGCACCTGCGTGTGCTGCGCGAGAACGGGTTCGCCACGGCGCGGCCGGTCGGCGCCCGACGTCTGTACGCCGTCGACCCCGCTGGCGTCGAAGCCGCCAGCGCCTGGCTGTCGCCGTTCGAGCGCTTCTGGCGCGGGCCGTTGGCCGCGCTCGACACCGAACTCGCGCGTGGACGCAGTCAACGGCGTCGCGCCGGTCAGATCGGCGAACGAAGCGAGGAGTGACATGGTCGACATTCAGAAGCAGCTCGATGCCGTCGAGCGGGAGTTGCGCACCGAAGACGTCGAGGGCGGGCCGTCGTACGTCCAGAGCATCAGCCAGGACTATCCGTCCGGCATCCAGGAGGTGTGGGATGCCGTGACGAGCGCCGATCGCATCGCGCGCTGGTTCCTGCCCGTCTCGGGCGTTCTGCGGCTGGGCGGTCGCTATCAGCTCCAGGGCAACGCCGGGGGAGAGATCCTCGCGTGCGCTCCGCCCGTCGACGGCCGCGCGCAGTACCGGGCGACCTGGGAGTATGGCGGCGGACTCACCTGGCTCACCGTCTCTTTGAACGAGGTGGATGCCGGCACGACCCGCCTGCGCCTCGAGCACGCGGCGCACACCGCCGATGTCCCGGCCGAGATGTGGGACGTGTTCGGACCTGGCGCGACCGGCGTCGGCTGGGATCAGGGGCTGCTCGGCCTGGCGCTGCACCTCGGCGCGGTCGTGGGCGCGATCGATCCGACGGAGGCGGAAGCCTGGCAGTTGTCCGACGAGGGCAGGGCGTTCTCGCGGGCGGCAGCCGACGGGTGGGCGAAAGCGCACGTCGCTTCCGGTGCGGATCCGGCCGTCGCCGCACAGGCCGCTGATGCGACCTACGGTTTCTACACCCGTCAGCAGTAGTCGAGAGCAGAATGGGCAGATGACCGAGACGCTGGAGGACATCGCGGCCGAACTGCACGCCGTTGCGCTGGAGGACTTCGTCTCGGCGCGGAACGAACGCGCCAAGGCGGTCGCCGACAGCGATCTCGCTGCCGGTGTGAAGGCGCTGCGCAAGCCCCTCGCGCCGGCGTGGGTGGTCAACCTGTTCGCGCGCGAGCGCCCCGACCAGCTCGCGCAGGCGCTGGAGCTGGGGGAGTCGCTGCGTGAGGCGCAGGAGGATCTGGACGCGAAGACGCTGACTGCGCTGACGCGCCAGCGCCGCACGCTGGTGAAGGAACTCGCTCGCGCTGCGACCGACCTCGCCGAGCATGCCGGTGCGCACGTGACGACGCAGACCACCGAGGCGGTCGAGCAGACGCTCAACGCCGCGATGCTGGATGCCGGAGCCGCCGACGCCGTGGCATCCGGTCGTCTTGTCCGCCCGCTGGAGCCGTCCGGCGGCGACGCGATCGATGTGTCGGATGCCGTGGCCGGCGCGGTCCCGCCGCGACCGGTTCGCGAGACGCCGCCCGACGAGCTCAAGCAGCGCCGCGCGCGCAAGGAGGCCGAGGTGGCCGTGCGTTCGGCCGAACAGCAGGCGGAGCGAGCCGAGCGACGCCTGCGCGACAGCGAGCGCGACCACGAGGCCGCGTCGGCCAGGCTGGACGAGCTGCGCAAGAGGGAAGCGGAACTCGCGGCCGAGCTCGAACGGGTCCACACGGGCATCGAGGAGGCGGGAGAGACTGTTGCGGGCGCCCGAGAAGCGCGCGCTGCGGCGGAAAGCGATGCGCGTGCTGCACGTGATGCGTTGGAGGATGCTCGGGCGCGCGTCCCGAGCTGATCGGTGAGAGGGCGATCTGTCCTCAGTGATCGTCAGGAGTGCGTCCGCGCCGCCCGGTCCGCAGCTCGCGTGCCGCGAGATTGGGCCGGTAGCCCAATTCCTCGATCGCGGCCTCGACCCGTTCCCGCGTCGCGGGGGACACCTGGACGGTGCCGGTCACGACGTTGGACACGGTCTTCATGGAGACGCCGGCGATGGCGGCGACGTCCAGCATCCGAGGCGCGCGTCCCGTGGACGCGATCACATCCGCAGCCGCTTCCTCTGGTGAGTTCCGTCGGCGCATCTTGACGTAGTTGCCGCAGCCCGCCATCGTGCACCAGCGACCCGACTGGTTGCGCGACGCATCCCAGTAGGCCCATCTGCAGGTGTCCCGTGAGCATGCCTTCACGCGGTTCCAGTTCCTGTCCGTGCTGAGCGTGTGGACGGCTGTCATGACGGGATGGAGGAAGAACTCGCCCTCGGTCGTGATGGTCGCGTCGCCGTGCTCACCGAAGCGAAGATGCATCGGGAACTCCGCGAGCAGCGCGTTCAACTCGTCGATCGCGCCCGCTCGCGGCTCGTGTCCGGCGTGCGTCAGGAGCACCTCGCGCAGTCCCTCGCGGAAACGACGCGCCAAGATCAGGTCATCGTGCGTGAGACCGGTCGGCGCGACACCGGTCCGTGATTCGACCCAGTCCGCGAGCGCGCCAGGGGACACCCAGGTCTCCTCGTCGGTCTGCCATTCGACCGTGTTCACGTAATCGATGAGCAGTTGCGCCGCGTGTGGCGTCGTCCCGGTATCGACGAACATGACACCATCGAAACCTTTTTGCCGGTGTCGCGCAAGGCATGCGTGCCGGATGACTCACGACGCGAGCAGGCGCAGGGATGCGTAGGACGCCGTATGGGCGGCGGCGGTGTAGGTGAGGATGCGCTGACCGTTGGCTTCGGGCAGGTGAAGCACCTCGTAGTCCACTTGGAGCGACCCGACCTCGGGGTGGCGGAGACGCTTCGAACCGCTGGTGCAGAGTCTGACGTCGTGCCCGGCCCAGAATGCGGCGAACTCGGGGCTATTCAGGCTCAGCTCGCCGACGAGTTCGGCGAGTCTCCGGTCATCGGCGAACTGTGCGGCCACGTACCGCAGGGAGGAGACCGCCAGCGCCGCTTCCTCCTGCCAGTCGACGTACAGATCTCGGTTGTGCTCGTCAAGGAACAGCAGCTTCAACTGGTTGGGACGTTCGTCGATGCGACTCGGCGCGTCACCGTCGAGGTGGCCGGCCAGCAATCGGTGGCCGGCGCGGTTCCAGGCGAGGATGTCGTTGAACCGGCCGAGCAGGACCGCCGGCACGTCGCCCATCGCGTGCAGCAGCTGCTCCGCGCCGGGCTTCGCGACCTCCGGCAGCGATGCCTGCGGACGTCGAACGGGGGCGGGATGCGCGAGCGCGTACAGGTGCGCCCGCTCGTCGGCGTCGAGCTGCAGAGCGCGAGTGAGCGCGTCGATGATCGAATCCGAGGCGTTCTGCGACTGCCCCTGTTCCAGCCGGGTCAGATACGTCACCGACACGCCGGCGAGCTGAGCGAGCTCTTCGCGGCGAAGACCCGGGACGCGGCGGCGGCCGTAACTGCTCACACCCGCTTCATCAGGCGTGATGCGATCTCGCCGCGAACGCAGGAATTCACCGAGTTCTGTGACGGGAGCCTCGGCGTCGAGCGGCTGTGAAGACATGTCAGTCATTGTGCCGCACCCGACACCGGCGAGCCTGGCCCTGTCGGGGGTAGGCAAGCGCAGACCATGCAATCCGAGGTTCTGGCTACCCGGGGCGCGCCCGACGAATCTGGAGCCATGAGCAGAACACAGATCGCCTCACCATCACGCACGGTTGCGAATAGCATCGAGTCGGAGCGCTTCACAGCGGCGCAGAAGGTCGCCATGGCCGTCCTGCTGACGGCCAACTTCACTCTCGCCGTCGACTTCTCGATCCTGAACGTGGCGTTGCCGCATATCGGCGATGAACTCGGATTCGCCACGTCCGCCTTGCAGTGGATCGTGACGGCGTTCACCCTGACTGCGGCGGGATTCACACTGTTCTTCGGTCGGGTCGCCGACCTCTTCGGACGGAAGCGGCTCTTCTTGATCGGCATCGTCCTCCTCGGCATCTCGTCCCTGGCCGGCGGCCTCGCCGCGGAACCGGGTGTGCTTATCGCCGCTCGGGTCGGACAGGGCATCGCGACGGCGATGGTTACCCCGGCCGCGCTGTCGCTCATGACGACGATGTTCCCCGAAGGGCCGGCGCGTTCGCGGGCGCTCGGCCTGAACGGAGCGCTGATGGCGGCAGGCTTCACGGCCGGAGCCGTGCTCGGCGGGCTGCTGACCGGCGCTGTGTCGTGGCGGTGGGCGTTCTTCATCAACGTGATCGTCGCGGCCGTGGTCATCGTCGTCGCGCCGTTCGTCCTCCGCGAGCCGATCCGCGGCGCACGACCGAAGCTCGACGTGCCCGGCGCCATCACGATCACCGTGGCGCTCGTCGCACTCGTGTTCGGCATCGACAACGCCGGACATCATGGGTGGGCGCAGGCCGCTACCTGGGGCCCGATCCTGGCCTCGTTCGCGCTGTTCGGCATCTTCTTCATGATCGAGTCGTGGGCGAGTGAGCCGTTGGTAGCTCCGAGCCTGCTCAAGCGGCGCAGCATCGCCTGGGGCAACACGGCCGGGCTGCTGGCGTTCGGGACCTTCACCTCCCTGGTGTTCCTGCTGACGCTCTACCTGCAGCAGGTTCTCGGCTACTCGGCGATCGCCGCGGGGCTCGCGCTCGGCGTACTCGGCATCGGCACGGTGCTCGGAGGCCTCATCGCGCCGAAGATCATCGAACGCACCAGTGCCAAGACGGCGATCGTGGCAGGACTCGTGACGCAGGCTCTCGCGACCGTGCCGCTCGCATTCATCGGGGAAACTCGCGCGTGGCTCGTGCCGGTGCTGGCGCTCACCTTCGTCGGCGGCGTCGCGAATCTCGTGGCGATCGTCGGCTACGTCGTCGCTTCGACCGCCGGAGTCCCTGCCGAGCAGCAGGGGCTCGCGACCGGACTCGTCACGATGAGCCAGCAGGTCGGCATCGCGCTCGGCACGCCGGTCATGTCCGCCCTGGCCACGGGACTGGCCGCGGCCATGTTGTTGCCGGGCCTGCAGTTCGCCATCGCAGTCAACGCAGTGATCGCGTTCGCTGCGGCGATCCTGATCGCGGCGTTCCTGGTCCTGCCGAACTCGCGAACGGCACCTCTGCCGGAGGGGAAGGACTGATCTGCACCCGCGGAGTCGGCCCGGAAGGTGGTGCTTGCCGTGCGCCGCTCGCGGCGTCACGATGGACGGATGGAGTTCGCCGGAGTACTGCCCCACGACGCACCGGACCCTCGGCTCACGAGGGCCGAGCTGCTCGCGCAGATGCCGATCCCAGTGGTCGAACTCATAGCGCAACCGCACCTGGAAACCGAAGACTTCGGCATCGGGCGTACCACCGATGCCCTGGGTGTCAGGGCGATGGTGGCCAGTATGGGCTCGATCGTGTGGCGCAAGCCTGACGACAGATCGGATCCGGTGAACTTCGCCGAGCTCGATGACGCCACCCGCGAAGCGTTGGATGAGGTGCCGCCGTGGCCCCGTCCAGCATGGCTGCTGGAGCAGGTCGAGCGCATGCGGTACCCCCATCTCTGGGAAGCTGTGCGCACCACCTGGCGACGCGATGATTCAGAGCCGATCAGCCTGGCCGCGCAACTGGTCGATCATCTGCGCCACATCGTGATGAACCAGTATCGCGAGCGGGCAGGGATCGCAGCCGGGGACTGGGATTCGCCGGCCCTTGCCGACGAGCGTTCCGTGCGTCTCGGGGCCCCGGCGCACGTTGACGGCATCGAGGTCATGGGCGCTGAGATCGACACCGACCCGTTCGTCTACGCGATCGGAGCAGAGTTGCCAGGCGGAGTATTCACTGCGGTGCTTCCACGCGAGCATTTGGATCTCATCGACCTGCGGTTCGCGACGAGCTCGTCCAGCACGACGCGCTGACGACTCCGCACATCGCTCAGGATCGGCAGAACCCGATACGTTTCTGTCATGACCCAGCCGCCCGTCAACCCGCCACCGGGTTGGTATGACAACAGCCGTGGACAACGCCAGTGGTGGGATGGGATCGCTTGGGGGTCGCTTGCGGCCGCCACCCCGCAGCCTGCGGCACAGGTCAGCCGCACGGCCCGAAACGTGGCGGTCGCTGTCGCCGTGGTCGCGACGGTGATCGTGCTGTCACTGCTCTACGCAGGGCGTCTGCTCTGGCTGTCTGTCGGCGCGACCGAAGGCGACATCCCGCCGGCGTCCGCGGTCCCGCTGCCGGCTGGTTCTGAGATCCTCGGCGAGACCAGCGACTGTGCGAGCGGCGGGTGCTGGACCAATGTGACGATCCGTCCGCCGGAAGGGCAGTCCGCGGAGGCGCTCGCTGAAGAGCTGGGTGCGACGCCGCAGCTGGAGATTCCGGGTGATTTCTGGGATCCGCGTTCGGTCTGGGTGTCGGCACGTCCGACAGGGTCCGTTCTCGTCCTCATCCTCGACTACTACTCGGAGGAGTGGGTGCCGTAGGCCGGCGGTTCGACCGCACTGCGCTCATGACCGCATCCCCGGGAGTCGCCCCGGAAACGAAGAAATCCCGCGATCTCTCGCGGGATTGTCTGGTGGGCCTCCTGCGCGCGTTCTCCAAACAATCGCGACCAGCCATCTCGCCCGCGCAACTTCTGGCAAAGGGGCTCATCGCATTCCAGAGTGTAGGTGGGGTCTGAATCCTCCGGACTCGAGGAGCGATCTGGCGACGTAGTTCGTGAGGTTGCGGAAGCCGAGAGCGGAGCCCCGGAGGTGTTCGAGCCTCCCGTTGATCGCCTCGGTCGGTCCGTTGCTGGTGCCGGGCCAGTCGAAGAACGCGAGGATGTCAGCAGCCCGCTTCTTCAGGGTCCGGCCGAGCTTGCGCAGCTCGATCAGGCTGGCCGGGACGCCGGTGGTGACGGAGTCGATCACCGCCTGCATGGCCTGCTTCCCGAGCATCTTGTCGGACTCGCGATAGGCGATGATCATGCGCTGATAGATGCCCCGGGTCGCTTCGACGGCGACGTGATCGTCGACCGCGAACAGTGCTTCGAGTCTCGCGGTTTGCTTGTCGGTGAGGAGCGCGGTGCCGGTGCTGGGATTGACGACGGGCCGCGGGGAGTGCGGGCTCCTGGCTCGGTTCGTACTTCCCGTGTTCCAGGTAATAGCGGCCACCGCTCGTGACGGCAGCCGTCCATGAGCCGCCGTGTCCGCGTACTTTGACGAGCCCGCGTCGCTCAAGCACCCGAGCGGTGATGCGATGCTCGAAGCCTTCGTCATAGAGACCTTCGGCTGGCCTTCGGCAACCCACCTAAGTACCGCGAGCTGAGCTTCGTTGAGTGGCTTGTACACGCGATCCAGTCTTCCGGCGGGCGCCCTCGGCGTCGAGACCGTGCACTACTGGATGTCGATCTGTAGAAGTTATCCACAGATCAGTGGTCGCTCTGAGCGGTCTGCTTGTCCATAGATTGGGGATAAGAATCACACCGATGTAGTTCGGAAGTGCCCCAAAGTGCGTCAAAGTACTCCAAAACGGCACAGAATGCTTCGGATGGCCCGAAACGTACCCAGGTGGGCAACTGACGCTGTCCACAGGTTCGCGGGGGCTTAGACGGGCTTACAGCTCGGCGGTGTCGGCGAGCGCTAGTAGGATGAGTCACGAAAGCAACAGCCCCGATCTGACCATTGGAGCCAAGCTCTCATTGGACAGGCCGGGGCCGCGTTGTCTGTGGAAGGACTACTCGACTCTAGACGCTCCTATAGCTCTGCGCGACCTCTTCTCGGGGTCGGGCGGCCTGTCCTTCCTCACAAGCAGGAAGGAGCGCACCATGGCGAAATCTTCGTCACGGTCGTCCGGAAAGCCCTCGAAGGGCCAGCTGAGCAAGGCGGGTCGCGTCCTCGCGACCGACTCGTCGGGCAAGGCGGCCAAGTCGAAGGCCGGATCGACGCTAGGCAAGGGCTGAGATGAGAGGAGGGCCGGTGGCATCGTCGCCGGCCCTCCTTGTCAGCTCTTCATCGCCGAGAACGTGTCGGGGCTTCCGGAGTGGTTCGCGCTTCCCTGCTCCAGCATCCCGAGCGGGATGAGGAAGCAGTACAGCATGACGAACGTCAGTTTCGAATTCAACGAAGAAGGAATGCGCCGCGTCGCGGAAGAAGCCGTCAGGGACATGGCAGCGCAGCAGACCCAGGATCTGGAGCGGCTGCGAAAGCAGTACGCCGGCCAGCCGGTGGAGGTGATCCGCCCCGCACTGCAGCAATTGTTTGCTGGCTACGGCGGCAGCATCACCGAGCCCGACCTGTCGGACTGGGCTCAAATGCTCCATGACGGGACGCGTATCGAAATGACGCCTGAGCCGATCGACTGGAGCCGTTGATGGTCGGCGAGGTCGATCCCGAGTACTTGAATCACCAGTTCCTCTACGTGCCGTGGACGGACGGCATCGACACCATCGCCGCGGGCAAGGCGCTGGGTCTGTATGTCGCGCGGCACTTCAAGGTGCGGCCGACGATTGTCTGTCCGCTGAAGTCGAATGCCAGTTACCACGGCGAGTTCACGAAGCTCAATGTCGTCACCGAGCGCTCGGGCTTCGTGGGCGAGAACGGCGTTGTGATCGCCTGGTGCCCGAGCCGGAAGGTGATGCAGAAGGTCTACGACCGGAAGAACTTCGTCGTCTTGGTCGAGTGGCCGAGCGAGCGCTTCGAGGCCTGGGCGAAGTTGGTCGGCGCCTACAACGTGGTGACGCGTGAGGTTATGGATGCCGGCCTTAACGAGGCAGCACAGAAAGCGCTCGCGGGTGTCGTCTGGGAGGGCTACAACGGCTGGCACGACGAAACCGCTCGTATCCTCACGCTTGCCCGGCTCCGCGAGCTGGACGAGGCAGGCGGATACGACCGGGACATCGTGCTCCAGTACGCGGCGATGGAACGAAGCCTGACCAGTATCGAGCGGCTGGAGAAGATTCTGAATCAGTTCGAAGCGTCGCGGGTGGCTGCGTAGCCTCGCAGTGCGTTTGTGCCGTGTCTGCTCACAGATCCGCGCGCACTATGAGAACGCCAGCGACACAATGCGCCGTCGGCTCAATCAAGCCATATTCAAGCGCATCCGAGTCATCGACCAGTCCGAACTGTCTGAGCCCGCACGGGCACTTCTGGACGCCCAAGCGGTGTGGCAGGACTCGATCCTGAACGTCGCGCCAATGCAGAGCCCGCGTCCGCCGACCGGCGATATCAGCACGCCGGACAACGAGGAAGCCGCTTACTCCATGAACAATGTCAATGGTTGGAGTAAGCGGCTTTTGGTGGACCTGAGGGGACTCGAACCCCTGACCCCCTGCATGCCATGCAGGTGCGCTACCAGCTGCGCCACAGGCCCATCTGCTGCTCCGTACCGGCCGGGGCAACTCGAAAAGAATACAACAGGATCGGCATCCGGCGCGAATCCGCGCGCGATCTCGGGAGTGTTCCGCACGTCACAGCGTCATCGGGCTGATGTCCACATCGATGGTGGCGAAGGGGAACGGCGAGAAGACGGAGTAGCTCGTACCGGGGTCGGGCAGGGGTGTCAGCGCGAACCACACGTAGGAGATGATGATGCCCGCCGCTGCCACGATCGCCAGGACGGCGGCGGTCCGGTCGATCATGCGGATCGCGTCGGTTTCGTCGGCGGCGGTGCGGATGATGCGACCGATGACCCAGATCACGGCGATGGCCACCAGGACAGGCATGAGCCCGTTGGGCCGGAGCGTCAGCGACGAGCACATCGGCTGGTCGAGGGTCGGCTGGCCCGCGGCATCCAGATACCCGCCATCGGCGTCGATGCCACCAGGGCATCCGCCCTTGCTCCCGCCGATGAGGAACCAGCTCCCGATCGCCGACAGGATGCCGACGATGATGAGCCGGCGCAGGCGCATCAGGATCTCGGCTCCGGGCAGCAGTGTGGTCGGCTCCATCGCGGTGTTCGTCATGTCGGTCCCTCCGTCCTGACCATCCTGGCATGCAGCGCTCGATCGATCGAGGAACATCCGCACCATCCGCGACGTTCACATCAAGCGTGGACATCTTCGACAGCATCGTGATCGGCGCCGGCCAAGCCGGGCTGTCGACCTCGTACCACCTGCAGCGGCTCGGCATCCGGCACCTCGTGCTGGATGCCGACAGCGCGCCAGGGGGAGCATGGCAGCACCGGTGGGATGCCCTGACGATGCGCGATGTCCATGGGGTCGCCGAGCTGCCGGGGGCGCTGCCTCCACCCCGCGATGAGCAGCGCGCCAACCGGGCGGTGCCGGCCTCCTTCGCCGCCTACGAACGCGAGCACGACCTGCCGATCGAGCGTCCGGTCGCCGTCGACCGGGTCACGGATGACGACGGCATCCTCGTCGTCCACGCCGGCGACCGCGAATGGCGGACCCGTACGATCGTGAACGCGACGGGAACCTGGAGGCATCCGTTCCTGCCGCACTACCCGGGTATGGAGACCTTCCTCGGTGAACAGCTGCACACGATCGACTATCCGGGTCCTGAGCACTTCCGAGGCAAGCGCGTCCTCATCGTCGGCGGGGGAGCGTCGGCCGTGCAGTTCCTCGGCGCACTGGCGCCGATCACCGACACGCTCTGGGTGACGCGTCGCGAACCGATCTGGCGCACCGATGATTTCACACCGGAGGCGGGCGCGGCCGCCGTCGCGCTCGTCGAGCAGCGCGTCGCGCAGGGGCTGCCTCCGCAGAGCGTCGTGAGCGTCACCGGTCTCATGCTGCGCCCGCAGGAGCGGGAGGCCGAGCGGCTGGGCGCCTACGCCGCACGGCGCCCGATGTTCTCCCGCATCGAGCCCGATGGCGTGCGCTGGGCCGATGGCTCGTTCGAGCGCGTGGATGCCATCCTCTGGGCGACCGGATTCCGACCGGCCATCTCGCACCTCGCCCCGTTGCATCTGCGCAGCGCCGCCGGGGGCATCCAACTGGATCGAGGTGGCCGCGGCACGACGGCGGTCGCGGACCCGCGCATCCAGCTGGTCGGCTACGGCCCGTCGGCGAGCACGATCGGGGCCAACCGTGCGGGAAGGACGGCCGCCAAGGGCGTCCAGCGCGCGCTGGCCGCGACCGACGCCAGCGTCGCCGTGTAGGGAGAACGATCCGCGATTGTGATCGGTAGGGACCGGTCCCGCTAGCCTGGATCCGTGTTTCGGATCATCGTTCTCATCGTGTGGGTCCTGCTCTCGGCCTGGCTTCTGATCTGGGTCGGCGAGGGCCTGTTCGGTGTCGATCAGAGCACGTCGATCCTCCCCTTCTACAGCGGCGACGGGTTGACGGCGCCCATCATGATCGGCGTCGCGTGGGGGATCATCCTCACCTTCGGCGGGCTCGCGCCCGGTGCCGGGCGCCGGTCGAAGCCGCGCGGCGAGACGGCGATCGGGGTGGGGCGGATCGTCGAGACCTCCCGCACGGGCCTGACCATCAACGACGTCCCGCAGTACGACATCTACCTGCGCATCGCGCCGGCCGACGGCGGCGAATTCATCAGTCGGATGCGGATGCTCGTGCCGCACTCGGATCTGCTCGCGATGCAGCCCGGTTCACCGCTGCCCGTCCGCTACAGCGCCACGGACCACGACACGGTCGACCTGGCGGACATCAACGACCCGCTGGTGCGCGAGGCGATGCTGGACTGGCGGGTCGCCCGCGGCCTGATCGACCCGCGCCAGGTTCGCGCGCGGCGGCACGGCCTGCAGGCACCGGCATCGGTCCTGTCCGTCCGCCCGACCGGAACACGGCGCGAGGGGCAGAGCGAATTGGCCGTCCGGTTGCTGATCACGCCGGAAGGGCAGTCCGGCTGGGAGGCCGACACCACGGTCTTCGTCTACCCGGAGGCGATCTCGCGCCTCCAGGTCGGATCGCCCGTCTGGGCTCGCTACCTGCGCGAGGATCCGCACACCGTCGCCCTCACGATTGAGCAGGAGGCCGGCCGATGAACATCATGGACACGATCGTCTGGCTGGCGAACTTCCCCGTGACGCACGGATACGCGATGGTCTTCATCGCCGGGTTCTCCTTCATGGGGCTGTTCGCGCAGTCCTTCCGCAAGATCGGCAGCCGCTCGCAGCTGTCCGTGATCCGCGACCGCGAAGGGCTCCCGGAGCCCGATTCCGCCGGCGCAGGACGCACCGTCTTCGCTCATCTGCAACGACTCTTCTTCCGGGTCCTGACCGCGGTGATGGCGGTCAGCATCGTACTGGCGATCCTCGGACTCATCGGGGTTCCGGTCACGTCGTCGTACATCCACGACAACGGGCAGCCGGCCGTCGCCACGTTGGACGGCGACTGGGTGACCTTCACCACGGCGACCGGTGAGACCTACACGCTGCCGCACGACTTCTTCACTCCGTCTGCGTACCCGGATCGCGACGCCTGGATCCCGGGGCCGGACGTGGTCGTGCGCTACCTGCCCTCGCATCCGCAGGCCTATGTGATCGACACCTCGCAGCTGGCAGACTGAATTCCTACCGAGCCACGGAGGAAACATGTCGCGCATCATCGTGTTCGGCGGCCACGGTCGCATCGCTCTTCTGCTCGCTCCGCTGCTGGTCGCCCGGGGCGACGAGGTCACCGCGGTGATACGGAATCCGGCGCACGCCGATGAGGTCGCCGCGACGGGGGCGACACCGGTCGTCGCCGACATCGAGAACGAGGATGCCGGTGCCGTCGCCGAGCTCGTCTCTGGCCACGACGCGATCGTCTGGTCGGCTGGAGCCGGCGGCGGCGACGCACGACGGACGTACGCCGTCGACAGGGACGCGGCCATCCGGACCATGGATGCCGCGGAGGGCACGGGCGTCCGTCGTTACGTGATGGTCTCGTGGACAGGCTCCAGGGCGGAACACGGCGTCGACCAGGAGAACAGCTTCTTCGCATATGCGGACGCGAAATGGCAGGCGGACGCGCACCTCGCCGGCACCGGTCTGGACTGGACGATCCTGGGCCCCGGAACGCTCACGTTCGACGAGCCGACGGGACGGATCCAGCTCGACGAGTCGGGCCGTGCCGGCGTCGCCAGGGCGGATGTCGCCGCGGTCATCGCGCAGACGCTCGTCGAGCCGGCGACGATCGGCCGGACGATCCGCTTCGGCAACGGCATCGACGGCTCGCCCGAGCCGATCGAGGAGGCGCTGCGCGACTGAGAACGCGCCCGGCGCGCAGGTCAGGCGGCTGTGCCCAGCCAGGATTCCAGGATGCGCTCCCGCAGCGCGTTGCCTCGTTCGGCGAAGCCGCGCTGACGACGCACGTACTCGGATTTGCCTTCCGCCGTCTCGATCGGAACAGGCACGACACCCCAGTCGGCGAGGTCGTACGGGGCGGCCTGCATGTCGAGCTCCCGGATGTCCCGCGCGAGTTCGAAGCAGTCCAGCAGAAGCTCACCGGCCACGAGAGGGCCGAGCTTCATCGCCCACTTGTACACATCCATGCCGGCATGCAGGCAACCCGGCTGCTCGAGCGCGGGCTGAATCTCGCGCGTGAGCGGCGAGCGATTGCGCGGCACGGCCTCGGGGGTGAAGAACCGGAACGCGTCGAAGTGCGTGCACCGCAGATCGTGCGTCTCGACCACGGCATCCGTCCTGGCCTGTCCGAGCCGCAGCGGCACGGGATGCCGGTGCTCCTGCTCGCGGTAGACCATCGCCCATTCGTGCAGCCCGAAGCATCCGAACTGCCCAGGTCGCGCGGCGGTGCGCCGCAGCATCCGTTCGACGAGCGCCGCGAGCTCTGTCTTGTCCGCGGCGAACGCCGCCGCATCCGGGCGAGCCGAATCGACGGACGGCCCGGGGGAGTACCACCGCCACGTCAGCCGCTCCGGTGCGTCTTCGAGGACGACGCCCGCCCCGGGGTGCCACCGCCGCAATTGCGCCGGCTTGTAGCTGTAGTACGTGAACAGGAAATCCTGCACCGGGTGCTTCTCTCCCCGCGCCGCGCGCTCGCGATGATCAGCGGTGAGCGCGTCGGCCCGTTCCCCGTGCGCCTCCTCGCGTGCGCGCCACTCGGCCGAGCTGAGCGCCGCGATGCCCATCAGCGCAGGATCCCCGCATCGCTGAGGCGCTCGCGCAGCCCTGCGCCGTCCGAGGCGGTGACCCATGGCGCGGCATCCCCGGAGTGATCATCGGACGGGGCTCGGCCGCCGGCCAACATGGCCTCGGTCGTGGAGAGCTGGCGGATCGCGACTCCGGCGACGGACTCCGGATGCTCGTCCTGGAACGCGGTGTAGATGGACTCGTCGTGCTGTCCGTCATCCCCGATCAGCAGCCAGCGCACGTTCGGGAACTCGGCCGCCAGCCGACGCAGGTTGGTCAGCTTGTGGTCGCGGCCGCTGCGGAACCAGCGGTCGTGCGTCGGACCCCAGTCCGTGAGCAGCATGGATCCCGCAGGGAAGAGATGACGGGTGAGGAAGCGACTGAGGGTCGGCGCGATGTTCCACGCGCCGGTGGACAGATAGATCATCGGGCACCCTGGATGCTGACGCATGATCTGCTCCAGCAGCACGGCCATCCCCGGCACCGGGAGCCTCGCATGCTCGTCGACGACGAACGAGTTCCACGCCGCCACGAAAGGGCGGGGGAGCGCCGTGACCATGACGGTGTCGTCCACGTCGCACACGACGCCGAAGTCGACGTTCTCGTCGACGATGAAGACGGTGCCCTCGACGGAGGGCTGGCCCTCCACGGACATCTCGATGGACTGCCAGCCTGGTTCGAGGTCCGCCTTGATGACGGTGTCGACGACGCCACCGCGATCGGCGGGGACGACCTGTGTCCTGCCGCCGATCGTGACCTCGACGTTCGCGAACCCGACCGGGATCCCGACGAAGCTGCGCCAGCCACGGATGCTCGCGTATTCGCCGTTCTCATCCTGGCGCTGCGGCGGCACGATCAGTACGCGGCCGACCACGCGGACCCAGCCGGCACCGCCGTAACCGGGGAACGGCAGGATCGTCGCCGTGCGTCCGCGCCTGCGGGCACGACCCTCGCGCCACACGTGGAGACGGTGCTCCAGACGGGCGAACCAGTGGATCCTGGCCGGAGGGGCGGGCTGATCGGGCATCCTGATCAGTCTTTCATGCCCGGGCCGGTGCCCTCGCTCCCGTTCGCAGAAATCTGCTCGTCCGGGTGCTCGTGCATGTGCCGGCTCTCCCAGGCGCTGAGGGCCTTCTTGCCGAGCAGAAGCACCACCAGGAAAACGACGATCACCCCGACGAAGATGTACCCCGCGAAATGCACCTGATCCACGAGCTCACGGAAGCTGCCTGCCGCCAGCGACGTGACGCTCACGTAGGCGGCCGCCCAGAGGACGCACGCCGGCGCCGTCCACGCCAGGAATCGGCGGTACGAGTAGCCGCTCATGCCGACGGTCAACGGCACGAGCGAGTGGAGCACCGGCAGGAAGCGCGACAGGAAGATCGCGAGACCGCCGCGCCGCCGCAGGTAGATCTCGGCGCGCGTCCAGTGCGCCTCGCCGATGCGCCGGCCGAGCCAGGAGTGCCGGATGTGCGGCCCGAGCCACCGGCCGAGGGCGAATCCGATGCTCTCGCCGATCAGCGCGCCGATGACCACGGCGACGCCCAGCGCGAGCCCCTCGGCGGGGCTGGCGACCCCCATCGCGGCGATGATCACGATCGTGTCGCCCGGGACGATGAGTCCGATGAGGATGCTCGTCTCCAACAGCACCGCGACGCCGGCGATCAGCGTGCGTGCGATCGGGTCGACCGACTGCACGGCATCGAGCAGCCACAGCAGGAAGTCGTCCACGCTGACGAGGATACGCCGCGCCGCGCGGTCGTACGCTGGGAGCGTGCCGCACATCTCCGCCCTCCGCGCCAGAGCGCTTTCGGTGACCGCCGCGCCGGAGCAGCTGTTCCTGAGCGAGCAGGTCGAGCAGGAGTCCGTGTTCTGGCTGGACGCCGGTTCCGCAGCGTGCGACGGCTGGAGCATCGTCGGGTCCGGCGAGGTGGAGTCGGATGCCGAGGCGCCCGGCGCCGTCCGTATCGACGACGTGCCGCCCCGCGACCGTGCGCGTCCGCCGTTCGCCGGCGGCTGGGTCGGCTGGAACGACTACGAGTCTGGTGCCGCGGCGGCCGGTGCACCTGTCGCCGACCACGATCGCGCGAGCGGTGCGTGGCTGCGGGTGCACCGCGCCGTCGCGTTCGACCACGCCTCCGGAGTGCTCTGGGCGCTTGCCCCCGAAGACGAACTCGATGCCTGGGCGCTCGAGGTCGCCGGGCGGTGCGCTGCGGCATCCGAACCCGCCGCCGCGGCGGACGTGGTGCCGTCGGTCGCGCGCGGCAGGCACGCACCCGGCGAGTACGCGGCGCTCATCGAACGCTGCCGTGGGGCGATCCGCGCCGGCGAGGCGTATCAGCTGTGCCTCACGACGCGATTCGACGTGCCGGGCGCGCACGATCCCGTCCAGACGTACCTGCGGCTACGGCACGCGACGCCGGCGCACCACGGCGGATTCATCCGGATCGGCGGACGCGCACTGCTCAGCGCCAGCCCGGAGCAGTTCCTGTTCACCGACCACGGCCGCATCGTCACGCGTCCGATCAAGGGAACGCGGCCGCGCTCCTCTGACCCCATCGAGGATGCCGCCCTCGCCGTCGCGCTCGTCGAGAGCGTCAAGGAGCGGGCCGAGAACGTCATGATCGTCGACCTCATGCGCAACGACCTGTCGCAGGTCTGCACTCCGGGATCGATCCGCGTCGACGGTCTGTGGGAGGTGGAGAGCTACCCGGCCGTGCACCAGCTCGTGAGCACGGTGAGCGGGGCGCCTGCGCGATCGACGAGCGTCGCCGATCTGTTCGCCGCGGCCTTCCCCGCTGGGAGCATGACCGGAGCCCCGAAGCTGTCGGCGATGACGATCCTGCACCGTCTGGAGCAGGGACCGCGGGGTGTGTACAGCGGATGCTTCGGATACATCGGCCTCGACGGCGCGATCGATCTGGCGATGGTGATCCGCAGCATCCTGATCGACGAGCGGGGCGCCCACGTCGGGGCCGGTGGTGGCATCACCTGGGGCTCCGTGGCGGATGCCGAGGTCGCCGAAGTGGCGATCAAGGCGAGGGCTCCGCTGGCGGCCCTCGGTGCGCAGCTGCCGGACGCCTGGCTCTCGGAATGATCCGATAACCTGGAACTTCGCGATTTCCGCGTTCCCCTGCTTTCCAGATTGGCCGTTCGCTCTTGTCCGAGAACACGTTTGAAGAAGCATCCGCTCTGCCGTCGCCGCACGCCCTGCAGGTGAAATGGCAGAAGTACTGGGCCGAGAACGAGACGTTCCTCGCGGGCGGATCCGATGACACACGACCGCGCAAGTATGTGCTGGCGATGTTCCCGTACCCCTCGGGGGACCTGCACATGGGGCATGCCGAGAACTACCTCTACTCCGACATCGTCGCGCGCTTCTGGCGTCACCGCGGTCACAACGTTCTGAACCCGATCGGGTGGGACTCGTTCGGACTGCCCGCCGAGAACGCCGCGATCCGCCGCGGTGCCGACCCTCGCGAGTGGACGTACAAGAACATCGCGCAGCAGAAGGCCGGCTTCGAGCAGTACGGCGTCTCCTTCGACTGGACGCGCGTGCTGCACACCTCCGACCCGGATTACTACCGCTGGAACCAGTGGCTGTTCCTGAAGCTGCACGAGCGCGGGCTCGCGTACCGCAAGAAGAGCCCGGTGAACTGGTGCCCGAACGACCAGACCGTGCTGGCGAACGAGCAGGTCGTCGACGGGCGCTGCGAGCGGTGCGGTGCCGAGGTCGTGAAGAAGAAGCTCACGCAGTGGTACTTCAAGATCACCGACTACGCCGACCGTCTGCTGGACGACCTGAACCAGCTCGAGGGGTTCTGGCCGCACAAGGTGCTGCAGATGCAGCGCAATTGGATCGGACGCTCGGTCGGCGCCGACATCGACTTCCTGATCGAAGGGCGCGACGAGCCGGTGACGGTCTTCTCGACGCGTCCTGACACCCTGCACGGTGCGACGTTCTTCGTGGTCGCCCCGGACTCCGATCTGGCCTCCGAGCTGGCCGCCGGTGCACCGGAGGACGTGCGCGCGCGCTTCGCGGAGTACCTGGCCGACGTGCAGAAGACCACGGACATCGACCGCCAGGCGACCGATCGCCCGAAGACCGGTGTCTTCCTGGAGCGCTACGCGGTCAACCCCGTCAACGGCGAGAAGCTGCCGATCTGGGCCGCCGACTACGTGCTGGCCGACTACGGTCACGGTGCCGTCATGGCCGTCCCCGCGCACGACCAGCGCGATCTCGACTTCGCGCGCGCCTTCGACCTGCCGGTCAAGGTCGTCGTCGACACGACGGCTCCTGTCACGGGGGCGATGCCGGTGATCGAGGTCGACGAGGACGGCGTTCCGATCGACACCCTGCCCAGCCTCGACGACCAGCACCCGTCCGTCACCGGCACCGCGCTGACGGGCGAAGGCCGCCTGATCAACTCCGGCGAGCTGAACGGGATGTCCAAGCGCACCGCGATCGCGCGCACGATCGAGAAGCTCGAGGCGGCAGGAACCGGACGCGCGGCGAAGAACTACCGCCTGCGCGACTGGCTGATCTCGCGCCAGCGCTACTGGGGCACGCCCATTCCCATGCTGCACGCCGAGGACGGCCGGATCATCCCGGTGCCCGAGGAGCAGCTGCCGGTGAAGCTGCCCAGCATCGAGGGCCTCGACCTGTCGCCCAAGGGCGCTTCGCCGCTGGGCGCTGCCGAGAGCTGGGTGCGCACGACCGATCCCGCCACTGGAGATCCCGTGCTGCGCGATCCGGACACGATGGATACGTTCGTCGACAGCTCGTGGTACTTCCTGCGGTTCCTGTCGCCCGGCAACGAGCAGGTCGCGTTCGAGCCCGCGCAGGCCGACCGCTGGGCCCCTGTCGCCAGCTACATCGGCGGCGTCGAGCACGCGATCCTGCACCTGCTGTACGCGCGGTTCATCACCAAGGTCCTCTTCGACATGGGCCTGATCGACTTCACCGAGCCGTTCTCCAGCCTGATCAACCAGGGCATGGTGATTCTGGACGGCGCGAAGATGTCGAAGTCCAAGGGCAACCTCGTGCTGTTCCAGGAGGAGCTCGACGCGCACGGCGCCGACGCACTGCGCGTCGGACTCGCGTTCGCCGGGCCAGTGGAGGACGACAAGGACTGGGCCGATGTGTCCACGACCGGAGCGCAGAAGTTCCTCGCCCGCGCGCTGCGCGCCGCGCACGATGTCGCCAGTCCTGTCGACGTCATCTTCGCCGGTGGTGACGCCGCTCTGCGCCGCGGCACCCACCGCCTGCTGGCCGATGCCCCTGCGCTGGTCGAGCAGACGAAGTTCAACGTTCTCGTCGCACGTCTGATGGAGCTGGTGAACCTCACCCGCAAGACCATCGACACCGGCGCCGGCGCCGCGGACCCGGCCGTGCGCGAGGCTGTGGAGACCATCGCCGTCATGCTCGATCTCATCGCCCCGCACACCGCGGAGGAGATGTGGGAGGTGCTCGGTCACGAGCCGTCCGTCGGTCTCGTCCAGTGGCGCTCCGCCGACCCCTCGCTGCTCGTGGAGGACTCCATCACCGCTGTCGTCCAGGTGGGCGGCAAGGTCCGCGCTCAGCTCGAGGTGTCGGCCAAGATCGGTGCCGAGGAGCTCGAGAAGCTCGCTCGCGCCGATGAGCGTGTGATCCGCGCGATCGGTGACAAGGAGATCGTGAAGGTCGTCGTCCGCGCCCCGAAGATCGTGAGCATCGTCGTCAAGGGCTGACCTGGCTGCGGGCTGAGCCCACTCGCACTGCACCGATCCCGGCATCTCCGTCGTTCTCCACGGATGCCGGGATCGCTGCATCCGGGCCGCCGCATGCGTACGTAATGTGGCGGAGTGCCAGCCGATCCCGAGACGTCAGAGGCCCGCCAGCGGGCACGTCTGAAGCTCGGCGTGGGCGCCGCCGTCGTGCTCGGGCTGGTCGTGCTGTCCGGTGCCGTCGGTCTCGGCATCCTCAGGGGTCAAGCGTCGCCCTCTCAGGTGATCGACACGTCGGATGCCGGGTCTGCGACGGTCGCTCCGGCAGAGGTGTACGTGCACGTGCTCGGGCAGGTGGCACACCCGGGCCTGTATGTGCTGGAGCAAGGGACGCGCGTCGCCGATGCGCTGGCTGCGGCGGGTGGCACACTCGACGACGCCGACCTTCAGGCCGTGAACCTGGCACGGTTGCTGTCGGACGGCGAACAGATCGTCGTGCCGCAGGTCGGAGCGGCTCCCGCTCCAGGGTCGTCTGCCGCAGCCGACCCGAGCGCAGACGGCGTGATCGATCTCAACTCGGCCGACCAGACGGCGCTGGAGACGCTGCCGCGGATCGGACCCGCCCTCGCGGAGCGGATCATCCAGTGGCGCGATGACAACGGCCGATTCGCCTCCGTGGACGACCTGCTCGCGGTGCCCGGGATCGGGGAGAAACTGCTCGAGGGGTTGCGGGACAAGGTGCGGGTGTGAGCGGGTGGGCGGATCGGCTGCGCTGGGACGCGTGCGGGTGGGCTCTCGGCTCCAGCCGCTGTCTGAGCGGCTGGCCGAGATCGCGGGGGAGCTGGCCATGAGTCGTGCCTGGGTCGCACTCGGCGCAACTGGTCGACGAGGCTGGACGAGCGCCCGCGCATTCTGACGGCATCGCTATCGCGTCACAGAGGATGCCAGGGCGGGAAGCTCGCGTACCGACGGGAGAGCGGACGTCAGGACGACGACCAGCTGCACGGCGAAGACGATGACCGCCGCTGCGATGCACCAGGACATTCCGACCGTGGCCGCTAGGACGACGCCCAGCCCTGCGCCGATAGGTCGGGCGCCATATGTGGAGACCACGACCAACGACGACACTCGGCCGATCATCGGTGCCGGGGTGACGGCCTGACGGAGCGACGTGGTGGATATGGTCCACAGGACCGGTCCGAGCCCGAAGAGGAAGAACGACGCGAACGCGAAAGCGGATGCAGGTACCCACAGGGTTGTGACCATCAAGGTGGCGGCGATGAACCCGCCGGCCGGCCCGAGCACCGTCACCAGGCCGAACCGCAAGCGCCGTGACAGCGGTCCGGAGAGCGCGGCGCCGATCACCATTCCGCCCCCGTAGGCGCCCAGGGCGATTCCGACCGTGGTCGGTGTCATTCCCAGCCGGCCGAGTGCATAGACGACGAAGACGGATTGGATCAGGAACCAGCCGATGTTGAAGATGGTCGAGGTGACGATCATCGGCCTGAGCAGCCGGTGCCCCATCACGTAGCGGATGCCGTGGGCGACGTCGCTCCAGGCAGAGGCGCGGGTCGAGAATGCGCTTCGGGGGATGTCGAGTCGAATCAGCAGCGCGGCTGCGGCGGCGCAGGCGATGGTGGCGACCACGAGTGCCGTGCTGGCATTGGTCGCCGACACGATGGCGCCGGCGAGGATGGGGCCGGATATGAAGGCGGTGCTCCGTCCGAGTTCCAACCAGCGGTTGGCGTCCATCAGGCGCGCGGATGCCACGAGCCGCGGTACCGAGGAGGGGACGGCGACGCTGACGCCCACGGTGCCGATCGCGCCGACGAATCCGAGGACGAGGAGCGCGCCGAGGGAGAGCGCATCGAGTGCGATCAGCATGACGATGGTGCCCAGCGTGGCCATGCGCAGCAGCTCCGAGGCGAGAAGTACTCGCTGGGGGGACGTGCGATCGATGATGAGTCCGAACGGCAGTGCGAGCACGAGGAACGGCAGCGTCTGGGCGACCTGGAGCAGTGCCGTCTCCGTTGCTCCGGCACCGAGCATCACCACGGCAGCGAGGGGTACGGCGACCAGTGCGATCTGTTCTGCCATCTGGGTGGTCACGCTCGACCACGCGATCCGTGTGAACGCGCGCGGGAGAGGATCGCGTCTGGGTGTGCTCATGCTTCGATTCCACCAGTGACGAGCCCGCAGCTCCGGCGGAAATCAGACGTCGCATCCGCTCGAACCGAGGGATGCGCGCTCGTTCAGGAGCGGCTGACTTCACCGAAAGGCGGGGTAGACGCGGATGCAACGCTTTCACGTGCGCCCGATTCGGGTCCCACGGGACGTCACCATCCACCCCCGGGTCAAGAGATACCCGCAGGGCGTCGACTCGCAGAGCCGGATGCCAAGATCGGGCAGGGGCTGAGCACGAGGTCGACAATTCAAGCGCTCGAATACGAGCGGATACGTCGTTTCTCTTTGTAACTCGCGATGAAACCGACCGCACCGATAATGTCGTGAATGCTGCGCGCCCCCACCGCGCCATCCCGCTTTGACCGGAGAATCATGAGACTCAGATCACGTCATGCACTGACTGTTGCCACCGCGATCGCGCTGGGCGCCACGGGGCTGTCGCCGGCCGCCGCAGTCGCTGTTGTCCCCGTCTCGACTACTCAGAGCGCGGCAGCCACCTCCGGACCTGCGGCGACGACTTTCGTGATGCCGCTCGCGGCGAAGTCGTACGACGTTTCGGCGTGGCAGGGTCCGCGCTGCATGCCGGCGCCCGGCGCCACCACGTCGCACGGCGGCGTCGACCTTGCGACGAAGAACGGTTCGCCGATCTTCGCCGTCGCGGCAGGCGTCGTCACCGCCGCCGTCTCGGGATCCAGCTCGGTCGCCGGGCACATTGACATCCGTCACACTGTCGGCAAGGTCACGTACACGACGAAGTATCTGCACGTCTGGTCGGCGACGACCCACGTGAAGGTCGGCCAGGTCGTGAAGGCCGGGCAGCGGATCAGCTCGGTGGGCACGAGCGGAAACACCACCGGCCCTCACCTGCACCTGGAGCTCTGGGAGAATTCTCCGTCGGGTGGGAGCAAGCAGCTCGATCCGGTTCCGTGGCTGAAGAGCCGCGGCGTCGACCTGGCCGCGCAGGCCACCCGGATCACCGCCAAGACGGCCCCCAGCACCTGCACGTATTACACGACCGGATCGGTGAACCTGCGCGCAGGGGCATCGACCGCAACGGCTGTCGTCGTGAAGCTCGCCGCCGGCACCGCGGTCACCGCAGTGCCGGGCCAGGTCTCCAACTCGTTCCTCCCAGTCAAGGCGGGCTCACGCAGCGGTTGGATCGCGAACTGGCTGCTCACTCCGAAGCGCCCCGCCGTCACCACTCCGAAGCCTCCGACGACGACGCCGGCTCCGGCACCATCCGCGGTCACGTACAAGACCACGGCGGCGTTGAACCTGCGACCCACGGCATCGACGAGCCAGAGGCCGCTGCTGACGATCCCCAAAGGCAAGGACGTCGGTCAGATCCTCGCCTCGAGCGGTTACTGGCGCAAGGTCACGTACGCCGGGAAGACCGGCTGGGTGCACAGCGACTTCCTCACGAAGTCGACCTCGACATCCCCGGCGCCGAAACCGGTCGCACCGAAGCCTGCAACGTACAAGACCACGGCGGCGCTGAACCTGCGGCCCACGGCGTCGACGAGCCAGAGGCCTCTGCTGACGATCCCGAAGGGCAAGAGCGTCGGCCAGATCCTGGCGTCGAACGGTTCCTGGCGCAAGGTGACGTACGCAGGGAAGACCGGCTGGGTGCACAAGGACTTCCTCGCGAAGCAATGACCTCCGACCTCTGCGTCGGGCTTGACGCAGAGGTCAGCTCCTGATCAACCAGATCAGGGCCGCTCAGTGTGAGAGTTGGACACAGAGCACATCGGCATGCCGGGTGAACGCCAGGCACCCCAGGTGCATGAGGGGCTCTGCTCGTCAAGTTGGTCGCGGGGTGCGCTGACCAGATGCGGTTCGCGGTCGCGGGGCGAGCCGGACGAGAGCAATGGTCACCGCCACTCCCAGCAGGGCGCCGAGTGCGACATCGTGAAGGTAGTGCACGCCCTGAGCGACGCGTCCGATCGCGACGAGCATGGCGATCCCCACTGCGGACCACGTGACCCACGTTCTTCCGAGGGCGATCGCGATGACGACGACCGCACCGAACGCCAGAGTTGCGTGATTCGACGGGAGTGACCAGTCGCCGGCCGGAGGGCATTCAGCGGCGATGGGCCAGCGGCTGCAGGGGCGCGGCTGCGCGAAGAGCAGCTTCATGCCTTCGCTCACCTCGTAGGCTGCGACGACACCGCCGGCGCCCGCGACCAGTGCGGTCCGGCGCTCAGGGTGGCGGACCCACGCGTGGACGATGCCTGCGGCCGTCGTCGCAGCGAGGAGCAGCAGGCCGACTTCCGAGGCGAGGTCGACCTTCGGGATGCCTGAGCCGACCGACGCGAACCGCTGCGTTCCGATAACGCTGAAACTGACGTCTCTGATTGCCGGCATAACCAGCACCGCCATCGCGAGAAGCCCAGCAATGACGATGGGAATCAATTGGCGGCGCGACAACAGCGAAGGAGGCATGGCTTCTAGCCTCCCGGTGGTCGGTCGATCGCGCGTCGGGCGTCAGATGGAGCCTCGATCATCCTCTCGATGTAAATCAATCGAGATGTCAGGTGCACTTGACATGTCGACGCACCTATCTAGGATCGAATGTCAGACCGACTTGACATTTGTGAGGGAGCGAAATGACGATCGGGAAGTTCTTTGCGGTGATGGCCGTCATGCTGTTCCTGCTCGTCGCGGGTCTGACGCTCGCGTATCAGTTCGACCTGGATTGGCTGAGGGCTGTGTCGCTCATCGTGCCGATGCTGCTCGGATGCACTGCGGTGATGGTGATCAAGACCCGCGCGCAGCGACAGTCCCGATCGATGGCCGAGGGCAGCGTCGAGCGAGAGATCGATGTCCGAGCGCGTGCGGGCGCGTTCGTCGACGCAATCGTCTTGGCAGCGTTAGCGCTGGCAGCGAGCGCAGCGTTCCCGCAGGTGGCGAGTTGGATCTTCCTGTTCGCACTTCTCGCCGCCATCGCGGTTGCGTACTGGGTGCGCTGGGCGTGGGAGGGACGTCGTGCGGGTGGTGAATAGCCTCCGCGAGGCTCGACGTGCGGCAGGGCTGACGCAGGAGGAGCTCAGTAGTAGATGCGGGGTCTCGCGTCAGACGATCATCGCGGTAGAGCGCGGGGTTCACGTTCCGACGCTGACGCTCGCGTTGCAGCTCGCCGAAGTGCTGGATCGTCCGATCACGAGCTTGTTTGTGCTCGAGCGCGACGCGTCGTTCTGAGTGTCGAAATCGTTTTGCGTCGCGAGCCAAGGTCCGGGATGCTGAGATACCGGTGCGGACGTGGCGGGGGCCACGGACGTCCGGACTCTGGGGAATGAGGCACGGGGTGCCTCAGGCGGGATGTCACGCTCCCAGCGCTCCCTCTGCTCGGGCGGGGCATCCCGCTATCTCTCGGCTGGGTCTGTCGGCTTGATCGTCAGCTCCCGAGTCGTGGACGGTTCGCACGCGTGGCGTCGAGCAGTGCGGTCACGCAGGGTCACCCGTGAATGTCGGAGATGGAAACTGCCTCGGGCTCTTCGACCGACGACCGTTCGGAGAACCAGTCGACCAACTCCTGCGGGCACTCCACGTCCTCCACTGTGATGTCGTAGTCTCCCGGAACACCGGAAAGCTCCACGCATCCGTAGATGCTCGCGT
This sequence comes from Microbacterium sp. M, assembly GCF_045181065.1. Lineage (GTDB taxonomy): Bacteria > Actinomycetota > Actinomycetes > Actinomycetales > Microbacteriaceae > Microbacterium. The sequence goes on along the minus strand of NZ_CP173721.1, from coordinate 2,182,695 downwards.
AGAACCCGTCGAGCCCGGCAGGAATGTTGACATTCATGGGATAGAACACACACGCCGTGATCGTCCCGTCGACGCGATCCAAGCAGTACAAGGTGTCTGCGGCCTGCTCCACCGGAAGGTCGTCCAATCCCGACAAGAGTTCGTAGACCGCCACTGTTGTGTAGTCGTCCACCGCCAGGTCGGTCTCATCGGACATCGATGCAACGACGCTCCCCATCGCATCCACGGACACCCCTACGCTGTTGGTCAGCCGATCTTGTGCGATCGCACGGGGATCCACAGCAGCGCACCCAGCGAGCAGCGTCAGCACTGCAACGACGGCCGCCAGCCGCTTGACTCGCTTCATCTGCACTCCGCCCTCTTCTTCGCCAACCATAGGGCCGAGGGCATCGAAGGCCCGCGTAACAACGCTTGACTGTGACGCCCGCGCCGTAGGCTTTCACGCATGCGCACCACGTTCGATGCCGAAGTAGACGCGGCTTACATCTCCCTCGCACCCGAGACAGCGCCGGGCCGCTCTGTCCTCAATGTAGAGGTCGAGAGCACAGGCGGTTCCGTCGTGCTCGACTTCGACTCTGAAGGCGTTCTGCTCGGCGTGGAAGTGCTGGGCGCAACGAAGACTCTGGATCGGGAATTCCTCGATGCTGCTGAGCGGATCGACGAGTAGCGGGTCGTGACTGGAGCGTCCTCAGACCCGGCCCGCAAGGAGAAGTGCTGACGGGCGGCGCGTTGTTTGCTTTGTATGGGCGGCTGCAGTCGTCTGCAAGACGTGCGTGCAAGATGTGAACCGCTGGAGTGCCACCATGCATGATGTCCATCACGAGTCTTGGGTGAAGGATGTCCAGGTCGTGAGTGGCCACTCGCTAGGCCGTGACTCGAGCGCCGAAGGACCCAACAGGGACCGTGCCGTGGCGACGAGATGTGCTCGCACGGCGTAATCAGCATCCGTTACATCAGCAGCCTGAAGTGCGTGCTCGATCGCGTCGTGCTCGGCGAGGATCTCCTCCAGGCGCTGGAGTCGTGGGGTCGTCTGATCGGCTGATGGTGGAGTCGCGTATCGGAGCTGCTGGATCTGCCGATGGACCCATGGGTTTCCGAGTACGTCGAGGATCGCTTCATGCCAGGCGCGATCGGCTCGCAGGAACCCCACCTCGTCGGCAGTTTCGAGCGCTCCGGTCATGTCCTCGAGGAGTTCTTCCAGCCTCTTGATCAGATCCGCTGATCTCGCATTCGTGGCCGCCTTGACGGCTGCGCCCTCGACGATGTAGCGCATCTCGAACAGCGAGGCGATCTCGTCGGCGCTCACACTGCGCACGACGACGCCGCGATTCTTCTCGATCGTCACGAGGTGCAAGTCTGCGAGTCGGAGGATTGCTTCACGGACGGGCCAGTCGCGGTGAACGGGTGCTGGATGCAGGATGCGGGACTGACCGACACGCGCAGGCTCTGATCGAGCTGGGCTGCTCGGTGAGCCTGCTGGATGCATCCGCGGAGCTTCTGGCGATCGCGCGCACGAGGTGCCCCTCAGCTCCGGCGATCTTCGGTGATGTGTGCGGATTCAGTACTGACGCTCCATTCGACGCGATCACGTGTCGCGGCGTCCTCAACGACCTGATCAGCGATCGGGAGCGTGATGATGCGCTGGCGGCGTTCTCGGGCGCGCTTGCTCCCGGGGGAGTGCTGGTTCTGGACGTCCGCGAAGTCGAAGACTCCGCAGCGCGAGCAGACGGGCGAACTCGGTGCGTCGACGTCGAGCTCCCGTCGGGCGAGCAGCTGAGGTTCTCAAGCACCCCGCGCTGGGATTCCGGGCTGATTGAGGTGGCCGAGACCTACGAGCTCAATGGGGTATCGGGGGAGAGCGTCGTGCACGAGTACGCGATCCAGATGCGTCCGTGGACACGAGGCGAGCTTCAGGAGCGGCTGGAACGTGCAGGCTTCGAGAACATCACGATCGGCGAAGGCGTCGGTCGGACCACATCAGATCGACTGCTTGTGGTCGCCCGGACGGGACCGCGAACCTAGCTCGAAGACGCGCGACAGGTCGTGTCCCGATTCAAGCCGCAGCGTTGGGCGCAACCACTCCCACGCCGGCGGCGCCGAGGAGCTGGCACTGCACGCGGAACCAGCGCTCTGCTTCGTCGGCATCCCGAGCCAACAGAGCCATCCGCAGGCGGCGGTAGCCGCCGCGTCGCTGCTCCGGGGTCCCGACATCGAGAGGCGCGTGACGCAGATTGCGCTCGATCACAGGGTTCTCGTTCTGCAGGACTCTCAGCAGATTCGGGTTCCCGGCGTGGCGGATGACGTAGATCACGAAATCTCGCGATCCGGCGACAAGACGTTCAGTGTCGTCGGCGTCGGAGGCTTCGATCATCTGGTCCAGCAGCGCGACGGCGCCATCGAGCTGAGCGTCGGTCATCCGGGTGGTTGCCAGCTGCAGGGCGTTTCCGGCCTGGAGGACGGCGTACTCGAGCGTGCTCGCGGCCATCTCGTCGGTGACTTCGGTCACCTTGGTGTACCGGCTCGCTGACACTTCGAGAAGCCCCGACCAGGTCAGGCGTTGCATGGCTTCGCGGACTGGAGTCCGGGAGATGCCGAGGGCTTCGGCGATCGATTTGTCGTTGACTCTCTCCCCTTGGGGGAGGCGCCCGTCGACGATGGCTGCGCTGAGCTCTGCGTGGACCAGATCACCCAGCGACTGCTGGCTGGTCGTGGACAGGCTCAACAGGTCTTGCAACTGCATGTGTTTCGTTCCCATGTTCTCGGCCCCCGATTGCCGCAGAACTCCCCAGTTCGTGCTTCCCTTCCACCCTATTTCAGGTGCCTGAACGAATCCGGGTGCGTGGGCCGTAGGAACCACTCGACGCGGAGCGCACCACCTGCCATTCTCTGGGTATGGGAACCGACCGCACCGGACGAAAAGAACGGCGCAACCAGATCATCGGTCTGGTGATCTTCGTGGTCGGCGTGCCCCTTGGTGTCTGGGTCATCACGCTGCTGACGTGAGCACTCAGCAGAGATCACTCCAGTTCGAGAGGCCTACAGTCACGTGAAGAACATCACACCCAAGGTCGGCGCGACCATCGCGCTGCTTGCTCTCCTCGGCCTCAGTGTCGTCGGATGCTCGTCGCCCGAGCCGCCCAGCTCGACCGCGAACGAGTCGAGCAACTCTGAAGGGGCAGAGCAGACGCAGGAAGAAGAGCCAGCGCCGGCACCCGAGCCTGAGCCTGTGAGCCTCGAGGGGGAGTGGAAGCAGAACCACTCCAACGGCCCCGAGAACACCTGGCACTCAGTCACCATCACCGGCAACACCATCGAGGTCTACTGGGGCCGGTAACGCCGAGGGAGAGTCGTTCTCGTTCGACTCGGCGAATGACACGACCAAGACCGCGAACGCGATGCTCGCATCCAGCGACCCGACGAAGACCTTCAACTTCGAGAACGACGAGCTCAGCTACGAGGTCACCGCGATGGGCACGACCATGACGGTCCGCCTTAGCCGCGAGTAGTCTCTCGGCCGGTCGTTCTGTACTAGGCCCCCACCTGCCTGTGGCGAGTGGGGGCTAGTCCTGCTTCGCTGAGGCGAAGATCCACGAGCGCTGCGAAGGCAGCATCCCAGGCCTGGTCACCGGTCGGCTCCGGCTCGGCGAGACCGAGGACCCTGCGTACGAGGCCGTGCTCGGAGCGGAGGTTGTCGCTCAGCAGGATGAGCTCGCGAAGAGCGCTGTACTTGTCGCCCGCACGCAGGCACCCGCGGATCGCTGAAGCGATGGTCGCCGCGTCGTCCCGCCGCGTCGGCGCGGAATACAGGCGGTGGCCGGTACCGCTGAGGAAGCGCTCGACGATGCTGAACTCGGCCTCGCGGCCGCCTTCGAATCGCGAGACACGGCCCTGGTCGACATTGGTTCGCTGGGCGAGATCCTTCTGAGTGAGGCCGCGGCTCTTTCGGGCAGCGCGCACGAGCACGGATGCGTTGGTCATGTCACGCTTTCTCAAAACTGTTCTCAGAGCCATATTCTCCGCGGATTCAATACGTTTGGCCCACCATCAGGTCAAGCTGATCGACGCGTTCTCGTTCGACCCGGCCAATGCCGCGATCGAAGACCGCGAACGCGATGCTCGCATCGAGCGATCCGACGAAGACGTTCACCTTCGAGAACGACGAGCTCAGCTACAAGGTCACCGCGATGGGCACGACCATGACGGTGCGTCTTAGCTAGGAGTAGTCGCGATTCGCTCTTCTATCGCAAGAAGCCCCCGCCTGCCATGAGGCGAGTGGTGATTCCGGCTTGCGAGCACCGCCGTCAGGCGTCCCCTCTCGGGCTATTCAGCGTTTGCATCACGCCCGCGGCCCAGAAGACGACGTTCACCATTGCCACGACGACAACGACTGCGGAGACCCACCACTGGGAGCTCATGGTCTCATGAGCGTGGCGAGCAGCACGACCTCGATGGCGAGGAGCAGTCATAGTGCGACGTGCACGGCCCGGATGCGGCGAAGACTCGTCGACAGCAGCGCCCCGGTCGATCAGAGCATCATGCCAGGCAAAAGATCAGATTCGTCATCATCGCTCCCTCACCGCTCATCGGCTCATCACCCTAGTTCGGGACGCAGAACTATCCTCGGTGAGGTCGGTGCCCTCGGTGAACTTGCGGCGACCGGACCCTGCGCTCAGGGCGCGGAAGGTGCAAGCCCAGCCCCGACCGAATTGCGCAGCGCAACGGCCGCTGGCACCGCGGATTGGACACCCGCGTCGGCATGCTATCGGCGCCGCTTCCGTACTCCCGAAGGGGGCAGCGCCCTCTAGGATGGCTCCGATGACCGAGTCCACCACTGACGCGCCGGTGCGAGCGACGTTGGGACGCAGACTCGTCCGCAATCCGGTCCTCTGGGGCGCTCTGTTCCTCGGGGGTGCGATTGCCGCGACTCTCGCGGGTGAAGACCTGAGCTTCTTCCCGTTCATGCTGATGCTGGTCGGCGGGTGGTGCTTGGGGTTCGCGTTCGTCAACGCCACGCTGCGCATGGTGCCGACCCGCAGTGGCGTGATCCTGCACGTTGTCGTCGCCATCGCCCTCGGAGCGGCCATCGTCTTCGTGGGGGAGTCCGGCGCAGACGTGCTCGATTCCGTCCCCGAGCCGGGCCGCGCTGTCGCATTCGTGCTGACGTTCGCAGCGATCCCGGCCGCCGGATGGATCTGGCTCGGGCTGGTCAGCCGCCTCGGCGATGTCTTCGCCCGACAGGACGCCAAGAAGCGCCCGACGCCCATGACGCCGGAGTGGGAGCGCGAAGAGAGTGGAGACGGTTCGGCTGTGCGCTTTGCCGGCATCCCTGTGCGAATGCGCGTTCTCACCGGTGTGCTCGTCGGCATCGTGGTCGTCGTCGGCCTCTTCGTCGCTTCGCTGCTGATCGTCCTCGACGACGTCGCCACGCGCCTGGGGCCGCAGTTGATGATCATCGTCGTTGGCGCTGGGATCGCGATGCCGGTGTACCTGGCTCTGAGGGTAGTGCTGCAACGCCGAACGGTCGAGTGCGTCGTGGCCTTCGGTAATGACGAGATCCGGGTGAAAGCAGGGGAGTCGAGCCACACGATCCCCTTTCGGGACCTCGAACTGCTGCTCTGGCGATCTCGCAGCGACTACGCGCGGATCGAGGTGCGCGGTGACGGCGTTGACCTGTCGCTGATCACCGGGCTCGCGAAACCACCGGCTGGACGAACGGCTGAGCTTCCGGCCCTTCCGCGTCGCGTCTTCCGCCGCCTGGAGCTCGCGGGTATGACCGAGAAACGCTCGCGACGCGATGACGTCATCACGTTCCACCAGCCGTGATCCTCAGCGCCCCATCGCCTGGACCCGGCCCTCATCGCCTGGCTCCGGCAGAGCGCAGGAATGAACTAAGCGAACCAGGGAACCGCGCCCAGCGGTCCAAGAAAGAGCGCTTGTTGATCCGGGCGCAGTTTTCGCGCGTCATCCGCAGCCCGAGCCCGCGGACGCTTCGGACCTTGAGCCCGAAGTGCACGGCGTTCTCGGTGGAGCCGGGGCGCGGCCGGCCCTTTGGCGGAATGATTGCGGTGATGCCCCAGACCTTCCGGGCAAGACGCTTCTGCCAGGGGCGCCACAGGAGCGTGTGTCGGGAGTCGATCAGGCCCGGCAACGACGCATTCGCGTCGGGTCCGATCGTAACGTCGAAGATGCGTGCCGGATCGAACTCGAGGTGCTACCGAGACAACTGACACGCTGACGCAGCGGTTCCGTCGGATCGCGAGGTCGCTGTCTATACCCGAACCACTCGCTCTGCACGGAATCCGATTTCCCTGGAGCTGTCCACGGATGCCGGGATCGTCGTAATGCGGCGGCGACTGAGTGCGTAGCGTGACGGAGTGTCAGCGGAATCCGAGACGCCCCAACCACGTCCAACGTCGCCACAGCGGCTCGCCGTGGCGACGGCAGAGGATTGCATGCCTGGACAGATGGTGGGTTCGGGGCCGAACCGCCGCAAGTCGGGTCGGCTCGTGCCCGATGCGCTGGTCGCAGCCTGCCCAGTTCTTGACCTGACAGCGCTGTCCGGGGACCAGATAGACGGTTGGTTCATGTCGGTGGGCGATCTGCTCGCGGGATCGGAGAGAAGCTGCGGGAAAGGCGACGTGTATGAGCCCGCGTGACTTGCGCCTCCTGCCCGTGGCCGCTGCAGTCTGGGTGGTCGCGCTCACGTGCGCGTTCGTGCCGGCGCTGGGCTGGTGGATGCTGACATGTGCGCTGGTCGTGGGCACGGTGCTGGTCGTGGTGGCGTGGAAGTCGGGCGGGCACGGATGGGTGCCACTTGCGGCTCTCGCCTGCGCCGCCGCCGCGGCGGTCGCGTTGACATGCGCACTCGCTGCGCCGGTGCGTGCAGAAGCGGCGGCGCTCGACGGCCGGATCGTCAGCGTCGAGGCGGGTGTGACTTCCTCGCGCACGATCGGTTCCGACGGGCGCGCATGGTTCGACGCCCAGACCGCGCGGATCGGTTCTGCCGGATCGGAGCGCGCGTTGTCGATTCCGGTGCGCGTCGGAGTGGACGGGTTGGACGGTGCGGCCCTGGGCGCGCGGATCCGGGTGACCGGGCAGGTGATGGCGACTGAACCGTCCGAGCGCGCGGCGCTGGTGGTCTTCGCGACGTCGGCGGAAGTGATCGCGCCGGCCGAAGGCGTGTTCGCGATCGCCGCTGCGACGCGAGTGGAGTTCGTCGCACGCGCCGTGCGTCTCCCCGAACCGGGGGCCGGCCTGCTGCCGGGACTCGCGGTGGGCGACACGACCGCCGTGTCGGCCGAGCTGAACGACGCGATGCTCACCAGCGGACTCTCGCACCTGACCGCGGTCTCCGGCGCGAACTGCGCGATCGTGGTGGGTGCCGCATTCTGGTTCGTCGCGCTCTGCCGCGGCGGCCGGAAGATGCGCGTGTTCGTGGCGCTGGCGACCCTCGCCGCGTTCGTCGTGCTGGTGACGCCGGAACCGAGCGTGATCCGTGCGGCGACGATGTCGGGCCTCGGGATGCTCTCGGTGCTGCTCGGTCGTCCGAGCGCGGGCGTGAGCGTGCTGTGTCTTGCCGTCACCGGCATCCTCGTGGCGGATCCGTGGTTGGCGGCGACGCCGGGATTCGCCCTGTCGGCCGCGGCGACGGGGGCGCTGATCCTCCTCGCACCGCCGCTCGCACGGGGTCTCGAACGCTGGGTTCCGGCTCCGCTCGCGCTGGGCCTTGCTGTGCCTATCGCCGCGCAGCTGGTGTGCGGCCCGATCATCGCGCTGTTCGCCGAGCAGCAGTCCCTGATCGGCATCGTCGCGAACATGCTCGCCGCTCCCGCCGCGCCGATCGCGACGGTCGTCGGGCTGCTCGCGTGCCTCGCAGCACCGGTTGCGCCCGTCGCCGACCTTCTTGCGGCTTCCGCCTGGCTGCCGGCCGCATGGATCGCGACGACCGCGACGACGACGGCTGCGATGCCAGGGGCGCAGCTGCTCGTCGTCCCCGGCATCCTCACGGCGGCCATCGTCCTTGTGGTGAGTGCGTCCTGCGCGGTGCTGCTGTGCCGCAACCGCGCGGACACGGCGACCTCGCCGGGACTTCGACGCGCCGCCAGCGCCGTGCTCGTGGTCGGGGTCGCGTTGGGGGCAGCGCGCATCCTGCTGGACGGCCCGCTCGCCGTCGTGGCCGTACCCGCCGACTGGTCGATCGCCGCGTGCGATGTCGGGCAGGGTGACGGCCTCGTCGTGCGTTCCGATGCGCGGATCGCGGTGATCGACACAGGGCCGGAACCCGAGGTGCTGACTCACTGCCTGTCGTCGCTCGGCGTCGACAGGATCGACCTGCTCGTGCTCACGCATTTCGACCTCGACCACGCGGGTGGCGCATCCGCGCTGGTCGGCCACGTCGGCACGCTGCTGCACGGGCCGGTGGGGGAGGCGGAGGACGAACGCCTGATCGCTTCGTTCGCGGCGGGCGGCGCGGCGACGGTCGAAGCATCCGCCGGTCAGCGCGGAACCCTCGGCACCGCGGACTGGCGGGTGCTCTGGCCGCGCGCGCGCCAGGCGGCATTCCCCGCGGGCAATGACGCGAGTGTCGTCATCGAGATCGAGGGCACTGACGTGCCTCGGTCGATCTTCCTCGGCGACCTGTCGGCGACCCCGCAACGTCTGCTCGCGGCATCCGGAGCGCTCAGGCCGCCGTACGAGGTGGTCAAGGTCGCGCATCACGGGAGTGCGGACCAGGATGCCGGGCTGTACTCTGCTCTGAGCCCGGCGGTCGCCCTCTTCAGCGCCGGCGCAGACAACGGCTACGGGCACCCGCGCGACGAGACCCTGGACCTCGTCGCGGCGACCGGAGCGACCTCGCTGCGCACCGACCTGCAGGGCCGTGTCCTGGTGGGCCGGCGCGAGGGCGAACTCGTCGTCTGGACGGAGCGCTCGGACGACGCGGACGCACCGTCCGAGGTCGGCGGCCCCGGGTAGGCTGGCATCTATGGCAGCCGCTCGCACCCCCGCACGCAAAGCGGCGGCGAAGATCGCACAGGTATCCTGGCGCGAGCCGCGTCCCGCGCCCCTCGTGCTCGTCTCCGGGCCCGAGGAGGTGTGTGCGGAGCGGGCCATCGCCGGCATCCGCGAATACCTCCGCGCCGAGGATCCGGCGCTCGAGGTCAGCGACATCCGCGCCGATGACTACGCCGCAGGGACCCTGCTCGCCGTCACATCGCCTTCACTGTTCGGCGAACCGCGCCTGGTGCGTGTCTCCGGTGTCGAGAAGTGCTCGGATGCTTTCCTGAACGAGGCGGTGTCGTACCTCGAGAACCCTCAGGACGGCGCGACCGTGGTCCTGCGTCACACCGGTGCGAGCGTCCGTGGCAAGAAGCTCCTCGACGCGCTGCGTGGCGGCTCAGGCGGCGGAATCGAGATCGCGTGCCCGGCGGTCAAGCGCGACAGCGACCGATTCGATTTCGCCGCGGGGGAGTTCAAGGCCGCGAACAAGCGCATTCAGCCGCAGGCGCTGCGCGCCCTGGTGTCCGCATTCGCCGATGATCTCACCGAGCTCGCCGCCGCGTGCCAGCAACTGATCAACGACGTCCAGGGCGACATCACCGAGGACATCGTCACGAAGTACTACGGCGGTCGCGTCGAGGTCTCCGCGTTCGTGGTGGCCGACACAGCGATCGCGGGGCGCTATGGCGAGGCTCTGGTGTCGCTCCGGCACGCCCTCGCCTCCGGAGCCGATCCTGTTCCGATGGTCGCCGCGTTCGCGATGAAGCTGCGCACGATGGCGAAGGTCGCCGGCATCCGCGGGTCGAGCCGCGAGATCGCGACCAGGCTGGGCATGAAGGACTGGCAGATCGACCGAGCGCGCCGCGACCTGGCCGGGTGGAACGAGCGATCGCTCGGGCTCGCGATCCAGGCGACCGCGCGAGCGGATGCCGAGGTGAAGGGTGCGGCGCGCGATCCGATCTTCGCGCTCGAGCGCATGGTGACGGTCATCGCGACGCGCACCCCGTTCGGCGAGTAGGGCTCGGGGCGGACGTCCGCCGGGTACGACGAAGGCCCGCACCGCGAACGGGACGGGCCTTTCGAAGAATCAGCTCAGCGAGCGGATGCAGCTCAGAGAGCGGCGACCTGCTTGGCGATCGAGGACTTGCGGTTCGCCGCCTGGTTCTCGTGGATGACGCCCTTGCTGACGGCCTTGTCGAGCTTCTTGGTCGCCTTCTTCAGCGCTGCCTCGGCAGCAGCCTTGTCACCGGCGGCGATGGCCGCACGGGTCTGACGGACGACGGTCTTGAGCTCGGACTTGACAGCCTTGTTGCGGGCCGTCGCCTTCTCGTTGGTCTTGATGCGCTTGATCTGCGACTTGATGTTTGCCACGCGTAGAAGCTTTCGTTCAGAGATGGGATTGGGAATGCCGGGAGCAGTAGAGGGGCTGCTGTCCGACGGTCGTGAGGGGTTCACCCACACGCAAGCCAAGAACCAATGCTACCAGGTTTGCCGCGAACCGCCGTGCGCGGCTGGCGCTCGGCGCTGTGGATACGGCAAGCTGAGCGCAGCCGAGCCGAAGGAGCCGCCGATGCCGCATGCGTCTGCCACGCGAACGGCCAGGGTCGGCCGCGGCTGGATGATCGTCTTCGCCATCGCGTGGCTCGCGGTGTGGACCGTGCAGCTCACACCCGTTCAACTGCTGCTTCCCCTCCAATTGGACACGCAGGGCGGAGGGGGCGAATGGATCGGTGGCGTCGTCTGGGCAGGACTCATCCTGTCCGTCGGCGGTCTCGCGGGCGTCGTCGCAGGGCCGGTGGCGGGGACGCTGTCCGACCGGACGCTCTCGCGGTGGGGACGACGACGGCCATGGATACTCGGCGGATCGGTGCTCACCGCGGCATCCCTCGTCCTGACAGGTGCCGGAACCGAGCCGATCGCAGTCGGCACGGCCTGGATCGGCGTCTCGACGGGCATCGCGGTCGTGTCGGCGGCCCTGACGGCGCTGATCGCCGATCAGGTCGAGAAGCAGCGCGGTACGGCATCCGCCCTGGTGAGCTCCGCGCAGGCGGTCGGGATCGTCGTCGGGGTCGGCGCGGTCGTCCTGCTCGGACTCGGCATCGCCGAGAGCTATCTCGTGCTGGCGGGTTTCATCCTCGTCGTCGGGTGCGTTGCGGCGGCGCTGCTCCCGGACCCGCCGGCCGTGAGGCGACCTCTCGGCGTCGAGGCAGCGGCTCGCGACCGCTGGGGCGCGCTGCGGGATCACGACTTCATCTGGCTCCTCTTCAGCCGGCTCGCCGTCAACATCGGCAACGCGCTCGGGACGGCGCTGCTGCTGTTCTACCTGCTCTACGGAGTCGGATCCTCGGCGGACACGGCGGAGGACGACCTGCTCGTCCTCATCGTGATCTACACGGTGTTCGTCGTGGCGGCATCGCTGGTGGCAGGCACGATCTCAGACCGCACGGGTCGCCGGCGGACGCTGGTGATCGCCTCCGCGCTGGTGCAGGCGCTATCGGCGGTGCTGATCCTGGTGTCGCCGACGTTCGTGGGAACGGCTATCGCGGCGGCCGTCATGGGCGTCGGCTACGGCGGTTATATGTCGGTGAGCCTCGCCCTGGCGACCGATCTGCTGCCGGATGGCAGGGACAACGCCAGGGATCTCGGCGTCGTGAACGTCTCCGCCAGCCTGGGGCAGCTGCTCGGCCCACTGATCGGCGCCGGCCTGGTCGCCGCAGTCGGAGGATTCTGGCTGCTGTTCCTGGCGGCCGGGGTGCTGTCCGTGACCGGAGCGATCATGACGACGGCTGTGCGTCCCGTTCGAGAGTCGCGACGGCCAGATCCAGCAACGCGTTGAAGACCCGCGGCCGCATCGCGGTGACCAGGTGCGTCGTCCTGGGTACGACGATGAGCTCGGAGTGCGGCGTCAGCTGCCGGAAGAACCGCTCGTGGATGCGCAGCTGGTCGAATTGGCCGTTGATCCACCACACCGGGATCCGGATGCGGGGGAGCGCGGTCTCGAGATCCAGATCGCCGAGACTGGTCAGCGCGTCACCCTGTGTGTCGAACGCGTATCCGCCGGCCTCGAAGTCCGCACGGGTGTCCTCGGGAAGCGTCGCAGCCAGCATGCGCCTGGTGAGCCACAGTCCTCGATCGGGCAGCGCATCGAACTGCTGCGTGAGAAAGCGATACGTCGACAGGGGGACGCCGCGTGGGAACGTCGTGCAGGCGGCGCCGATGAGTCCTGCGAGGGGCGGAGCGTCCTTCTGCCCGGCGTACGCCACAGAGAGCAGGCCTCCCATCGACTGGCCGACGAGCAGTACAGGCGCGTGGGCCGCGGCATCCCGTACGGCGCGGTCGATCGTCGCCGACGCCTCGGTCAGCGTGAACGGCTCGTGCATACGCGAGCCGTGTCCGGGGAGATCCACGGCCACGGCGCCGACGCCGCGCGCCGCGAGATGGTCGAGCTGGCTGCGCCACATGGTCCGTGACGTTCGGATGCCGTGGACGAGGACGACGCGAGGCTTCACGAGCCTCAGCATAGAGAACAGACCCGCCGCCGCACGCGAAAGCGGGGCCGGTGGATCAACCACCGGCCCCGCCTCAGGAGTGCGAGAAGTTACTCCTTCTCGTAGCCCACGTTCTCGACCGGCGTGATGCCGAACAGGTCGAGGCCGACGTACGGCTCAGGCGTGAGGTTCGCCAGGCCGGCCTTGACGGTCCAGATCTCCGGGCCGTTCAGGACGGGGATGATGCCCCAGGTCTCCGAGAAGATCTGAGCTTCCATCTCCATGGCCTTCTTCGTCTGCTCCACCGGGTCGGAGATCGTCTCCAGCTCCTCGTGGATCATCTTGTCGATCTCCGGGGTGCCGGTGCCCGACAGGTTCAGGCCGCTGTCCGAGCAGTACAGCTGGCAGAACCAGGCGGCACCGAACGGGTCGGACGACGTGAAGTTGAGGAAGAAGATGTCACCGTTCTGCGTGTTGTAGTCCTCGGCGAACTCCGCGGACGGACGCTGATCGATCTCGACCTCGACGCCGACGGCTTCGAGCTGCGACTGCACCGCGAGCGAACGCGCGCGGGCGGTCTCGGTGTCGGAGTGGACCGGGAAGACGAGCGACAGGCGCTGGCCGTCCTTCTCGCGGATGCCGTCCTCACCGGGAACCCAGCCGGCCTCGTCGAGGAGCTTGTTGGCACCTTCGGTGTCACCGTCCTTGCGGCCGGCCTCCTCGAGAGCGTTGCTGTAGTCCGGCTGGAACGAGAACAGCGTCAGCGAGCCGGCGGGCTCCTCGGTGTAGTTGAGACCGTTGAAGACGATCTCCTTGATCTGCTCGATGTTGATCGCCTCGAAGACCGCCTTGCGGACCTCGAGCTCGGAGAGCACCGGGTTCGTGGCGTTCAGCGTGAAGATCGCGTTCGCGGTCGCCTGACCGCTGTAGGTCTCGACGCCATCGAGGTCCTCGACCTGAGCCAGCAGCTCGGCGCTGCCGGTCTCGGCCATGTCGACCTCGCCGTTGCGCAGCGCGTTGACGGCAGCGGTCGGCTCCATCTGGATGAAGGTGACCTTGTCGAGCAGCGGCTCGTCGCCCCACCACTTCGGGTTCGGCGCGAGCGTGACGACGCCACCGGTCTTGTCGTAGTCCTCGACCGTGTAGGGACCTGCGCCCCACTCGGGGTGCCAGTCACCGAGGAACGCGGTGTTGAAGAGCTCCGGCGTGTTGACGGCCGGGTGCAGCAGCTGGGAGAAGACCATCTCGGGCCAGGCGAACTCGCCCTTGAACGTGACGATGACGTCGTGGTCGTTCTCGCCGGCCTCGACGGACTCGATTTCCTTCCAGCCGTCGGTGGCGTTCGGCAGGTACTCCGGGTTCTCACCGTTCTGGGCCGTCCAAGTGGCCTGGAAGGCGGTGACGTCGATCGGAGTGCCGTCGTTCCAGACGGCCTTCTCGTTGACCTTGAAGTGCAGGACGGTCTTGCCGTCCTCGACACCGAAGGAGTAGTCGTCGAGGTACGCGGGGTTCGGCTTGACCGTGCCGTCCGGGTCCATCAGCAGCACCTGCGGGCGGAACCAGGTTCCGACCTGCGTGACGCGAGCGTCGCCATCGCTGTGGAAGTAATTCAGCTGCTCCGCGATGTTGGAGATGGGGATGCGCAGCTCGCCACCGGCCTCGAGGTTCTCGCGGGGCTGGGGGTTGTAGTCGGCGCCTTCGACGGTCTGAGGGCCTTCGCCCTCGCCTTCGTTGCCGCCGCCGTTGGTCGCTGGTGCACATGCGCTCATGGCGAGTGCGAGGGCGCCACCGAGAGCGGCGATGCCCATCAGCTTCTGATGCCGTTTCATGGTACTCCTTAGTGCCTGTCGGCCTTACTTGGGATAGGGGCAGACTATTCCGCCCCTGGCGAGCGGATCGCATTGCGTGCCGATTCGTTATCGGACTGTGCAGAAAGCGTCACAAGACTGTTTCACACGCGTCATCGATCGGTGCGGAATACGTCCACAGGTCAGCCGGCGATGACCGCCGTCGCGTCGAATCCTTCGACCGGAAGGATGATCCGCTCGCGGGTCCGCTCGATGTCCGGGTCCGGAATCGGGATGGCGGAGAGCAGTGCCTTCGTGTACGGATGCTGCGGGTTGTCGAACACCTGATCGACATCGCCGTGCTCGACGAACGACCCGCGGTACATCACTGCCACACGGTCGGCGATGTGCCGGATGACCGCGAGGTCGTGGGCGACGAACAGGTACGACAGGCCGAGCTTGGACTTGAGCTCATCGAGCAGGTTGATCACACCGGCCTGGATCGACACGTCGAGCGCCGAAACGGGCTCGTCGAGCACCACGACCTTGGGGTTCGTGGAGAGGGCGCGGGCGATGCCGATACGCTGCCGCTGGCCTCCGGAGAACGCCGTCGGGAACCGGTCGCTGTGCGCCGGGTCGAGTCCGACCAGCGCCATGAGCTCTTCGACGCGGTCGAAGACCTCGTCCTTGTGCATCCCGATCGCGAACATCGGCTCGGCGATGATGTCCCAGACCGTCATGCGCGGGTCGAGGGCGCCCATCGGGTCCTGGAACACGATCTGCAGGTCACGGCGGAGCTTGCGCTCGTCGGCGCGCGACTTGATGTCTGCGACGCTCTTGCCCGCGATGCGGATGTCGCCGTCCTCCTGCTTGACGAGGTCCATGATCTGCAGCAGCGTCGTGGTCTTGCCGCTGCCCGATTCGCCGACGATCGCGAGGGTCTCGCCCTCGCGCACATCGAAGCTGAGGCCCTTGACGGCGTGAACTTCGCCGACCTTGCGCTTGAACAGCGAACCCTTCATCAGGGGGAACGTCTTGTTGAGGTTGACCGCCTCGAGCATGATCGGACGCTCTTCGCGCGGCGTCTGGACGAGCGCGCTCTCGGGGATCTCGGGGACGGGGAACACCGGCATCCCGCCGATCGTGCCGTCGTCGTCGATGTCGTCGGCCCTGATGCAGGCGACATCGTGGTCATCGCCACCGGCAGTGTGGATCGGCCGCAGCGCCGGCTCGCCGTCACGGCAGGCATCGATCGCGATCGGGCAGCGGTCCGCGAACGGGCACGCATCCGGCAGGTTGATCAGCAGCGGCGGGTTGCCCTTGATCGGGATCAGCGGCACCTTCTCGGCCTTGTCGACGCGGGGGATCGCGCCCAGCAGACCGATCGAGTACGGCATCCGAGTGCGGTAGAACAGCTCGCGCACGGCGGCGTGCTCGACGGGCTTGCCCGCGTACATCACCAGGACGTCATCGGCGGTCTTCGCGACCACGCCCATGTCGTGCGTGATCATGATCATCGCCGCGCCGGTCTCATCCTGCGCCTTGCCCATGAGCTCGAGGATCTGCGCCTGGATGGTCACGTCCAGAGCCGTGGTCGGCTCGTCCGCGATGATCAGCTTCGGGTTGTTCGCCATCGCGATCGCGATGACGACGCGCTGACGCATTCCCCCCGAAAACTCGTGCGGGAACGACTTCATCCGGCGCTCCGGCTCGGGGATGCCGACGAGCGAGAGCAACTCGACCGAACGTGCCCACGCCTCCTTCTTCGACAGGCTGCGATGGACCGTGAGCGCCTCGATCAGCTGGTCGCCGATCGTGAACACCGGGGTGAGCGAGGTCAGCGGGTCCTGGAAGACCATCGCCATGCCGTTGCCGCGGATCACCGAGAGCTGCTTGTCGGTCTTGCCGATGAGCTCCTGACCGTCGTAGACGATCGAGCCGGTGACCTTCGCGTTGTCGTCGAGCAGGCCCATGATGGCGAGCGACGTGACCGACTTGCCTGATCCGGACTCGCCGACGATGCCGAGCGTCTTGCCGGACTCCAGGTCGAAGGAGACGCCGCGGACAGCATCCACGCGTCCTGCCTCCGAGGGGAAGCTAACCTTGAGATCGCGGACGGACAGAACTGTACTCATGCGCGACCTCCAGCCGCCGAAGTCGGATCGAGGGCATCACGCAGTCCGTCGGCGATGAGTGCCATCGAGACGGTCAGCAGCGTCAGGGCGATGGCCGGGAAGTAGAACAGCCACGGCGCGCTGACGAGCGTGCTCGAGCCGTAGCCGATCAGCGCGCCGAGCGAGACGTCGGGGAGCTTCACGCCGAACCCGAGGAAGGACAGCGCCGTCTCGGTCAGCACAGCGGAAACGACTCCGAGCGTGAAGTTGATCACCAGCAGCGAGCCGATGTTCGGCAGCATGTGCCGGGTCACGATCTTGAAACCAGGCAGGCCGGCGTAGCGCGCGGCGTGGATGTACTCGCGCTCGCGCAGCGAGAGCGAGAGCGTCCAGATGATGCGCGCCGGCATGAACCAGCCGACGATGAACACCATGACCAGCGAGATGACGATCCAGTTGCCGCCCGCGTCGTTGGAGATCATCGCGAGGATCAGGAAGTTCGGGATCACCATCATGAAGTGGATGACCGCCAGCATGATGCGCTCGTACGAGCCGCGGAAGTAGGCGGCCGTCGCACCGACGATGGCCGAGACGGCGGTGGTGCCGAACGCGACCACCACGGCGATCATCATCGAGCGCTGGAGACCGGTGGCGACCTGCGCGAAGTTGTCGTTTCCTGAGCCGTTCGTGCCGAACCAGTGCTCGGCGGACGGCGCCTGCCGCAGTGCCAGGAAGTCCAGATCGGCCGGGCTGTACGGCGAGATGAGCGGACCAACGATCGCGAACAGGACGAGCAGGATGAGGATCACGACGCCGAGCATTGCTCCGCGGTTGCGCATGAAGCGACGCGTGTACAGCTTCATGAGCGACGTGCGCTTGCGCGTCTTCAGCTTGTTCTCGATCTCCGCGGAGACTTCGATTGCTTCGAGGGACATCAGCTCACCCGCACTCTCGGATCGAGGACGACAACGGTGATGTCGGCGAGGATGGCGCCGATCGCCGTCATGAGGGCACCGAACGCGGCGACCGCGACGACGCCATGAATGTCATTGCCGTTCAGGGTCTGGATGAAGTAGCGGCCCATGCCGTTCCAGTTGAAGATCGTCTCGGTCAGGACCGCGCCGGTGAACACGGCAGGGATCGTGAACGCGACCTGCGTCGTGACAGGGATCAGCGACGTGCGCAGCGCGTGCTTGCGGATGGCCTGCTGCTTCGTCAGGCCCTTCGCGCGGGCGGTGCGGACGTAGTCGGCCTTGATGTTGTCCAGCAGGAGCGAGCGCTGCAGGAAGTGGATCGACGCGTAGCCGGTGATGACGAGACCCAAAGTGGGAAGCGTCAGGTGCTGGAGCACATCGATGAGCACGGGGAAGAAGCCCTCGACGCCAGGGCTGGAAGAACCGACCACGTAGAAGACGGTCGTGCCGACGGCGTTGTTGAAGTTGATCGCCAGGAGCACGAGCGCGAAGCCGGCGACCACCGTCGGGATGTTCATCGTGATGATGCTGGTGCCCTGACCGATGCGGTCGGCGAGCTTGTACTGCCGGGAAGCCGTGTAGACGCCGAGCGCGATGCCGAGGATCGTCGTGATGATCGTCGCACCGAGCACGAGCTCCGCGCTGATCCAGATCCGGTAGGCGACCTGCTCGTTCACCGATTCGCCGGTCGGGCCCATGCCCCAGTCCCAGCGGAAGATGATGCCGGAGAGCCACGTCCACCACCGCTCGAGCAGCGGTACGGATTCGCTGAGGTTCCGCGGGACGAGCAGAACATCGATCTGCTCCTGCGAGAGCGGGGGTCGCCGTCCGACGTAATTGTTCTCAGGATCGAGGAAGTTCCAGGCCAGGAAATAAGTGATGTTCGTCGCGATGACGATCATCAGCACCCACCCCAGGAGGCGGCGCACGAGATACTTGATCAAGGTGATGAGTCTTTCTCTATACAGACGCGCGCGGGATCTTCCGACGCAACGCTGGGTCGGGATGATAGTCAAGCACCATCCGCGGTCTTGCGCGATGCAACACCGTTACGTGTCTGTTACGGAGTCGTATCGCCTGTGGAACTCAGTGTCACTGAGCGAGCCAAGGCAACTTCGCGAGACTATCACTGGTTTCCACGAATCGGGGATTAGGGACGGCTCACCGTAGAATCGTCGGGACATGTCACCACGCGCTCTCACTCCTCTCTCGCCGGCCGCGACGCCGCCCGCGCAGATCCGGAATTTCTGCATCATCGCCCACATCGATCACGGCAAGTCGACGCTCGCCGACCGGATGCTGCAGATCACCGGCGTCGTCTCCGACCGCGACATGCGCGCGCAGTATCTGGATCGGATGGACATCGAGCGCGAGCGCGGCATCACGATCAAGAGCCAGGCCGTCCGGATGCCGTGGCAGATCGACGGCGACACCTTCGCCCTCAACATGATCGACACGCCAGGCCACGTCGACTTCACCTACGAGGTGTCGCGATCGTTGGCCGCTTGCGAGGGAGCGATCCTCCTCGTCGACGCCGCCCAGGGCATCGAGGCCCAGACGCTGGCGAACCTCTACCTCGCGCTCGAGAACGACCTGCACATCATCCCGGTGCTGAACAAGATCGATCTTCCTGCGGCCGATCCGGAGAAGTACGCCAAGGAGCTCGCCTCGCTGATCGGCGGCAAGCCGGAGGACGTGCTGCGCGTCTCGGGCAAGACGGGCGTCGGCGTCGAGGAGCTCCTCGACCGACTGGTGCAGGAGATCCCGGCGCCGAAGGGCGACGCGGACGCTCCGGCGCGCGCGATGATCTTCGACTCCGTCTACGACGCCTATCGCGGTGTCGTCACTTATGTGCGCATGATCGACGGCAGCCTGAGCCCGCGCGAGCGGATCCAGATGATGTCCACAGGCGCGACCCACGAAGCGCTCGAAGTCGGAGTCTCCAGCCCCGAGCCGGTGCCATCGAAGGGACTGGGCGTCGGCGAGGTCGGCTACCTGATCACCGGAGTGAAGGACGTCCGACTGTCGAAGGTCGGCGACACCATCACCACGGCGCGCAAGCCGTCGACCCAGGCCCTGCCCGGTTACACCGACCCGAAGCCGATGGTGTTCTCCGGCATCTATCCGATCGACGGCAGCGACTACGCCGAGCTGCGTGAAGCGCTCGACAAGCTCAAACTGTCCGACGCCTCTTTGCAGTACGAGCCCGAGACGTCGGTGGCGCTCGGATTCGGGTTCCGCTGCGGATTCCTCGGACTCCTGCACCTCGAGATCATCACCGAACGCCTCGAACGTGAGTTCGGCCTCGACCTCATCACGACGGCGCCGAGCGTGATCTACGAAGTGCTGACGAGCGACACGGGCGAGACCGTGACCGTCACGAACCCCAGCGAGTACCCCGACGGCCGCATCGGCTCGGTGTCCGAACCTGTGGTCAAGACGGCGATCCTGCTGCCGAAGGACTACGTCGGCACGGTCATGGAGCTCTGCCAGTCGCGCCGCGGCACGCTGCTCGGCATGGAGTACTTCTCCGAGGAGCGCGTGGAGCTGCGGTACAACATGCCGCTCGGCGAGATCGTGTTCGACTTCTTCGATCAGCTCAAGTCGAAGACGCAGGGGTACGCCTCGCTGGACTACGAGCCCGCCGGCCAGCAGGAAGCGGATCTGGTCAAGGTCGACATCCTGCTGCAGGGCGAGAAGGTCGACGCCTTCAGCTCGATCGTGCACCGCGAGAAGGCGTACGCGTACGGCACGATGATGGCCGAGCGCCTGCGCAAGCTCATCCCTCGCCAGCAGTTCGAAGTGCCGATCCAGGCGGCGATCGGTGCACGCATCATCGCCCGCGAGACCATCCGAGCGATCCGCAAGGACGTCCTCGCCAAGTGCTACGGCGGTGACATCACCCGCAAGCGCAAGCTCCTCGAGAAGCAGAAGGAGGGCAAGAAGCGCATGAAGATGGTCGGCCGGGTCGAGGTCCCCCAGGAGGCGTTCATCGCTGCGCTTTCCGGCGACGTCGACGGCAAGGACAAGAAGTAGTCGGGTCCGCGGGTCAGAGGACCCTCCCAGACAGGATGGGTAGGCTGGAGAACATGCGGCGCGGTACCTTCCGAGACGACACGGTGGACTATGCGGCCGTGGGGGCGACGCACGCCCCCGACCTCATGCAGTATCCACCCGAGCACAGCATCCCCGCGGAGCAGTCCTGGCGGATCGGCAGCGGGGTCGAGCGATTCCGTACAGCCGGCGACGCCCTGCTGTCGTGGACGGCGCAGCGCGCGGCCGGGCTCTCGGTCGAGGACGTGCGGCCGGCATCCGGACCCTCCTATGCGGGTGTCAGCTTCGATGCCGAGGGCAACGCGATCGCTCCCAGCCGCCGCGACGTCGAGCAGCGGTTCGATTCGGAAGGCCTGCCGTACGCGGGCGCAGGCATGACGCTGCACCTTCGCGGACGCGTCGCAGGCATGCGCGCCGACGCCGAGCTGCGCGTGATCTCGGTGACCGAGGACGCCAGGCGGGTCGGATTCGTACTGGGCACCGTCGGCGGTTCCGTCGTGCGCGGCGAGGAGTCCTTCGA
The DNA here is from genome assembly GCF_045181065.1 of Microbacterium sp. M. GTDB lineage: Bacteria > Actinomycetota > Actinomycetes > Actinomycetales > Microbacteriaceae > Microbacterium. The sequence continues at coordinate 2,161,761 of NZ_CP173721.1, read as the reverse complement.
CATCGAGTGGCGCGAGGACAACGACGAGGTCTGGTTCACGGTGCGCGCGTTCGATGCGCCCAACGGCTTGCTGTATCGCACGCTTCCCGGGCTGGTGAAGCGCCGTCGTCGTGAGCTCTTCGCGCGGTATCTGCGGGCGATCTCGCCGCTGTACGCGACGCCGCTCTGATGGCCGGACCCCTTCCGCTGGGGGAACCGGCGCCCGTGGACGGCCGGCTGCCCTCCGATCTGGTGATCGATGCCTCGACGTCGTTCTCCGCGTATCTGCACGTGCCGTTCTGCCGCGTCCGCTGCGGATACTGCGACTTCAACACGTACACCTCGAATGAGCTGCGGGGCGCCAAGCAGGAGGACTACGCCTCGACGCTGATCACCGAGATCGAACTCGCGCGCCGCGTTCTCTCCGATGCCGGCGAGCTGCGCCCGATGGACACGGTCTTCTTCGGCGGCGGCACACCGACGCTGCTGCCCGCCGGCGACCTGGCGCGGATGCTGACCGCGGCGACGGATGCATTCGGCCTGCGTGAGGGGGCCGAGGTCACGGTCGAGGCGAACCCCGACACGGTGACTCCCGCCGTGGCGCAGACGCTGGCCGCCGCCGGAGTCACCCGCCTCTCGATCGGGATGCAGTCCGCCGTGCCTCACGTGCTCGCCGCCCTCGACCGCACGCATGAGCCTGCGAACGTGCAGACCGCCGTCGAGGCGGCGCGCGGCGCAGGGCTGGCCGTCAGCGTGGACCTGATCTACGGTGCGCCGGGAGAGTCGCTCGACGACTGGAGGGCATCGCTGGATGCTGCGCTCGCGCTCGACCCTGATCACATCTCGGCGTACGCGCTCATCATCGAGGACGGCACGAAGCTGGCGCGCCAGATCCGTCGTGGTGAGGTTCCGGAACCGTCGGACGATCTGCAGGCCGACATGTACGAACTCGCGGATCGCGTTCTCGCCGAGGCCGGATTCGAGTGGTACGAGGTGAGCAACTGGTCCCGTCCTTCACGCGTGTCGGGGACGGCGGACAACCGGTCGCGCCATAACCTCGCGTACTGGCGCGGCACGGACTGGTGGGGGTTCGGCCCGGGAGCGCACAGCCACGTGGCGGGTCTGCGGTGGTGGAACGTCAAGCATCCTGCGGCCTACGCCCAGCGGCTCGCCGGCGGTGAGTCGCCGGCCGCAGGCACCGAGCGCCCGGATGACGAATCCCGGATGCTCGAGCGGGTGCTGCTGCTGAGCCGGATCCGGGAGGGCCTCGTCATCGCAGAGCTTCCGGAGGCGAACCGCACGCGGGTCGCGGGCCTGATCGCCTCCGGGCTCGTCGATGCGGGTGCTGCACTCGGCGGTCGCGTGCAACTGACGCTGAAGGGGCGCCTGCTCGCCGATGCGGTCGTGCGAGAGCTCACCGACTGATCGGCAGCAGATCCAGCGGTTCCTGTCGACGCTGAGGGACATCGATGATCCGAGTGTCGTACAAGCGGGTGAGCCGGCGCTCGTCGAACGCGGGCCAACCGGGGTCGCCCGTTGCGATGAAGCGGACCCAGTCCGCGTTCATCTCCGCCGCGAGGGATGCCGGAGCATCCGGACCGGAGAGCCGCTGCGACTCGGCATCCGTCAGCGTGTCGAAGACGAAGCCGAGCTCGAGCGCATGCGCAGCTCGGAGATCGCGGGCCGGACTCTGCCAGGCGAATTCGTAGACGAACGTCGGCGACGGCTTGGCGGCCGCGACGAACGTCGCGGGGGAGCGGAGGATGACGTCCGTCGCCACCTGACCGAAGATCTCGCCGGTGGCCGCGACGGGCCACGCCTTCCGATACGCACGCACCGCACGGGCGGGGATCCGCAGGGCCAGGCGGGCCGCGAGCAGCGTGAACGCCGTCACTCCGGCGAGTGCCTGCGGGGTGAACCAGAGGCGGTACTCGTCCGTGTTGGTGCCGATGAGCAGCGGGGTCTCGATGGTCGGAAGGACGTCGTGGGGCGAACGCGGCAGCGACTCCTCGTCGATCACGAGCTGGAAGCCGGGTGCGCCGCCCATCGGCGTGCTTCCCGCCGATTGCTTCCGTCGCGCGTCGAGCAGAGCTGAAGGTGAGACGGCTGAGAACGCTGCGCCGGACGCGCGGATGCCGAGATGCTCGGCGAGCTGGGCTGTCACGCGTCCGGCCTTCTTCGCGGACTGCGCCTGGAGGGGGCCCGACTGGATGATGGCGCGGGCGATCAGGGCCCGGGAATCGTCGCGGGCGAGAAGCCCGGAGACGAGTGTGCCGCCGGCGGATTCACCCATCACGGTGATGCGGGCGGGGTCACCGCCGAAGGCGGAGATCTCCCGGTGCACCCACTCCAGTCCGGCCGCGACGTCGCGCAGACCGAGGTTGCGGGGGACGCCGTCGAGGACCGAGAAGCCCTCGGAGCCGAGACGGTAGCCGATCGAGGCGAAGACGATGCCGGCCCTGGCGAAGGCGGTTCCGTCGTATCCGGGCAGGGCGGGGGTGCCGCGCTCCAGTGCGCCGCCGTGGATCCACAGCACGACGGGCGCGTTCGCGGCACCCGATGGCGTCCAGACGTTCGCCGCCAGAATGTCGTCGCCGGGGATCTCTACGCTGCCGAGGAGCTCGCCGATCGCACCCGGGTACGGCAGCTGCGGGGCGGTCGCTGCGAACGCGGTGGCGTCGCGGACGCCGTCCCACTGCGCCGGCGGGCGGGGCTCGCGGAAGCGGTTCTCGCCGAAGGGCGGTGCGGCGTACGGGATGCCGAGAAATCGGCGGATCCCGGCATCCGCTTCGCCTCGCAGAGTGCCGGTGGAGATCGTGACCTGGGGCTGCGCGCTCATATCCAGCATCGTATGGGCGCGCCCTATCCGCGAGATGAACGCGGCCGGGCCCGCCCGGCGGGTAGAATTGGCACTCTGAAGCGGTGAGTGCCAGCGGGAGGGAGACGGGTCATGGTCAGTGAGCGCGGTCTGCAGGTCCTTCGTGCGATCGTCCAGGACTACGTCGCGACCCACGAGCCGGTGGGCAGCAAGTCGATCGTCGATCGCTACTCGTTCGGCGTCTCGGCGGCCACCATCCGCAACGACATGGCGCTGCTCGAGGACGAGGAGCTCATCACGGCGCCGCACACGTCTTCCGGCCGTGTTCCGACGGACAAGGGCTACCGGGTCTTCGTCAATCACCTCGCACAGCTGCGACCGCTCTCGACGGCGCAGCGCAGTGCGATCGAGATGTTCCTCGCGGATCCCGCCGATCTCGACGATCTCATGGCGCGCACCGTTCGCGTGCTCACCCAGCTCACCGGACAGGTCGCGCTGGCGCAGTACCCGTCGTTCGCGCGTGCGCATCTCACGCATCTCGAACTCGTCGCGCTCGCGCCGAACCGGTTGCTCGTCGTGCTCGTCACCGATGCCGGCGGGGTCTCCCAGCGGATCGCGGGCTTGCCGGTCGACCTGGATGAGGCCGAGGTCGCCGTGCTGCGTGCCCGGCTGTCGGCGTCCATCACCGGACGGGCTGTGAGCGAGGCGCGCGAACTGGTCGGCGCGCTGGCTGCGGCGGTGAAGCCCGGCCGTTCGGAGATCGCGCAGCGCGTGCTGGCGGGAGTGATCGCCGAGGAGCTGGACGAGTTCCGTCAGGAGAAGCTCGTCATGGCAGGAGCGGCGACGCTGGCGCGACGCGAACAGGACTTCCGGGGCAGCATCCATCCGCTTCTCGAGGCGATCGAGGAGCAGGTGACGCTGTTGCGGCTGATGAGCGAGATGGTGACCGACGAGCAGGGACTCGCGGCCAGCATCGGAACCGAGAACGAGCCGTTCGGTCTGGGCGAGGCCTCGATCGTGGCCAGCAACTACGCCACCCCTGGTGGGATGGCGCGGGTCGGCGTGATGGGTCCGACCCGGATGGATTATCCGAGCAATCTGGCGGCAGCGCGGGCAGTGGCCCGTTACCTGTCCCGGCTGCTCGACGAAGACGAGAGGTGACTGTGGCGGACCACTATGAGGTCCTCGGGGTGGCGCGCGACGCCTCCCAGGACGAGATCAAGAAGGCGTACCGTCGTCTCGCACGGCAGCTGCACCCGGATGTGAATCCCGGTGATGACGCCTCGGAGCGGTTCAAGCTCGTCACGCACGCGTACGACGTGCTGAGCGATGAGGAGTCGCGACGCCGCTACGACATGGGCGGCGACGAGAACGGCGGATTCGGAGCGGGTGGCTTCGGCGGGTTCGGGGACATCTTCGAGACCTTCTTCGGCGGGGCGGGCGGCGGACGCAGCGCGCGGCCCCGATCGCGGCGGGAACGGGGACAGGACGCCCTGGTGCGAGTGAACCTCGACCTCGGCGACGTGGTCTTCGGCGCCCATCGCGACATCGAGGTCGACACCGCGGTGCTCTGCGAGACGTGTCAAGGATCCTGCTGCCAGGAGGGCACGTCGCCCGTGACCTGCGACATCTGCGGCGGCTCCGGTCATGTGCAGCGCCAGGTGCGCAGCCTCCTCGGAAACGTGGTGACATCTCAGCCCTGCGGGACGTGCGAGGGCTACGGGACGACGATTCCCTACCCGTGTGCGACCTGCGGTGGTCAGGGCCGCGTCCGGTCGCGTCGGACGGTGTCGCTCGACATCCCGGCCGGCGTCGAGACGGGGCTGCGCCTTCAGCTGCCCGGCTCCGGGGAGGTCGGCAAGGCCGGTGGCCCGAACGGCGATCTGTACGTCGAGGTGACCGTCGCGTCCCACCCGACCTTCAGTCGCGAGGGCGACGATCTGCTGGCGACGCTCGAAGTCGCGATGACGGATGCCGTCCTTGGCACCGAGACGACGATCGACGGACTCGACGGGCCGGTGGAACTGGAGATCCGTCCCGGCGTGCAGTCCGGCGATGTGCTGACCATCAAGGGGCGTGGGATCACGCCGTTGCGGGGGACCCAGCGCGGAGACCTGCGGGTAGGGGTGCAGGTTCTCACTCCCACCAAGCTGGATTCGGCCCAGCGCCGACTGATCGAGGACTTCGCGAAGAAGGCCAAGGCCCCCGAGCCCCAGCTCGCGCAGTTCCAGCAGGGTCTGTTCTCCAAGTTGCGCGACCGGTTCCGCGGGCACTGAGTCATGGCGCTGCATTTCGTCGTCGAGTCCGCATCGGATGCCGGTGAGGGAAGCATCGTCACGCTCACCGGAGCCGAGGCGAAGCACGCCGCCGTCGTCCGGCGGGTGCGCGTCGGCGAGGCGGTGACGATCGGCGACGGCGCCGGCGTGTGGCTGGAAGGCGAAGCCGTCGACGTGTCCGCGTCGCGCGTCGATGTGCGGGTGATGCGCCGGGTCGTGCGGGAACGGCCGTCGCCGCGCCTCGTGCTCGTCCAGGCGCTTGCGAAAGGCGATCGGGACGAACTCGCCGTGCAGGCGTCGTGCGAGCTCGGCGTCGACGAGATCGTGCCGTGGCAGGCGGCGCGCAGCATCTCGCGCTGGGAGGGCCCGAAGGCCGTCAAGGGACGCGAGCGCTGGGCGTCGATCGTGCGGGAGGCCGCCAAGCAGGCGCACCGCGCATGGGTTCCCGAGGTCTCGTCGGTGAGCTCGACTGCGCAGGTGATCGCGCGCGCAGCTGAGCAGCGCGTGCTCGTGCTCGACCCCACCGCAGACGATCGTCTTTCTGCTGTCGAGCCCGACGGGCGCGATCTCGTGCTCGTCGTCGGACCCGAGGGCGGCATCAGTGCGGACGAGCTCGAGCGGTTGGCGTCAGCAGGCGCCGAGCGCGTGCGACTGGGGGATACGGTGCTGCGCACCTCGACCGCGGGGCCCGCTGCGATCGCCGTGCTGTCGGCTCGCCTCGGGCGCTGGTGACCCGCACGGCGGACTCCGGGTGCGTCGCCCGCAGGTCGCCCTGACGCCCGGCCGGCGTGCCCCGGCGGATAGACTGAGCGCATGACGTCGCCCTCGATCTTCACGCGCATCCTCAACGGGGACATCCCGGGTGAGATCCTGCTCGACACCGATCGGGTGTTCGCGATCCGCGACATCAATCCGCAGGCGCCGCTGCACGCGCTCGTGATCCCCAAGACCGAGCAGTTCCGCGACGTGACCGAGCTCGCTGACGGCGACCCGGCGCTGCTCGCGGAGATCATCGCGGCGGCCAAGCAGCTCGCCGACGAGCACGCGAACGGCGAATACCGGTTGATCTTCAACAACGGCGCAAGCGCGGGGCAGTCCGTTTTCCACGTGCACGCACACGTGCTCGGCAACATCGAAGAAGGCGACCTCGTTGGCCTCTGACGACACGAACGACGACCTCAACGCCACAGCAGACGGCGCCACAGAGCGCATCTATGCCGATGGCGTCGCCATGGTGCAATTGCTCGGTCCGCAGGATCGGCTGCTCCGGATGCTCGAGAAGGAGCACCCGCAGGTGCAGGTGCTCGTGCGGGGCAACGAGATCACCCTGACCGGCGATGCAACCCGCGTCGCCGCGGCCAAATCCCTCGTCGAGGAGCTGCTCACCATGACCAGGCAAGGACACGACCTCGCGCCCAGCGATGTCACCAGTTCAGCGCGCATGCTCCGCCAGGAGGGCGGACCGCGCCCGAGCGAGGTGCTCGGCGAGGCGATCCTGTCCACGCGGGGCAAGGTGATCCGGCCCAAGACGCTCGGCCAGAAGGAATACGTCGACGCCATCGAGGAGAACACGATCGTCTTCGGCATCGGCCCGGCCGGTACCGGCAAGACTTACCTGGCGATGGCGAAGGCCGTCCAGGCGCTGCAGCGCAAGGAAGTCGCGCGCATCATCCTGACCCGCCCAGCGGTCGAGGCGGGCGAGCGGCTCGGTTTCCTGCCCGGCACGCTGACGGACAAGATCGACCCGTACCTGCGTCCCCTGTACGACGCGCTCAACGAGATGATGGACCCCGAGATCGTGCCGCGCCTCATGGCGACGGGGACGATCGAGGTGGCACCGCTTGCCTATATGCGCGGCCGGACACTCAACGACTCCTTCGTCGTGCTGGACGAGGCGCAGAACACCACCCCTGAGCAGATGAAGATGTTCCTGACCCGTCTCGGATTCGGGACGAAGATGGTCGTCACCGGTGACATCACCCAGGTGGATCTGCCCCAGGGCGCCTCGGGGCTGCGACTGGTCACACGCGTTCTCAAGGAGATCGACGACATCCACTTCTCGCGGCTCACCAGCGACGACGTCGTGCGCCACTCGCTGGTCGGGCGCATCGTCGACGCTTACAGCGAGTACGACGAGCAGCGCACGGCCGCCAAGGTGGAGCGCGACCAGGCGCACGAGTTCGCGAACCGCGCCGAGCGACGAACGGGTCTGCGACCCGGACCCAGGGACCGGATGCCGAAGCGAGGACTGTCATGATCGAGATCAACAACGAGTCGGCCATCGTGGTCGACGAGACCGTGCTGCAGCGTCTCACCGACTTCAACCTGGCTCAACTGCACGTCAGTCCGGATGCCGAGGTCGCGATCGTGCTCGTGGACGAGGGGGCGATGGAGGCCCTGCACGTGCAGTGGATGGACGAACCAGGCCCCACGGACGTCCTGAGCTTCCCGATGGACGAGCTGCGCCCCGGTACCGAGGACCGCCCGACCGCACCCGGTCTCCTCGGCGACATCGTGCTGTGCCCGCAGGTGGCAGAGACCCAGGCGCAGGCCGCGGGGCACACGCTGATGGACGAGTTGATCCTGCTCACCACGCACGGGCTGCTGCACCTGCTCGGATTCGACCACGCGGAACCCGACGAGGAGCGTGAGATGTTCGGGCTTCAGAAGGAGCTGATCGTCGGGTTCGCCCGCTCTGAACGCGGCCGATGACCGAGACTCTGCTGCTGATCGCGGCTGTCCTGCTGGTCGCCTTCGGCGGTCTCATGTCGGCGATCGATGCGGCGTTCGGCGTCACATCGCGGTCGGACCTGGAGGAGCTGGGCGAGCAGGGCCGCAACGCGGCCTCGTTGCGCCTGATCGCCGAGGACCCCGACGTGCACGTCAACGCGGTCGCGTTCATCCGCGTGCTCGCCGAGACGACCGCCGCGGTCCTCGTGACCGTCGCCTTCACGAATCTCATCGGCAACATCTGGTGGGCGATGCTCGCCGCGGCCGTCCTGATGACCGGCATCACCTTCGTCCTCGTCGGCGCGAGCCCTCGTTCGGTCGGCCGACACAGGGCACCAGGACTGCTGCGTGCCTGTGCACCCATCGTGCGCGGGCTGCGGATCATCCTCGGACCGCTTGCACAGGGGCTCGTCGCCCTCGGCAACCGGGTCGCACCCGGTGCCGGTCGCAGCTCGTTCACCAGTGAGGACCAGCTGCTGAGCATGGTCGACGAGGCCGCATCGAACGACCTCATCGAAGAGGACGACCGCGACCTCATCCACTCCGTCTTCGACTTCACCGATCAGTTCGTGCGCGCCGTCATGGTGCCGCGGACCGAGATGCTGGCCGTGGATGCCGCGGCCACCACGAGCGACGCGATGGAGCTGTTCCTCAGCCGCGGCGTCTCGCGGATGCCGGTCGTGGATGACGACGCGGACGATGTCGTCGGCGTGCTGTACCTGAAGGACCTCGTCCAGTTCGCGTATCGCGACGAGAACGCGTGGCGCGGTGTCCCGGTGCGTCCGATCGCGCGGCCGGCGACCTTCGTCCCTGAGTCGATGCGCGCGGAGACCCTGCTGCAGCAGATGAAGCGCGACGCGGTCCACGTGTGCATCGTGATCGACGAGCACGGCGGGATCTCAGGGCTCGTGACGCTGGAGGATCTCATCGAAGAGCTCGTCGGCGAGATCGCCGACGAGTACGACCACGGCCCCGCCGAGGTCGTGGCGCTCGGCGATGGGCGGTATCGTGTGAGCGCACGCCTTCCGCTCGAAGACGTCGGCGATCTGTTCGGCATCGAACTCGAAGACGAGGACGTCGACTCGATCGGCGGCCTGCTCGGCAAGGCGCTCGGCCAGATCCCGCAGCCGGGTGCGACGGCGGTGCTGGGCGGTCTCGTCCTGACCGGCGGCGCATCACGAGGGCGCGGGCGTGGAATCGCGACCGTGTTCGTGGAGCGCGCTGCGGAACCCGATGAAGGAGACAACGATGACTGACCACTCCCGGAGCGGATTCGCGACCTTCGTCGGGCGTCCGAACGTGGGCAAGTCCACGCTCACCAACGCCCTGGTGGGGGAGAAGATCGCCATCACCAGTGAGAAGCCTCAGACGACGAGGCGCGCGATCCGCGGCATCCTCAATCGTCCGGACGGCCAGCTGGTCATCGTCGACACCCCCGGTATCCACAAGCCGCGCACGCTGCTCGGCGAGCGTCTCAACGACCTCGTCGAGCAGGTGCTCGGCGACGTCGACGTCATCGGCTTCTGCGTGCCGGCCACGGAGAAGGTCGGGCCGGGCGACCGGCGCATCGCCGCGTCGCTGGACGGGTACCCGCGCGCGAAGAAGATCGCGATCGTGACGAAGACGGATGCCGCGAGTCGCGACGAGATCACGGCGCGCCTCATGGAGGTCGATGCACTGCGCGAGGACTGGGATGCCGTGATCCCGCTGTCGGCCTTCACCCACGAGCAGTTGGACGTCCTCGCGGACGAGATCCTGCAGCTCATGCCCGAGGGGCCGGCACTGTATCCCGAGGGCGTCACGACGGACGAGTCGACCGACGATCGCATCGCGGAGATCATCCGCGAGGCGGCGCTGGAAGGCGTTCGCGACGAGCTGCCGCACTCCATCGCCGTGGTCGTCGACGACATCGCCCGTCGGGCGGACAGCGACCTGACGGATGTGCACGCGCAGATCGTCGTCGAGAGGGACAGCCAGAAGGCGATCATCATCGGGCACAAGGGTTCGCGTCTCAAGGACGTCGGTGCTCGGTCACGCGGGGCGATCGAAGAGCTGCTCGGTACGAGGGTCTTCCTCGGCCTGCACGTCAAGGTCGCGAAGGAATGGCAGCGCGACCCGAAACAGCTGGGACGGCTGGGATTCTGAGCACCCGGTCGGAGCAGCGTCAGGCGGAGAAGCGCCGCGTCTTCGATCGGCTCTTCTCCGAATACTGGTTGCCCGTCACGCGGCACGTCGAGTGCTACCTCGACGTGGATGCCGAGGTGTACGAGGTCGTGGCGGAGGTCTTCCAACTCGCTTGGGAGCGTCTGCGCGTGGCACGGCCCGGCGGTCTCACCTGGTTGCTGCGCATCGCGGAAGGCGTTCTGCGCGAGCGACGCCGTCGCGGTGATGTTCGCGAGCCCGTTCTGGAGGCCGTGCAGAAGAATGTCGTGACCAATCAGGTCGAAGGGAGTACTCTCGACCGTCGGGACGTCCTCCACGCGATGGCGCAGTTGAGTGAGCGCGAGCGCAGGGTCGTCGTCCTGATGTATTGGGACGGTCTCTCCGTCGGAGAGACCGGAGAAGTCATGCGCAGCCGGCCGGGGGCGGTGCGCGCCACGCTTCGGCGGGCGCGGGACACGCTGCGCGATGCACTGGAGGGTGAGTCGTAGTGGTGACAGTGCTGGACGACGACGCGTTGACGCGTCTGCTGATCGACGCGAATCCGGCGAGGACGCCGAGAGACACCGTGCTCGACGCATCGGCGATCAGGATGCGTGAGCGCATCATCAGGACAGGACCGCGTCCGCAGCACCGCGAGCCGCGTCGGACGGCGCGGGTCGCGTGGGCATCCGCGCTCACGGCGACAGCCGCGGCCGGCGTGGTCGTGTTCGGGCTGGTGACACCGGCCGGGCAGGCCGTGGCGGTGACGCCGGAGCCGCTCACCTTCACGGTGGCGGGCAGCACGCAGCAGGTGGTGGAGCGGGCGACTGCTCTCCTCGCCGATGGTTCTGGGCCCGCCGACCCTCAGCGGTCGGTGGAATCCGCGATCTGGGCGCTGGCGGTCGATGTCGACGCGCAGCAGATGGCCGTCGTCCCGCAGTTCTCCTCCCTGACCTGGCACGAGGACCTCTCCGGTCGACTCGTCACGGTCGCCGGAGAGTCGTACTGGCCCGGTGATGCACCGGACGAATCCGCCGAGGCGGTCCCGGGCGACGAGGTTCTGTTCGATCTCGAGATGGCGCCGGGTGAGTTCGGCACGCCGGTCGTCGAGCCGCCGGGTGACAGCGCAGCCGACGTGCTCGCGATGCTCACGGCCTACGGGATGCCCGCGGATCCGGACGCCTCGCAGCTCGTCGATTCCGTGGTGACGGCACTCGATCAGTGGACGCTCACCGACGCGCAGCATGCGGTCCTGCTCGAGATGCTCGATGCCGAGGACGGCGTGAGCGTGCTCGGCGAGAGCACGGATCGCCTCGGGCGTCCGGTGTACGCTCTGAGCGTGCCGGCTTCGGCGGACGGAACGGATGAGACGGTTCTGATCAGTACGGAGTCCGGCCGAATCGTGGGGGTCGAGTCCGAGCAGGGCTCGGCGGACGGCATCATCCCGGAGGGCGCCGTCGTCATGTACGACCTGTGGTTCTGAGACTGAGGAGTTCTCGATGAAGCGAGCGATCACGACCGTCCTGGCGGGCGCGGCCATCCTGATCGCCGGTGCGTTCGGCGCAGCGGCAGCGGCAGCGGCGGAGACGGCAGTCGAACCCGATCCCCAGATCGCCGCGATGCTCGAGTCGGTTCCCGGCGGTGTCGCGCTCGACGCGTACCACGCCGTGTGGCCTGAGCTCGACATGGAGATGGCGGTCGCCGCACCGCGGGCCGACTCGTACTCCGCACGTTCGTCGGCGATCGCCTCCGTCGGTGCCTGCGCCACGGGCAAGGTCTGCGCATTCTCCTTGTCCGGTACGAACGGCGCCAAGCTGAGCTGGGGAACCTGCAACACGTCGTTCCCGGTCGGCACCTTCACGGTGCGCTCCATCGCGGATGCGCGCTCCAGCGGCTACATGCAGGCCAAATACGGCACGACGGTGCGCGCGACGGCGTACGCCGGCAACTGGACGAACGTGTACGGCACGGTGAGCCGCATCTCCTGCGTCTCCTGATCCGCTGATCACTCGACTTCGCGCAGTGCGGAGCGGATGACCACGGCATCCGCTCCGAAGTCGTCGTCCGCGGCCTGCTGCAGCGTGCCGTCGTCCCAGACGACGTCCACCACGAGGACACCGTCTGCGGGCCACGAGCCCAGCAGAATCTCGGGTGCGCTCGAGAAACGGGTGGCGATCTCGTCCTGGAGCTGTTGAAGCTCCTCTGGGGTTTTCGATCCCTGACCATCGGTCTGCTCGTCCATCGGCATCGGGTCGTAGAGCGCGAGCGATGTGGGCGCCTCCGTCACGGTGAAGGCCTCACCGTCGTAGTCGCCGGTGACGGCGTAGGCGCCCCAGTGCACGTCGTCGGCCTCTTCGCTGCCTTCCACGCCGTCCCAGTTCCACCCGATCATGGGAATGCCCGAGCACTGCGGCGGATACGATTCCGCCACCGGACCGAGGCAGAGCTTCACGTCACCGCCGATGTCCATCACGGTCCCGGTGCCGATGACCGGGGCGTCCGGTGGTCCTGGCATCAGCGAGCCGAGGCTCTGACCGGACGGTGCGTCGGAGCTCACCGGAGCGGGGGCGCCCGGTGACGCGGCGCAGGCGCTGACGGTGAGCATTCCGATAAAGACGAGTCCGACGGCAGACCGGCGGATGTGCATTCTGCTCATGTCCTTCAGTGTCTGCATGCATTCGATCGTCTCATCGGAGTCGTCGCATCCGTGGTGCCCTGCTACCATGGCGGTATGCCTTTCGGCGGTCTGCTTCTTCTTAGCTGCCGCGACGAGTCCTGAAAATAGGGCCTTCCTCGTCGCGGCGCTTGTGTTGGCCCGATCACATTGACGAAGAGAAGAAGCCCATCATGCAGAACACTCAGCGCCCGTCCACGATGCCGATCCACAAGTACCGGCCGTTCCACGAGCAGATCCGCGTCGATCTTCCGGACCGCACCTGGCCGGATGCTCGCATCACGCATGCACCCCGCTGGTGCGCCGTCGACCTCCGCGACGGCAACCAGGCCCTCATCGATCCGATGTCCCCCGAGCGCAAGCGCGTCATGTTCGAGCTGCTCGTCAGCATGGGCTACAAGGAGATCGAGGTCGGATTCCCATCGGCCAGCCAGACCGATTTCGACTTCGTCCGTCAGCTGATCGAAGAGGACCTCATCCCCGATGACGTCACGATCCAGGTGCTGACCCAGTGCCGAGAACACCTGATCGAGCGCACCTACGAGTCGATCGCCGGCGCCAAGCAGGCCATCGTGCACTTCTACAACTCGACGAGCGTGCTGCAGCGCGAGGTGGTGTTCCGCTCCGATCGGGAGGGCGTCAAGCAGATCGCGCTCGAGGGCGCTCGCCTGTGCCGCGAGTTCGAGAAGCGCATCCCCGAGACGCAGGTGTACTACGAGTACTCGCCGGAGAGCTACACGGGCACCGAGCTCGAATACGCCGTCGACGTGTGCAACGCCGTCATCGAGGTGCTCCAGCCGAGCCCCGATCGCAAGGTCATCATCAACCTGCCGGCGACCGTCGAGATGGCGACGCCGAACGTGTACGCCGACTCGATCGAGTGGATGAACCGCCACCTCGCGCACCGTGAGAACGTCATCCTGTCGCTGCACCCGCACAACGACCGCGGTACAGCGGTCGCCGCGGCCGAGCTCGGCTACATGGCCGGCGCCGACCGCATCGAGGGATGCCTGTTCGGCAACGGCGAGCGCACCGGCAACGTCGACCTGATCACCCTTGGCGTGAACCTGTTCACGCAGGGCATCGACCCGCAGATCGACTTCAGCGACATCGACCAGGTCAAGCGCACGGTCGAGTACTGCAACCAGCTGCCGGTGCCGGAGCGCAGCCCGTGGGGCGGCGACCTGGTGTTCACCGCGTTCAGCGGATCGCACCAGGACGCCATCAAGAAGGGCTTCGAGTCCATGGCCGCCCGCGCCGA